>CAVOAK010000056.1:0-16996 GCA_963693665.1 Alphaproteobacteria bacterium | reverse complement strand
AACAAATAGTCGCGTATCTCGTACCACATCCGCTTGTCAGGGGCGGAAAAGAGACCATGGCTGCGTTCAGTCGGAAGGTAGGGTGAACCGTCGAGCAGTGCGCTGTATCCACCTGCCTCCTCGTGAATAAGAACGCCCGCGGCGTGGTCCCACGGCCAAAGGCGGCGGTACAACGAGAAGTGCCTGATTCCCAATGCCAGGGAATAATAATTGTGAGACGCACATCGTTGCGTTTCGATTAATGCAAAGCGTTGGCTCCGTTCCTGGATTTGCGCACGCCGCTCTGGCTCGAAAAATCCAAGATTTAGGAGACCGGTCATTTCCTTCAGCGGCACAACAGACGAAACACTAATTTCTACCCCCTCGCATCGGGCGCCTTCACCTTTCATGGCCACCGCAGTTGTTCCTTTGACCGGCATATGAATCCATCCCGCAAGGACATTACCGCCTTCCAAATAGGCGACGACGCTCCCGAACGTCGGGTTGCCCTTGGCAAAATTGGCGGTTCCGTCCACAGGGTCAACGATCCACAACGGTGCATCGCCGACAAGCCGTTCAAGAATCGTCGCATCGGCATGCACCGCTTCTTCACCGACGACGACAGTTCCTGGCACCAAGTCAGTCAGTCGTCTTTCTAGTAATTTTTCAGCCTCAATATCCGCAATTGTCACGAGATCGCCAGCTGCTTTCTCCATCACTTCATGTGCGGCAAGCGATTGAAAGCGAGGCAAAATCACACTTTCTGCGGTTTCCGTGATGATGTCAGTTACGCGATCAATATCAGGCAGCATTGGACATCAACATTGGTCGTGAGAAGATGGTAAGCGTTTGATGGATACGTCCAGGAACTTAGGTGTGATTTGAATTGAACCGATGCTCAAATCGCTCCCTGTCGGCCGGCGCAAGGGTGACAAGGATCCGGCTCCGCTCACCCTCATCGACCCGTTCTAACACATGTCCATGGGAATAGAGCCAAGCCGCGGCCGCGCCATCAGCCGCATCTAAGTCGAAATTGAACGTTTGCTCTTGTTGCGAGAGTTTGTCATCTAGTTTCTGAAGCAGAATATCGCAGCCCTGCCCGCTTACTGCCGAAATCGGAATACAATTTTCTGCCCGCGCACTTCGATGCAAGAGCATGTTCTTTGCATCATCATCAAGGAGATCAATTTTGTTCATTACTTCAATCAAGGGAACGCTGTCGCTGACCCCAAGCGCTTCAAGGATGCGCAAAACATCATCTTTTTGTGCCTCACTGTCCTGATGAGAAGCATCGCGCACATGGACAACTATATCTGCTTGCTCAACATCTTCGAGAGTTGCCCGGAATGCAGCAACGAGCTGCGTTGGCAACTCCGATATGAACCCCACAGTATCGCCTAAAATTGCATTGCGACCATTTGGTAAGACAATCTGTCGCAGTGTCGGATCGAGGGTCGCAAAGAGCATGTCTTTGACGACGACACCCGCTTTGGTCAGGTGATTGAATAGTGTGGATTTTCCGGCGTTGGTGTATCCGACAAGGGCTATCATGGGATACGGAACACGCTGTCGCGCCCGCCGCTGAAGCGCACGTGTTCGTCTGATCGTCGACAAGTCATTTTTAAGCCGAGTTATACGTTGCCCAATGATACGTCGATCCATTTCTATCTGGCGTTCACCTGGGCCACCGAGGAATCCGCGACCACCGCGCTGGCGCTCCAAATGGGTCCAACTCCGGACAAGCCGCGACCTCTGATACGTAAGAGCAGCAAGCTCGACTTGCAGCTTCCCTTCATAGGTTCGCGCACGCGCACCGAAGATTTCTAAAATAAGACCAGTTCGATCGATTACCTTGGTTTTGAGAGCGCTTTCAAGGTTGCGCTGCTGCACAGGCGTGAGTGATGCATCGATGACGACTAAATCGAGTTGCTCGTTCGTTGCCAAGTCGGCAAGGCGTTCGAGTGTTCCCTTGGTTAGAAGCGTCCCCGGACGTGTGCGTTTCACTCGAACAACCTCGGCGGCAACGATGTTTAGACCGATCGCACGGGCAAGTCCGACAGCTTCCTCTAGTCGTGCTTCCGGAGCACGCGGACCATCATTATTGTTCGATACAATGGGATAGACCACAGCGGCACGGCCGACGGGCGGCGCCTCATCGTCGTTCTGATCGTGGTTGCCGTTAAGCCTCTTCTTCACTTTCCGCTGATGTTGGTTCGAAAAGTTGAATTGGCTGGGTCGGCATCACTGTTGAAATTGCATGCTTATAAACCAACTGCGAATGGGCCTCGCGGCGCAACAGGACGCAGAAATTATCAAACCAGGTGATAATTCCCTGCAACTTTACGCCGTTAACTAAGAAAATCGTAACGGGCAGTTTGTTCTTGCGGACGTTGTTGAGAAATACGTCCTGGATGTTTTGCGTTTTTTCGGTAGGCATTGGTTCCGTCCTGATTTTAGGTTGTTGGGGTCCGCAGCTACAGACCCATTTCGCTAGACGGTTGCTGTTCAGAGGCTAGCTCAATGACAATATCCGCATAAATTTGCCCATCACGCAATCACAACCCAACAATATGGGCCGCAAGTTCTCCGCAGCTAGAGATGTACCAGGCTGGCGGATGTTGAGCGAACTCGTCCACTGCAGGTGAATTCTCGCGCAACAGCACGGGTAAGCATCCCGCATTATGAGCAATTTCCATGTCTGCCGCCGAATCGCCTATAAACCAAATCGTAGATCCCGGCAATATATCGCTTCCGGCAAGTGCCATATCAGCCGCTTCCCTTGCCGGCTTGTCTCGGGCCGCATCGCCAGCGCCGACCATTGCCCCAAAATAGTCTTGCCAACCTAGGTATTCCACCTCGATACGCAGATAGCGCCCGGTTTTGTTGGAAACGAGCGCAACATATATTTCTTTCACTCTCAGTTCATTCAGCAATATTTCTGCGTCAGGCAAAGGGATGAGTTTATCCGGATGCCGGCGCTCATAGGCCTCGTAGTAAATCTTCATGGCGCGTTGCCAATCATCGCCAAAAAGCACCGGAAACGTATCACGCAACGACAATTGAACGCGTTGCTTTGTTTCTTCCAATGTCCACGGGGGTTGGTTCATCGCGAGGAATGTTTCGCGCAGAGATTCATACATATTCGGCCAACTATCGACCAACGTATTATCCCAATCCAGCAGAACTGCACTGGGCAATGTCGTCGGCGGCGTCATGCGATTGCTCTGAGCCCGGCGACGTAGTCGGTATACCAAGCGACCAATTGGCGCGTCAGTGCGCCTGGAACGCCGTCGCCGACCAGTTTGCCGTCAATAGTGATGACCGGTGTTACAAATGAAGTTGCACTCGTCGCAAATGCCTCTCGTGCTTGATGAGCTTCTTCCAGCGTGAATGCACGCTCTTCCAAAACGATGCCCTCTTCTTCGGCGATTTGAAGCAGTGAAAGTCGGGTGACACCGTTTAGGATCGCATTCGTTGGTGGTCTCGTCAGCATGTGCCCGTTCTGCGTCACAATCCAGGCATTGCTTGATGTCCCTTCGGTCACAAATCCATCCCTGTCGACCTGCCAGGCTTCGTAGGCGCCGGCCTCCGCAGCTTGCTGCTTGCCAAAACAATTTGGAAGTAGGGAGACAGTCTTTATGTCACACCGTGACCAGCGTTGATCCGGGATAGAGATGACGCTGACGCCGTTGGTATATTTTTTTTCGGCTGAAAAATCGATCCTCTTCGTTGTCATTATCAACGAAGGTATTATGCCTACTGGAAATTTGTGGTCGCGTGGTGCAACGCCGCGCGTGATCTGCATGTAAAGAATTCCGTTCTCGAGCCGATTTCGCCTAATGAGTTCACGCATAATCAGTCCGAGGACTCGCCGGGCTACCGGCCACTCGATTTTCATTTCTCCAAGCGAGCGCGCGAGCCGATCAAAATGCGGCTCCACGTCCACTAGCTTCCCGGCCACGATCGTGACGACCTCGTACACGCCGTCAGCGAACTGATAGCCGCGATCTTCTATATGAACAGCAGCGTCAACATGGGGAACATAGCGACCGTTCACATACGAGTAGCGGGCCATAAAACTCTCTCTTTTTGCAATAAATTGAGCCTCTTAGGGTCAAGAATTCTAAGTGAACGCGAAGTGGACTGAAAATAATTTCTCCATCTTCTTGACCGCATCGGCGGCGGCCAAGATTATAATTCGATCGTCAGGATAAATGATGGTATCGCCGCGAGGAATGATAACCTCGCCATTGTGTACGACTGCCCCGACGATGACACCACGTGGAAGTTTGGCCTCCCGCAGGGGTTTTCCGACCAGCGGCGATGATTCAACGGCCGTTGCTTCAATGGCCTCCGCAAATCCCTCGCCTAACGAATGAACCGCACGAAAACGGCCCCGTCGAACATGTTGCAGGATCTTTGAGACGGTAATTGCGCGTGGGCTAACCACGACATCTATTCCCAGAGTAGTGATGAGCGGCGAATAAGTCGTCTTATTGATCAACGTAACCGCTCGCTCCGCGCCGTAGCGTTTTGCCAATAAGGAACTGAGAATATTGGTCTCGTCGTCGTCAGTTACAGCGACAATGGTTTCTGTCGCGGAAACGTTTGCTTCGGCAAGAATTTCTGGATCGAGACCGTCGCCCTGAATGACCGAAAGTCCAGGCAGGGTTTCGGCGGCGAAGCGCGCACGATCGCCATCCATCTCGATCAATTTTACCGACACGTCGTTTTTGCTTTCTTCGATTAGATGAGAAAGACTCCGACCGATATTTCCGCCGCCCAGAATGATAATTCTGCGCGCTTCTTGCTCCTCGTGTCCGAAGGCAGCCATCGCTCTTGGAAGATGTTCAGTGTCGGCAACAAAGTATACGGAATCACCGGGCAGCATTTGATCTTGTGGGGTCGGCACAATAGCGCTGTCCTCACGCACGATTCCTACAACAATGATATTGAGGTCAGGAAACAATGAAGAAAGTTGGCGAAGTGGCGTGTGCACCACTGGGCAGGTGTCGGAACATCTGACGCCGATCAACCGCACCTTGTCGTCGGCAAATGGGATCATGTCAAAGGCACCAGGAACTGTAAGCCTTCTACCAATTGCTTTCGCAACTTCGATTTCTGGTGAAATAATGACGTCGATTGGCATGTGGTCGGGGCTGAATAAATCGGACCATAGGGGGTCGAGGTAACCTTGGTGTCTAATACGAGCAATTTTTGTCGGTACGTTGAACAGAGAGTGCGCTATTTGGCATGCCACCATGTTCACTTCATCAGCAAATGTAACGGCAATCAGCATATCGGCGTCAGCGACGCCTACTTTCTCAAGTACCTCTGGGTGAGAGGCATGGCCAACAACGGCTTGAACATCCAGCGAATCGTTGAGCCGACTGATCAACTCAGGGGACTGATCGAGGACTGTTACATCGTTGTGTTCGCTGGCAAGGTAGCGCGCAATACTTGTCCCGACTTGGCCGGCGCCGCAGATGACAACTTTCATGGTGTGTGCTCTCGGATAAGCTTCCGGAACACACAAATTGGTGCATCCCGCCAGCCTGGATAGATAAAATTCGTGTCAGGCGCTAATTTTATGTGATCTGACAGCGTTGTCCACGCCTAACATTTTCAGTTTTCGATGTAGTGCCGCGCGATCCATTCCAATGAATTCGGCGGTTCGGCTGATATTGCCGCCAAATCTTGTGACATGAAACAGTAGATACTCTGTCTCAAATGCCTCACGTGCCTCTCGCAATGGCCTATTCATGAGCTCCGGTGCTCGGTCCCAGCGCATGGCGTCGGATCCGTCTTGGCCAGTAGCCTGTAAAACGATCTCAGATGTTATCGGTGCATCGAGCCCACCTGGGGCCAACAATAGAAGACGCTCAACCACGTTTACGAGCTCCCAGACGTTTCCAGGCCAATCATAGGCTTGTAGCGAAGCCATTGCGTCGTCTTTAATGACGCGCGGCGCACGGCCCTTCGCATCGGCTGAGCGCGACATGAAGTATTGAGTAAGCAAAGGTATATCCTCACGGCGCGCGCTCAGTGGGGGGACTGCAATTGGTACGACATTTAGCCGGTAATAGAGATCTTCTCGGAATTGTTCATCGGACATCAATGCCTGTAAATCTCGATGGGTAGTGGCAATAACACGAACGTCGACCTCTATCCATCGGCTGCCGTCGACGCGTTGAAACCTCTGACTGTGAAGCATACGGACGATTTTACCCTGCGTTTCGAGCGACATATCGGCGACCTCATCAAGTAACAAGGTACCGCTATGCGCCTGCTCAAGCAGGCCAACTACGGGTGATGAACCGTCGCTATTCTCACTTCCAAACAGCACAGTTTCGAGTGTATCCGCCTGGAGCGTTGCACAATTAAGGACAACAAACGGACCATCTCTTCGGGTGGACCGATTGTGCAAAATGCGCGCGACCACGCTTTTCCCAGACCCTGGTGATCCTGTCACTAATACTCGACTATCTGTTGGAGCGACACGATCGATGATCTGCCGAACCTGCGCCAAGACAGCAGAATCGCCCACTAACTCGCTAATTAGGCCGCCTGATTGTTGTTGTAGATCTCTGTTTTCCCGGCGCAAACGAGCGTCTTCAATTGCTCGCTCAACGGTGAGAATGAGGATGTCAGTTTTGAACGGTTTGGAAATAAAATCATATGCGCCCATTTTGGTGGCGCTAACGGCCATATCGAAGGTTGCATGCCCGCTAATGACAATTACCTGAAGGTTTGCATAATCCCGGTTGATAATTTCGAGCATCTGCAATCCGTCGAGCTCACTGTTGTTGAGCCAGACATCAAGGATGAGAAGGCTGGGTTGTCGAGACGCAATTTCGTTGAAACCGTCGGTACTGTTTGATGCCTCGCGTGTTTGATGCCCTTCATCGGCGAGAATTCCCGCTAATTGTGTGCGGATATCATCCTCGTCATCGATGATTAAGATGTCATGCGCCATGGTCTGCCGCTTCTGGTGTGTTGGAGTTAGTCGATACTGATTTTGCTGTTTCTGCAGATGAACTCAGTTCGCTTGGCAACTCTAGGCGCATCAGCGCACCTCCACCCGAGGCATCACCAAGGCTCAAGATGCCGAGATGGTCTTCCATAATCTTCCGCACAATTGCTAATCCGAGCCCGGTCCCCTTGTGGCGCGTCGTGACATATGGCTCAGTTAGTCGTTCCCGGTCTTCGATCGGCAACCCTTTACCGTTGTCCTCCACCTCAATTATCGTTCTTTTATTTGTGATGTCTTGGTAAAGGCGAAGCGTAATTTGTCCGGCTGGCACCTTCCCTTCGCGACCATCTATGGCATCAACAGCGTTCTGTAACAAATTCGTTAATGCCTGGCTCAGCATTTGGCTGTCACACGGAACATGGAGCGGGTCTTTGGGAACTTCCAGGTCAAAGGTGATGTGGCGGTTTGCGTTGCGTTGGAGAAATACGGCTTGTCGACAAAGTTCTGTCGCATTCCCGTCTCTGATAACAGGTGCCGGCATTCTGGCAAAATGAGAGAATTCATCAACCATGCGCCCAATATCACCGACCTGGCGCACAATTGTGTCGGTGCATATTATAAAAGTTTCTGGGTCGCTTTTAATTTCGTGCAGATACTTTCGTTTTAGTCTTTCTGCAGATAACTGAATAGGCGTGAGAGGATTTTTGATTTCATGGGCGATGCGTCGCGCGACGTCTGCCCAAGTTGCTTTGCGTTGGGCTGAAAGAAGTTCGCTTATGTCGTCAAAAGTAACAACAAATCCGTCAATTTGATCACCATTTCGGTCCACACCGACGCGTACTAGTAATGTTTTTTTTTCGTTGTTCTGGACAATATTGATCTGACTCTCGGCTGCCCGAAATGTACGCAATGCGCGTGCCTCCTGTACCATGGCGCCCATCTCAGGGACGATGTCCGCCAAAGGTTGGCCAGCGAATTCATCCAATTCGACGCCGAGGAGTAAAGATGCGGATCGGTTGGATAGATAAATACGACCCTGTTCATCGAGACCAATCACACCAGCTGAGACACCCGCAAGGACTGTTTCCGTAAAGCGGCGGCGCTCCTCGAGTTGTTCGTTTGCATTAATGAGTTCATGGCGCTGGGATGCCAACTGGCTTGTCATTCGGTTAAACGCTCGCATCAACATCCCAACTTCATCTGACGCATCTTGCTCCGGCACACGGGCCGTCAAATCTCCGGTCCTCACTTTTTCTGCTGCACCGATGAGCAAGCTGATTGGGCGGGAGAGTTGAGTTGCAAAGTTAAGACCTATCCAAGCAGCAGCAAGAAGCAACAGGAGAGCGACGAGAAGAAAGATTAGGGCGAACGACACCTGCAAGTCTGCGCGCTCAAGTTCGAGGCGTTCGAACTGTGTAACTGCGCCCTGAGTGCGTTCCATATGCCGGAGTACTTTGGGGTCTACAAAGCGGCCGACGAACAAATACGTGTCGACGAAGCTATCAAGCCTCACCAGTGCTCTGACTCTGTCATCATTCTCACTAGTAAGAATCGCGACTTCTCCGGCTTGCGCTGTAGTGAGGGCGGATTCTGGAACCGGCTCGAATTCCAAGACAAACGTCAGGCCGGAGCGGGCAAGGATTTGGCCATCACCGGTAAAAACTATAGCTTCTGTAAGGCCTCTTAGCTGTGACTGTAAGTTTACGATTTGGTTAAACCGCGCGGGGCTGTTGCCGAGTGTCGGCGCATCACGAACAAGGTCGCGCGCCATGCGCAAGACGTCTGCACGAATGTTTTGTTTGTGTTCTTGCAGGTATGCATCGGCGACGGCGACGGACGCGCTAAGAGCAGTACGGACGCGCTCACTGAACCAAGATTCCAACCCAAAATTAAAGAAAAGCGCGGAGAAAATCGCAACAATGATTGTTGGCGTTACAGATACCAATCCAAATAGAACGACCAGTCGAACATGTAGGCGCGAACCCGCCGATCCCTTTCTTCGTTCAGACCAAATGCTGACGATTCGTCGGACAACGAAAATTGCTAGTATCAGCAATAGCGCGAGATCGACATTAAGGAGGACGAGGACCGTGTCCGGTTCTGAACCGAGGGCGGTAATGTCAGATAAGACGGCATAGGTGCCTATGCCTGCCGCAAGGGCTGCCACGACCAGCGTAACCGTAAGAATTAGGCCTAACCGCATCCGCCGAGCCCAATACGAAAAGCTTTCTGCTAGGCGATAACGTGCTGTCATTTGTTTTGGATTTGCGCTGGATTCCGCTGAATCGGACGTTTCGAGCGTCATTTTTTGGCTCGTTTTACCGGAATCTTTAGCTTTTGAATTTTCTTGCGAAGGGTGTTGCGGTTGACGCCTAAAAGGCGAGCGGCGCGAATCTGATTTCCGCGTGTTGCGACGAGCGAAAGTTCGATCAACGGTTTTTCTACTTCGCGGAGAATTCGGTCGTAAAGACCCTCTGATGGCATGCCATCATCATGGGCCGAAAAGTAGACTTGCAGATGGCGTTTTACTGCTGCAGCCAATCCGCGGTCTTCGTTTGACTCCGACAAATCGCCTGTATTGGAGTCTTGTGGGATTTCGGCATGTGGTTCAGCCATACCGGAATTCCCCATCGGATGTTTCACCATTGCTGCGCCTGTACTGAGCTGCGGGCGTTGAAGTGGCGCATGGCACCAAATTGTCGCATGATTTGGACACTATGCGGCGACGGCGTGCGACGTTGCAATAGACTTGCCCAACTAGATTTAATGGCAAGCGCTCATTTTTATCATGCGCGTTAGACGAGCAAGACATCTGTCACAAACTTCACACCTGGATAACCCAAAGTTAAAAGCAGGTAAGCGACGAGTACGACCCGTGCGGCCTTTCGACCACGTAATCCAGTTCGAAAATGCACAACGAGCATGCCGCCAATCGTTAAGAATGCAGCGAGCGTCAGTAAAATTTTGTGATCGAGCACTAAAAAGTCCCCGGTCGTAAAAAATTGCGTCGCCATTCCACTTACGAGTCCGAGGCTCAAGACCACTTGTGCAGCGATCATCAATCCAACTTGTAGCCGCTCGGCGTCGGCGATAGATGGCAATATGCGATTAAGCGATGTTGGGCGCTTGGAATTCAACGAACGCTCTTGCAAGGTCACAGCAAGACCGGAAACCGCCGCTAGGGTCAGAATGGCGTATGTGAGTATGGATGTAGCGATATGAAGACCTATCCAACCAAGAGGTGCTGCGGTGATCATTGGCCGCCCCGGAGCTTGGCCCCACAACGTTGCGAGGATCCCGAGGCCCAAAAGATACGGCAATAGAAGTGGACCAAGTTGCCGGCAAGTTTTCGTGCCGGCAGCGAGTCCTGCATATAACAAGATACTCAAGGCTACAGTGATCCATAGCGCCAGCGAAAAACCAGTTCGCCAGACACCATCAAATGACAGCCAAATTGCCGCAACCGAGCCGGCCTCTGCCACAGTGATAGTTGCCCAAAATATGGTCCCAGATCGGTCCCCGCGGCCAAACTGATAGAGCGTTGCCGGTACCAGTGCTAGGACAGCAGAAATGTTGATTGTTAACGTGTTTACCATGATCTGAGATATTCGCTTATGCCGGCGTTTGCTCCTCGCTTATTCGTCTTCTGCAGCATCGGCCAAAATTGCCTTTGCAGTCGCTTCTTCTGTGATAACGACCTTTGCATTGGTTATCGCAAGCGTTGCTCGCATGATTGGCACTTTCTCTACACCACCAGATGCAAGGACGACTTTTGCGATATTCCGAAGGCTTGTCGGGTCGCAGGCCATGACCCGTCGGTTTAGCGGGTGATCGACCAACGAGCCGTCTTGTGAGAGAAAATGGCATAAGACATCGCCGACTGCACCCGCTTTTCTCAACAACATCATGTCTTCGCGGCCAACGAGGTTATAATCGAATATCGTCGCTGATTCGCCCATGTCGCCGACACTTACGACTGCCATGTCAAGTTTCTTTGCGCGATCGAAAACTTCATGGAGACCTCTCTGCTCAAGCAACGAGGTGCGTGTCGCTTCGTCGTTGGTAAAGGCAGGCGCGGCAATGTAGTAGCAATCTGCGCCAAGTAGATCGGCAAATCGCCATGCGAATTCCGAGGGGCTAACCGCCGTCGCATGGGTTAGCCCACCAAGTAGAGAAACAATTGTCACTCCTTTTAGCGGACGCATCTCGATCGAACGAAGGCTACTCTGCAATGTCCGTCCCCAACCGACGCCGATAGTCATGCCGTCCCTTAAGTTTGAGGATAGATAATTGCCCGTTGCATTCCCGATTATTGTGTCGATGCTTTTCGGATCGTCAGGCGTCGGTACGACGATCGCCTGATCGAGATCAAAGGCTTGCTCCAGCTGTTGCTCGAGCGCGACACAATCAACAAGTTTCGAGTTAATCCGAATTTGCACCATACCCTCTTCTCGGCACTGTGCAAGGATTCGAACAACTTTAAGGCGGGTAAGCTTGAGCTTCTTTGCAACTTGCTCCTGTGTTAACCCCTCGACGTAATACAGCCAGGCGACGCGCGTCCGTAATTGAACCGCATGGTCGACGATTCCCGAAAGTCGCACGTCCCGCCCGTTTGGTTTTTCAAGTCTCACAGGTGAGCCGCCACATGTCCTTCGAGGACGCCAGCTGTTTCTTGGTCGTTTTGCAATACATCCCGCGGGGACGATACACCTGCCCCGCTTGTCCTGAAACGTATTTCAGGTTCAGATCAATTGGGCCCGAAGCAAAAATTGTCGCGAAAGCCGAATTGTGTACCGATGACCTCAGGGAATATTTGAAACCTTCAGTCAGCTCATTAGTTCTTCGGCAAACTCATTAAAAGAGTGCGATCGTAGCCACTGCCTGCGCCGCAATTCCTTCGCTGCGGCCGGCAAATCCTAATCCCTCGGTCGTCGTCGCCTTCACACTCACTTGTGTTGTATCGATGCCAATTATTTCAGCAACGCGACGCTGCATCGCCTGCCGGTGAGGTGATATTTTTGGGTTTTCGCAGATCAGCGTCACATCTAAGTGGCGAATGGAACCACCACGCTCATTCAGTATTTTCGCTGCATGCTGTAGGAAGATTGATGAATCCCTTCCCTTCCAGGTCGGGTTTGTTGGTGGAAAATGTACGCCAATATCACCTTCTCCAAGTGCACCAAGAATAGCGTCGGTGAGTGCGTGTAATCCAGCGTCTGCATCGGAATGTCCCACAAGCCCCTGATCGTGCGGTATCGTCACACCGCATAAGGTAACTTGCTTACCCGGTCCAAAACGGTGCACGTCGAAGCCATTTCCGACACGCAATTCTGTGCCGGCGAGCAATCGCTCTGCGTGTCGAAAATCTTGTTCAGTCGTTATCTTGAAATTGTCTTCATCACCGAGAACCAACTTCACCATCATACCGCCTGCTTCGGCTACAGCTGCGTCGTCGGTGTAAGCATTGCCGGATGGTCTTTGATGAGCAGCTAAAATTGATGAATAATCAAACCCTTGAGGTGTTTGTGCGCGCCACAATGCGGAGCGATCAATCGTCTCGGAGACGATGGCATCGTCATCACCGCGCTTTATCGTGTCTCGAACAGGCAACGCCGCAATCGCAGCCTTAGAAAGGTCGAGTGCGGCAAGGACGCGGTCAATTGTAGCTGCGTCAATCAAAGGCCTTGATGCATCGTGAATTAGGACACGGACAGGTGGGTTGGATGCGAGGCTTTCCAAGCCTTTTTGCGACGATTCGTGCCGCGTATCTCCACCAAATGCCACCGGCATGAGATCAAGACCCGCGGTTGCCTCGTTGTACAATGCAAGGTCATCGGGATGAATGATCGCTCGAACGCCAATGATACGCGGGTGGCGTATGAAGGCCCTAAGAGATCGTGCAAGCAATGGCTGGCCCGCTAGCCGTCTATACTGCTTTGGAATATCGCCGCCAAGCCGTTCACCACGGCCGGCTGCAACGACTAATGCCACTGTTTCCGTCATTACGGTCCTCTGATACTGGGATCGATTTGTGTGAGTTGAAGCCGGAGAGGGATAGCTCTGTCAACAGGTTCCTACGTTTATTGAGCCGTGGCTGCGGATATATCGAATTCCCGTGCTAGGTATTCGCTACTGCCGTTGGCATAGTCCACCAATCATGACGCTCAAGTGTTGCGGCTGCGCGTTGTGCCGCAGAGAAAGTATCAAACAAACCGAAGCAAGTTGCGCCGCTCCCCGTCATGCGCGCAAGGCGGCAGCTGGATAACGACTCCAAGGCTTTGAGAATATCGCCGACAGATGGGCAAAGAGAGATCACGTCAGCGGTTAGGTCGTTCCGGCGTTGCCCAAGAATATCTACTAGTTCTGTCACACTTGAAGGAGCTGTTGTGAAGGCGGCTGCTGGCGAAAATGGCTGTGAAAATGCCGAGAATGCATCAGCCGTGGCGAAAGTGATGTTGGGGTTGATTAATAGCAAGCCGAACTGCGGCAAATCGGGGCACGGACTGATGCGCTCGCCTATTCCTCCGACAAAAGATGACTGGGTTGCCATGCAAACGGGTACATCGGCGCCAAGAGAGATCGCAATTGTCTCCAGATTAATTGCCTTTGGATTGATATCCCAGAGGATCATCAATGCTTTTAGCGCTGCTGCGGCATCGGTCGATCCACCCCCTAGTCCGGCGGCAACCGGGAGGCGCTTGTTGAGCGTGATTTCCGCCCGAGCGGGCACATTCGCTGTGTCGGCGAGCAATCGTGCGGCTTTCAGGACAAGATTGTGATCTTCATCCCCTAAAAGCGCTGCAGCAAAGGGGCCGACGATTTTAAGCGATAGGGTATCTGATTCCCGAACGTTCAAGCTGTCGCCAACTTCGGTAAAAACGATCAGACTATCGAGAGTATGATAGCCGTCGTCCTGTCGCCCAGTAACATGGAGATAGAGGTTGAGTTTTGCCGGCGCATCCCACGTAACCGATGATTTGTCGATCATAGTGTTCATCGCCCAAACGCGGTTTCAAGTAAGAGGGGTGCAGAGGAATTCATCTTCGGTGGCGTGGCGTCTGTGCGTACACCAGCTTCACCCTCGTTGGCAAAACTTTGCGCATCGTGGTATCGCACACTCCGCACTTTTGGACCCTCCACATGCATGACAATAAAAATTTCTTGCGGCCGGCAAATGTAGTCGCGACTTGGTTTGGTGTTGGCTTGTTGCCGAAAGCGCCGGGAACCTGTGGCTCGATTTCCGCACTCCCTTTTGCTTGGCTGATAGCTTCATATGGTGGCCAGGTTTCATTAGTGGCCGCGGCAGGCATTCTTTTTGTGGTCGGTTGTATGGCTGCACAAAGCTATGGGCGCGCAAATGGAAATGCCGATGCATCGGAGATTGTTGTCGACGAGGTTGCTGGTCAGTGGTTGACGTTGGCTGTTGTTCCGCCGGATCTCTTCCTTTACCTCGCTGGCTTTATTCTGTTTCGCATAGCCGATATCGTGAAACCTTGGCCGGCAAATTTAGTCGACCGCAAAATGAAGTCCGGACTTGGCGTTATGTTGGATGACATTGTCGCCGCGGTCTATGCGTCTGTTTTCCTTTTAATGGGACTGCATATTTCGAGTTTTACATAATGTTTTCTAACATTTTATTAAATAAAGCACAGAAATTACTTCAAGTATGTAGAGCGGCGGGCCATTTAATTGTCAGTGCTGAATCCTGTACTGGTGGTTTGATCGCCGGCTGCCTTACAGAAATATCTGGCTCATCCGATGTCGTTGAACGCGGGTTCGTTTGTTACAGCAATGCCGCAAAGGTCGAGCAGTTGGGTGTGAGCGCTGAAATGATCGACATGCACGGTGCTGTCAGTCCTGAGGTTGCTGAGGAGATGGTCAACGGTGCACTCCGATTTTCACACGCCTCGCTTGCTGTCTCCGTAACGGGAATCGCCGGACCTAGCGGCGGAACGTCAGATAAGCCAATCGGACTGGTTTATTTTGGGACAGCACTTAAATCCGACGGAGCATCAGTCGAGCGACATATTTTTAAAGGTGATCGTCAAACTGTGCGCGAACTGACCGTGGAAATGGCGTTGGATCTTATGCTTCTGCGGCTTCAGATTTAGCAACCAAGGCGACAAGATCATTCATCGGATGGCCTTTTCGCTTTGCAATTGGTGCGAGGCGAGCGTCCCAATTGTCGAATACATTAAAAAACTGTTTCGGATGGTCAAGTGGTTGCCAAGGTAGATTGCGCAGCCGTTGAAACGCTTCACTTTGTTCAGCCGTTGTCGTGTCTTCGAGGACTTCGTCGAGGAAACATAGGCGATAGCGATGGAGAGCGAAGGCGGCGAGCATAATCCCGGCTACTTCGGCGGCGCGGCTAATGCTCCCGACATTGAAGTTAACCTGATCGAATAGTACTGATCTATTTTCGCCTTCAATCAAGAGACAGATACGGTGACGGTCCTCTCCACTAGCGACTGTGCGGGCCCATCGGGCAAAAAATAGTACTTTTTCGATTTTGGTGAGTGAGCCTCTGCGTAATAGTTCAAGCACTCGCTGACTTGCAAAATACGTATCGTATGCATTGGGTCGAGCCAGTCGGATCAATTCGACAGATTCGGATCGATCATCTTCAGTAAAGGTGATTCCAGCCGCGCTCAATGCATGTTCTATGGCCTCAAGCGTACTTGAGCGTGGGTCACCGACACCACGTTCTATATTGTTGAGCGTCGCCAATGAGATACCGGCGGACTTTGCCAA
Organism: Alphaproteobacteria bacterium; assembly: GCA_963693665.1. Taxonomy (GTDB): domain Bacteria; phylum Pseudomonadota; class Alphaproteobacteria; order UBA8366; family CAVOAK01; genus CAVOAK01. Next base: position 1,293 of record CAVOAK010000056.1, on the reverse strand, counting down.
CTCACGTTGTTTAACGTTGATCATTGCGCGTGCAGCGCGAATTTGAGACGGCGTTATCAAATTGTATTTCAGCGTTGCGGGTCAAATCCAGTGAAACCAGAAATTTTATAATTAGGTATGACGCCTAATATAGTAGGCGCTTACTGTGTTGTCATCCATTCTGCCACAAGATGTTGTGGATAATGAAAAGGATGCATCGAAAACGAGCAGCGCGCGCGAAAATCGAAGGTCGTATCTCGGTGATCGTCTACGAACGTAGTTTTTTACTCTATTCCTTGCTGTGAAATTCTTCGTGTTTGATGTGTCGATTCCACGCCAGGCTTGTAAAGCCTGGCAGCTCTCAATTCAAAAGCGGCAACCATTCGCTGTACGGATTTGTGAAACAGCATATCCATGAGCGTCGCAAGAATCCGAGATCGAAATTCGAACTCAACAAAAAAACCCAAACGGCAATGGCCGTCATTATTTTTTTCAAATATCCAATGATTATTCAGATACTTGAATGGACCATCTTCATATGTCACATCAATTTTTAGCTCAGGTCGATTGAGGGTAACGCGGCTAGTAAAACTTTCCTTTAATCCGCGGAATCCAATCATCATATCGGCGACGACAAGGGTTTCATTCCGCTCTCGGATGCGCGCCGCTAAACACCACGGCAAGAACTCTGGGTAGCGTTCTATATCTGCGACGACGTCGAAGAGTAGCGTTGGTGGATACGGTAGGTCTCGCTGTTCGCTGTGCCGCGGCATTACGTTAACGGTACCGTCCCGTTAGTCAGGCAGCGTCGTCGACCTGGAATTGAGGTCTACTTCGCGCGCCAGTTTGAGCAAGGCATAATCTTCGTCAGCATGGTAGGACGAACGTGTGAGCGGCGAACTCGATACCACGAGAAACCCTTTGCCCTTGGCCATCGCGGCATAGCTCTCAAATTCCTCGGGTGTTACAAATCTGTCAATTTTTGCGTGCTTAATGGTCGGCTGCAGATATTGTCCAATTGTCAAAAAGTCGACGTCGGCGGCGCGCATATCGTCCATCACCTGACCTATTTCTTCGCGTGTTTCGCCTAGTCCGACCATGATGCCTGATTTGGTGAACATGCTGGGATCGATGGATTTCACGCGATGGAGAAGTTCCAAGCTTGAAAAGTAACGAGCGCCGGGGCGAATTGACGGATAGAGCCGCGGGACTGTTTCCAAGTTATGGTTAAACACGTCGGGTCGTGTTGCAGTTATCGCTTCAATTGATCCCGCTTTCCGAAGAAAATCTGGCGTGAGAATTTCAATCGTTGTG
>CAVOAK010000055.1:0-17510 GCA_963693665.1 Alphaproteobacteria bacterium | reverse complement strand
GTCAAACGGACTAAAACAGTCGCCGAAGTACCGGTTGCGGGAGCAGCGGCGATCAACGTTGAATTTTCTCGGTCTGGTGCAACTCTTCCTTGGGATGGAGATGCCGAATCGCTCCTCGACTTCGCTGAACGCAACGGAATTGATATCGATTCAGGGTGCCGCGCCGGTAATTGCGGCACGTGCATTACCGCCATAAAGTCAGGGGATATTACGTACAACATTGAGCCAGGTTCACCACCTGAAGATGGATCGTGCCTGACCTGTATTTCAATTCCAAAAAGCGATCTGACCCTCGATGCTTAAGAATTCTTTCACAACACTCACTCTTTGAGAATATCAATTCTGGGAACCTATGGAGATTGACTTCCATGACAAATATTAGACTTCCAATTCAACATGGCCGTTTTTCGACGATGGTTGCCATGGTCGTTGGTCTCATGCTTGGGATTGCCGTTGGCGTAGCGCCATCAACTGCCCAGGAAATGAGGCTTGACCCCGCGTCGGTCATCGGTCCTGACGCATGCGGCGAATGCCACAAATCTTCTGTGGCAGCTTGGAAATTGACCCATCACTCGACAACATTCAAGAATTTGCCGCGGAGTAAAAAGGCAAAGGAAATCGCAGGCAAACTTGGCCTCAAGCGCATTAAGGCGGAGAGCGATTGTCTGACATGCCATTTCACCTCTGTGATGGACGACGGCAAAGCAAAACCCATCGCCGGGATAACGTGCGAGTCCTGTCACGCGGCTGGCAAAAATTGGGTCAAGTTACATAGCGACTACGGCGGCAAAGGCGTAACGATGGAAACCGAGGCGCCTGCCCACAAGACCGAACGCTACGTTAGCTCAGAAGCGGCGGGCATGATTCGACCGTCCCGTCTCTATGAGGTCGCTGCAAATTGTTACAGTTGCCACACAGTGCCGAATGAAAAACTCGTCAATGACGGCGGGCACACGGCGGGCAGCAAATTCGAGCTTGTGGCCTGGACCCAAGGGGAAATACGGCACAACGTTTGGTACAGCAAGGAAAACAACGGTGCATCAACCAACCGCAAGCGTATGATGTATGTCGTCGGTAAGGCGCTGGACCTTGAGTATGCTTTGCGCGGTGTCGCCAAAGCGACTGCGAACGCAACGTATGCAAAGTCGATGGCTCGGCGCGCAAAATCGGCAAAGGAAGCAATGCAGGCAATTGCTGCTGCGATCAAAGCACCTGAGGTAGATGCAATTGTTGCAGCCGCCGGAGAAGCAAAACTGAAGCTCAACAATGAAGCTGCCCTGTCGGCTGCCGCAGACAAAGTCGCCAGCGCGGCAAAGTTGCTGGCGGCCAACTATGACGGCAGCCAATTTGGCGATGTCGACGCGATGCTTCCGGCTGCCGACAAGTACAAAGGCAAAGTCACTCCCTAAGAATACGGGCGCCTGAAGTCTAAGAAGGAACGCATATGGCGAGATCGGTGCTGATTCAACGGCCGAGACGTTGGGATAATCCATTCAGCGCCGATATGACTGACGCCAACGTCGATCGCATCCATGAAATCGACCTGTTCCGCAATATGGATGCGGATGGGTTTCCCGCATCTACACCGCTGCGCGAAATCGTTCGCAACGATATGTGCATACGCCGCTATCGCAGCGGCGATATTGTCATTCGTGCGGGAGATTACGGAACCTCGGCATTTATTGTCATGTCGGGAAAGGTACGCGCCGTCCTGCCGCCTGGATTGCCGAACGACGTTCTTGGACGCGCCGAATTGCCAAGGAAGGGTCTTTGGGCCGCATTTCGCCAACTTTGGAAGAATGCAAAACTACCGGAGGTTCGCGACCCTACCCGATACACACGGGCCCGCGGCACGGGAACGCGGCAGCTTGGTACGGAAGAAACCCGGATTTTCCTGCAGGACGTACCAAAAATACTCGAAGAAAATAGAACGGTGAAAATTGGTCCAGGTGAGATGTTCGGTGAGATTGCCGCACTTGCCCGTGAAGCGCGGACAACCACGATCTTCGCTGACGGCGATGCCGAACTTGTTGAGGTTAGACGACAGGGTATCCGCGACATCCGCCGTCGGGCCGACGAGTTTCGCCAGTATATCGACAAGCTATATCGCGAACGGACGCTCAAGACGCATCTACAGGAAACACCTATTTTTAAGCACCTCAGCAGCGATGTCATCGAGACAATCGCGGAAAAAACACTATTTGCGACGTACGGCGATTTCTCTTGGCACCGAACGTATAAACAAATGATTGAGGGTAGTAGCAGCGAGAGGTTGGCGCAGGAACCGATCATTGTCGAAGAAGGGCATTATCCCGACGGCCTCCTGCTGATTCGAACTGGTTTTGGCCGCGTCAGCCGAAAATTGAACCACGGCCATCAAACCGTTCGCTACATCGGGCGCGGTGCAGTATTTGGCTTCGAAGAAATCGCACAACAATGGCGTAGCGGTGGTACTGATTCAGGAGAGTTTCACCACTCATTGCGGGCGGTTGGCTACACGGACGTTTTGCGCGTCCCCACATCAATAATTGAGGAGTATGTTCTACCGACGATCCCAGCGGATGTTCTTGCATCCTATTTGGGTACGGATTCTGAAAAATACCATGGGCACGACGAAGATGATGGCGCGCCCCCAGAAGACGATACTGCAATAGAAACCTCAAAGATCGAGTTCCTCGTTGAAAACAGGTACATCAACGGTACGGCGACGATGCTCATCGACCTTGACCGCTGCGTCAGATGCGATTCCTGCGTTGAAGCTTGCGCTGCGGGGCATAACAACAACCCACGCTTTATCCGCCATGGCAGAACCTTCGATCATTTCATGGTGGCAAATGCGTGTATGCACTGTATGGATCCGGTCTGCATGATCGGTTGTCCAACTGGGGCGATCCATCGTAATGCCCAAGGCGGCCAAGTGATTATCAACGACGACACATGCATCGGCTGTGCGACATGCGCCAATAATTGCCCTTACGATAACATTCGTATGGTTGAAATTCGGGATGCTAACGGAGAGTTTATTCGCGACGAGGCAACTAACTCGACGATCTTAAAAGCATCAAAATGCGATCTGTGCGCGGATCAACCTGGTGGCCCGGCTTGCCAACGAGCGTGTCCACATGACGCGCTGTATCGCGTGAACATGGACGAGTTGCCATCTATTGCAGCCCTATTAGGCCGATAATGACGTTAGCAACCCGGCGCCGAAGAAACACAATTATCGCAGCTGCATTGGCGATCGGTCTATTCGGCGCGCACCAAGCGTATGATGCCGCCCTATACGACGCAGCATTTCTCTCTGGCTGGATTCTGTTTATCTCAATGTTACTCCTCGCGTCGCTCAATCTTCGCAAGAAGCTGACAATGCTACCTATCGGTTCGAGCGCAACGTGGCTCCAGTTTCATATCTACTTGGGCTGGATTGCAATTGTCCTGTTTGGCCTTCACATCAATTGGCGCCTACCCAATGGGTTTATTGAGGTAACGCTTGCCATATTGTTCGTTGCTGTGGCTGGAACCGGCATCCTCGGGATATTCGTTTCACGAACTCTCCCGAAGCGTTTAACGAGGCGCGGCGAAGAAGTGATTCTTGAACGGGTCCCTGACTTCCTTTCTAAAATTCGCGACGAGGCCGAACAAGTCGTTATCCGATCAGCAGCCGAGGCCAATTCCTACACAATTCGAGATCTCTATTCCGAGCATCTGCATTCCTATTTTATGAAGCCCCAAAATTATTTCCAGCATCTGATTGCATCGAACCACGGGCTGTTCACACTCTTAAACGAAATTGACAGTATCGATCGCTATCTCAATGCGCGAGAACGCGAACTTATCAGTGAGTTGCGATTATTAGTCGTTAAGAAAGACGATCTGGATTTCCACTATGCGCTGCAAACCACACTTAAGGCATGGTTGTTGGTTCACATTCCGGCAACATTCGCTCTTCTAACTTTGGCCGCGTTGCACCTAGTCGTGGTTCACGCTTTCAGCGGCGGCATTGGTTGATGGATATACTTCAACGATTCGACTATAAGAGCAGCGGTTACCATCGCCCTAACCAAGCGTGGGTGTGCGGTTGGGCGGCCGAAGGCAAACCTTGCCAAATTGGCCCGGACGATAGAGGAAACTGCCGAGCAACTTTTGAATGCCAACCTTCCAAGACAGACGATCGGTGGCAATGCAATCGTTCGGACCTTGTCGGTGGAAAGTGTCCAGATGGTCCATTACCTGATGGAACATGTTGTCGGTCGATACAGCGCTGCTGGCCAGTTCGCAGCTGGCGCGCCCGTGTCCGCGTTACCAGAAACTGGGTGTTGGCAGTATCAGTTGGCATACTCCTTCTCGCGGGCGCTAGCCCTCTTGCGCCAGTTCTCTTAAATCCTGGCGACGTTACGTTTCAACATAGTGAAGTCGCTGATTGCGGCGGATGCCACACAGCATTCGAAAAGGGCGCGGCGGCCTGGCCAATGGCCGCCTTCGCGCATTCGGCCAAAGTAACCGACAGTCAAACCTGTATTGCCTGCCACGACTTGGGAGAGAACTCACTCAATCCCCACGGATTGCAGACGGCCACGCTCAACCTTTCAACCAAAAAAGCAATGCCACAAAGAACAGTGAGCGAACCGCTTGTTTTAACTGCTGCAACCTGGGCCCGTGACCTCCCACTCCACGACAACAACAAACTCGCTTGTGCCACCTGCCACCAAGAACACAATGGTAAGGCTTTTCAGCTCACCGCAATGTCGAACAAGCGATGCGTAGCCTGCCACAAGGAAAAATTCACCCGCTTGGCCCAAGGTCATCCGGAGTTCGCCGGGTTTCCGTTTGATCGGCGAACTCGAATCAATTTTGATCATGGGAGCCATCTCGAAAAACACTTTCGAGACGCTAATGTTAAGGCCCAAGCGCCGAAAGAGTGCAGTAGTTGCCACATCGCCGGGCAAGTTGGCAGCCTTATGGTTGTGAAAGAGTTCAAATCGATTTGCGCCGCCTGCCACGAGGGTCAAATTGAGGGGGTCGGCCGCGCGACGTCAAAAGGCGTAGAGATTTTTGCAGTTCCTGGCTTCGATGTTCAGGTGTTAATGGAAAACAACATTTCCATCGGTTCCTGGCCAGAAGACGCCGAGGGTGAAATCACACCGTTCATGGATCTGTTGCTTGCAGGCAACGACGATTACACCGCCGCGCGAGCCAATCTCTCCGAACTCGATTTACTCGACTTGACCGACGTCAGTAGCACCCAATTAGCAGATGTCGAACAGCTCGCCTGGGGCATAAAGGAATTGTACTTCGAGCTTTCAACAATGGGAGTTGCATTTCTCAGTTCACGGCTTGCGGTTGCATTCGGCCATGATTTAAACACCACGGAGTTAGCGCAACTGACAAATTTGCTGCCGGCCGATGCTGTCAAAGCCGCAATGGATTTATGGTTCCCCACCTTGCACGACGATGTCATTCAATTTCGTGCGGGCAAATCTGTCCCAATGCCATCAAGCGAAGTCACAAATGCAATCGTCTCAACTGTCGCCACTGTTGCGAAGAGCACTGATGATAAGATCGGCGATGATAAGATCGGCGATGATGAGATCGGCGACGACGAGATTGGCGACGACGAGATTGGCGACGACGAGATTGGCGACGACGAGATTGGCGACGACGAGATTGGCGACGACGAGATTGGCGACGACGATGGCGCAGAAGATGGTGAGGAAGGAGAGAAAACCCAGATTGCAAACCTCGCCAGCGAAGATTGGCCGTCGGCAGGTGGATGGTATCGCGAGGATTTTAGTCTTCGTTATCGGCCCGCTGGACACGCCGATGTATTCTTCAGAAGTTGGCTTGATATAGCCGCTCAGGCAGAAGCGATGCCGGCTAAAGAACCTGCAACAGAGATCTTCGAGGCCTTGGTTTCGACAAAATCACCTGGCGCCTGCAGCAAGTGCCACAGCGTTGACGAGGTTGGAGAAGGCATACAACACGTCAACTGGCAGGGAAAACGACCAATTTCAAATCAGCATGCATTCACCGCATTTTCCCATGTTGGGCACTTTACACTCCTTGATGAGCGTGGCTGTCTGACATGCCACAGCCTGAATTCAGAGGTCGATTTTTCCGATGGGTTCAAAGATCGGGATCCAACGACATTTGTAAGCAATTTCAACCCGGTTGAGCGAGCGACCTGCGCAGCCTGTCATACACCGGCAGAAGCCGGCGATAATTGCGTAACGTGCCACAACTACCATATCGGCACTTTCCCGCCAGCGCAGACCAGCACGCCTAAAATGATGGAACAGGCCAAGAACTGACATTGGCTCGCGTCGGTCATAAGGGCTCCAAGCCATAGCAAACGACCGCACAACTCCGCAGACGCTCCGCTTACAGACTAAAAACGCCGCCCATCAATACTGCTTTAATTGTTCTGGAAACCTCAGGCTAGAACGGTCGGGCAAAAACTCGCCCCAAAATGCAATTTGGCTCTACCTGAAATAAAAGCAGCAGATAAAGTTACTCCGCCTTAGCCGCACTATCCCAACGACTCTGTTTGACAATATTTCCATCCAGCGCCGCCAGATAGTCTTGCGTCGAGTGACCCGGTACATGGTCGACTGCGCTGGCAACTGGACAACTGCGGTTTGTAATCATCCAAGACGAATTGTTCAAAACTTGGCCGCAGCAAGCTATATGCGGTCCATTCGGCGTCTTCATGCACGCACAACTCGCCAATTCGAAGCGTTTACCGTCATACAGACATGTGCAGGTCGGGCCAGCGTAACTTGTGAATGGTGCCACCATTGCCGAGACGACAAAGGTATAGAAATCGCGCGCGCTCATCTCGAGGCAATGCACGCAGTGATCGTAAACAAAGTGACTGGGGACGAGAACGAAATCGGGCAGCAGATCGCATCGGCGCTGGAAACTGCGGTCAATAAGCACGCGGAATTTACCGGACTCCTTGTCTCTGTGGATAATCCACACGGCTCGACGTTGGAAGACATTCTGACAGAAATTCGTAAGAGTGTTCTGATGCGATGCACGAAGCTGGTTCATGACAAACGGCCGGGTATTCAGCATGTACTGCGCAACAACCAGAAGATATTGCGATTGCTCGACAACGCCATTTCCTACGCCAGAGATTCGACAGAAACCATTGGCGGCAAAGACGAATAGCTGGGAAATATCAGACGTTAGCGGTTGTCTTGCCTTCCTGCTTGGCCCAAGCTTCAAATGGTAACAGCCGGTCCGACTGCCGCTTGAAGACGACCGTGCCACGCCGGCGAGCTATCCTCCAGCCATCGTCGGTCCGGACAAGCCGGTCAGCGACATCAACGACGAGTCTCTTCCATAGCGATCGGAGTTTCGCGGTCCTCAATCCGAATGTCAGGCGCGTTATACACACTGTTGCAATAAACAGACTCAGCGTTTTCAGCGTCGATCACGGTAACCACCGTACCGGTGACCGTGTGCCGTACCGTACCAGCGGCAAATCCGCTGCGTAGACCTTCAAGAATTGCCTCGCGACCCTTTAGATCGACGCCGAGCGCATGCCAATCGGCGTCAGGGGTGAACAAGGCCACTGCCTTGCTGAACTCACGACCGTGGACGAAGTTGTAATAACGGCGCAGAAGCTGCTCACAATCCCACTCGATCGCCCGTTCCTCGTTGCGATTCATACCGGATACTCCTGGCGCTGTGGGGACGCGTTGCGATCTACTTTTAGGTCTTGCCTTCCTTTTTTCCCCAGGTCTCAAGGCGAACAGGTTCATTCGGATCATGGCGGAAGATGATTGGGGCTCGACGTTTGGCGATACGCCACCCCTCCGGTGTACGGCGTAAGGCGGCAAAACAATCAATGATCCTGTGAGGGCCTTCGAACGCGATGGGACCGTCTACAGTCTCGTATTCTTGGTCTGCTGAGTAATAGAGCGTGTGATATTCGTCTAATTCAGCGTTGTCTTCATCGATGACGTTCACGACTGTGTTTGACAAAACGTGGCGGATCGTCCCCTCGCCTAATGCGGCTTGAAGCCCATCCCGCAACTCCTTCCGGCCATGAAGTGCTACCCCATGGGACATCCAATCGATGTCCTCGGTGAATAAATTTGCTGCACTATCAAAATCGCGATGGTCCACATAGTCGTAGTACTGCCGCATCGTTTTCTGACAGTCCCATTCAATTGCCCGTTCTTCTTCACGGTTCATTTCTAAGTCTCCAAATCTCTTATGACAGCAACGTTTTTCCCTAGGCTTGCCCAGGCACCTTACCTTTGCTTTTTCCCCAACTTTCAAGCCGGACAGGTTCGTCTGGATCGCGCCGGAAGACAATCAATGAGCGTCGTTTTGAAATCCGCCAACCCTCAGGCATACGGGTCAACTCGGCATAGCTGTCGAGGAGTCTATGTGGGCCCTCCAACGCCAACGGATCGTCAGCTTCTTCGTACTCAGCATCGGCCGAGTAATAGAGCGTATTATAGGAGCGGCAAATGGCATGATCTTCGTCGACAACCGTCGTGACTGAATTCGTCAGCACGTGGCGAATCGTCCCGTCACCAAGGGAAGCGTACAATGCTTTCACCAATTCGTCGCGGCCATCGAGTTTGACACCATGCGACAACCAATCAACGTCCACTGTAAAGAGGTCGGCTGCCTTCTCAAACTCGCGCCGGTCTACGTGGTAATAATAGCGCCGCATGATCTTTTGACATTCCCACTCGATCCCGCGTTCCTGCTCACGATCCATAATATTTTCTCCCGTTGAACCATGCGAATTCTTGAGACTTCTTGTGCCTAAGCGAAGGACGCCTGTCAACCGGGCGACCAATCCGTCGCGAGCAACAGACAATGCGATTACCTCCATTGCATCTTTAGGACTTGGGGTTAGCAGTCAGCCGCATAATTTTTTGTCGATTGTCGACCAACGATGCCGCCACTAACATGTCAGTGGGCGTATACATCGTTTCCGTGGCCCAAATAGCCGGGAGGAATAGGTATGAGCGACACAAATTCAGTTACTGAACTTCGCGAAGCCCTTGCAGAACTCGGGGATATGGACCCCAGTCAGGCAATGACACTGCCGCCGGCCTGCTACACATCCAAGGACTTTCTTGAGCTTGAGAAGAAAGAAATATTTCGTAAGGAGTGGATTTGCCTCGGACGGGTCGACGAGATTCCCAAATCGGGCGACTACTTCACGACCGAACTCGTTGACGAACCGCTGCTCGTCGTGCGCGGCAAGGACGGCAATGTGCGCGTCCTCTCAAACGTCTGCCGCCACCGCTCCTCGGTGATTGCCGAAGGCGACGGAAATACCAAGAATTTCGTCTGCCCCTATCACGCCTGGACTTACGCCACAGACGGCCAGCTTTTGCGGGCTCCCTACATGGATCAGGTGAAGGGCTTTGACGTTAAGGGATGTCGCCTACCAGAATTCGCAACCGAGATCTGGGGCGGTTTTATTTATGTGAACCTCGACGGTAAGGCCAAACCGCTGGCACCACGGCTGAAGGCGCTCGAACCCTTCATCGAGAACTACCACATGGATGACATGGTCCATCTGATGGGCGAGGAAGACGTTTGGGGCGCAAATTGGAAGTGCCTCGCCGAGAACTTCATGGAGGGCTATCACCTGAGCACCCTCCACTATACGGGGTTGCACAAGATCACGCCGACGCGTCTCTGCAAGAAAATTCCGGGCGGCGAAGGTTACACTGGCTACATATCGGGATATCCGGCGAAGCTGCCGCAACGCAAACCCTACCATCCCGATCTGACAGACGCTGAAAAGCGCTACTCCATGATGGTTTGGATATACCCGTCCCATGTCTTCGCCCTAGGCCCCGATGCGACGATATATCTTTGCCTCAGTCCCCGAGCGGCGGACCAAGTCGCCATCAAATTTGGGAGGGCGATGTTCGGTTCCAAGGCAAACTCTAAACCCTCGCGCAAAGCGACCAAAGGTGAGATGTCGACCAATCAAACCATGACTGAAGACCGGGAACAGATCGAGCGTCTGCAGGCCGGCTTGAACTCGCGCTATGCAGAACGCTATCCGCTTGGCCCACCGGACTTGGAAGGCACGGTATGGGATATGTTCCAATATCTGGCGGGACGCCTCGCGCCAAAATCACCGGCGAAACCAAAGATGAAACGGGCAGCCAAACCTCGGTTACGTCGGGCCTCCTGAACGTGCATCTGCGCTATCGTGGGTATGTGGGATTACTATCAGGCGCGGACCGTCAATCGTATGCCGCGTGACGCGCTCAACGTCGCGGAATATTCGTCGGTGATGAATAACCAGTTGGGCACACGATAACTCCGGAGCAGATTACGACTCCGGCACAGGGAGGGTGACATGGCCAAAGCAACAAAGACGGACTGGGGTGTATCCGAAGACGCAGCGCGCGTGCATCGCGAGGCAATCGTGTGGGACAACACGCTGCCAATCACTGCAGGCAACATAGCGCTAAACCGCGAAAAATATTTGCCGCGCTTGAAAGCATCGGGTTACGACGTGGTGTCGTTAACAGTCGGTGGCGATCGCGACAAAATGCCGGGAACGATCACAAGGATAGCGAAAGAGAGCGCCTATTTTCTGGCCCGCCCCGACGACTATGTACTGGTCAAGACGGTGCAGGACATCGAGCGCGCCAAGCGCGAGGACAAGCTCGCCGTCATATTCCATTTCCAGGGCACCAACCCGGTCGACAGCGACATCAATATGGTGGCGACATACTATGAACTCGGCATCCGCCACATGCTGATGGCCTACAACCTGCGCAATGCGGTCGGCGACGGCTGTAAGGAACGCACCGACGACGGCCTGTCGCGCTTTGGAGTTCGGCTCGTAGAGGAAATGAACCGGGTCGGCATGGTTGTCGATTGCACTCACACTGGTCACAAGACCAGCATGGAGGCGATGGAGTTCTCAACAGCGCCTGTTGTGTTCAGCCACGCCAACCCGAAGGCACTGAAGGAGCATCCCCGCAACATCGCCGATGACCAGATCAAGGCCTGCGCCAAAACCGGTGGTGTCATCGGCGTCAACGGTGTCGGCATCTTCCTCGGTGACAACGACGGCTCGACCGAGACCCAGATCCGCCACGTGGACTATCTCGTACAGATGGTCGGAGCGGATCATGTGGGGTTCGCGCTTGACTGGGTGATTTATTCCGCAACCACCACCCCGAGCGCATGGAACCCGCCGGCGCCGGGCGACGTGCCGTGGCCCGATATCAAACACGTCGAACCCGAACAAATGCCGGCCTTCACAGAGGGCCTTCTGAAAATGGGCTACAAGGAAGCAGACGTCGGCAACATCCTCGGCGGCAACTGGCTCAGGATCGCCAGAGAGGTCTGGAAGTAGCGCCCCGCTTCACAGCCACAAACGATGTCCCCACTTGCAGACCGCACATACCGACGATTGTTCACCGCCCAGGTGATCGCCTTGGCGGGCACCGGACTATCGACCATTGCGCTTGCGCTTCTGGCCTATGACCTCGCCGGTCGTAACGCTGGTGCCGTTCTGGGTACAGCGCTCGCCCTCAAGATGGTGGCGTATGTCGGCATCGCGCCAATCGTCGGCGGATTTGCCCATCGCCTACCACGTAGGCGACTTCTCATCGCGCTCGATATCGCGCGGGCTGGCTTCGTCATCTGCCTGCCGTTTGTCACTGAAATCTGGCAGATATACATCTTGATCTTCCTCTTGAACGCCTGCTCGGCGGGCTTCACGCCGACCTTCCAGGCGACTATCCCGGATATCCTGCCCGACGAAGCGCAATACACGCGAGCGCTGTCGCTCTCCCGGCTTGCCTACGATCTGGAAAACCTCCTGAGCCCGATGCTCGCCGCCGCTGCGCTAGTTTTGATAAGTTACGATGCCCTTTTTGCGGCCAACGGCGCGGCGTTTCTGGTATCCGCACTTCTTGTCTTCTCGGTATCCCTGCCTTCGCCTAAGCAACAGGAACGCGTGGCGGGCGTGTGGCACAACATGACCTTCGGGATTCGGGCCTACCTCAAAACGCCTCGACTGCGCGGCCTTCTCGCCCTTTCCCTCGCCGTCTCGGCGGCCGGCGCAATGGTGATCGTCAATACTGCGGTCTTTGTCCATGACCGTCTCGGTGGCAGCGAAAGCGAGGTCGCGCTGGTGTTCGCGGCAGCCGGCGGCGGGTCAATGGCCGCGGCCCTTCTTCTGCCCCGCCTGCTCGATAAACTGCCGGACCGCCCCTTCATGCTTGCCGGCGGTGCGCTGCTCGGGTGCGGCCTGTTGCTTGGCCTCGCCGTCCATGGTTTTTTGATCCTGCTCATGGTCTGGTTCGTTTTGGGTGTTGGCTCTTCGCTCGTGCAGACGCCAGCTGGGAGGCTGCTCCGGCGTTCGTCACACGAAGAGGGTCGTCCGGCGATCTATGCTGCCCAGTTTGCCCTGTCGCACGCGTGCTGGCTGATCACGTATCCGCTCGCCGGGTGGCTTGGCAGCGCCTTCGACCTGTCCGCTGCATTCGCCGTGCTTGCGCTTATCGCTCTGGTTGCGACGGCCACCGCCCTGGCCCAATGGCCAGCGCATGATCCCGCTGAACTGGAACACATGCACCCAACGTTGGAACACGAACACGTGCATGCCCATGAGGAGCATCATCAACATTCACATGAGGGCTGGGAAGGATCCGAACCGCACAGCCATCCTCACCGCCACGCCTCTTCCGTGCGACATAGCCATCCCTATGTAATCGACCTTCACCATCCGGTTTGGCCGAACGATTAGGGGTAAGGAGCCAAATGGTGCCCGCCCCGGGACTCGAACCCGGACACCCTTTCGGATAAGGGATTTTAAGTCCCTTGCGTCTACCGATTCCGCCAAGCGGGCATTGTCATTTGCTGGCGCTCAAAACCTAGCGGCGCGCCGAGTGGGTGGCAAGCGCCGGTGCTAGGGTTTGTCCTTTGGCCCTTCTTTCGGTTCCCAAAGCTCGAAGCGGTTGCCTTCCGGGTCCATCGCCCAGGCGAAACGTCCATTGGGATGTTCGTCGATACGGTCGTCAACGATGACACCGGCGGCGCGCAGTTGGTCGAGCATGCGGTCGAGATCGCGGACCCGGTAGTTGATCATGAACGACGCGTCGCTCGGTGCGAAATACTTTGTGTTGCTGCGAAACGGTGCCCAGACTGTGAAACCCCGTCGCTCAGGTATCTCGCCTTCACGCCACTGGAAGGCGACACCGCCGTCCGCTTCGGGCTCCATGCCAAGATGCTCGCGATACCAGTCTTTAAGCCCAGGCGCATCCCGAGCCTTGAAGAAGATGCCGCCGATGCCAGTGACCCGTTCCATGTTTAACTCCATATGTGGTCAGCTAAAAACCGATTGTCACGCCCCATTCGGTTTTTGACTCGGAGCCACCCTTGGCCGTCACGCCTGTGCGGTCGCAAGCGGAAAGGCTGAAGAGCAGGCTAAAAAAATTACCAAGATGCGCATGGGCGCGGCTCTCAAAATAGCTCTCACGACGGCTCGACCGGCGTATCGCCATGACTTATGACGAGGTCGGATATTTCGGCGAAGGCGGCGGCGATCTGTGCCTCATCGACGCCGCGAATGACCATGGCGACATTGAAACCGGCCTTCGACTGATAGGACGGATAGCTACCTATCTCCAGGTCAGGAAAGCGCGCCTGCACCGCGCCAAGCCCTTCGGCAATGGTTCCTTCCGGCAGATTGCAGGCAACGGTGCGCGAGAGCATCCGTCGGCCGCGCCGCAAGCTCGGCTTCACCCCCTCGAACATCGCCTGCATGATGCGCGGCACGCCGGCCATGACGTAGACATTCTCCATAAGGAAGCCAGGCACGACGGAGTGGCTGTTATCTATCAGGGAGGCGCCTTCGGGCGTTTTTGCCATACGCATCCGTGCCTCGTTCAACACATTGCCACGCTTCTTGACTTGCTCTTCGAGCAGTTTCAGCGCCACGGGGTTTACGATGAGCGGCACACCAAACGCCTTGGCCACACATTCGGCGGTGATATCGTCGTGGGTCGGGCCGATGCCCCCCGTCGTGAAGACATAGTCGTAGCGCCGGCGTGCGTCGTTGACTGCATCGACAATCACAGCCTCGATATCAGGGATTACGCGTACCTCCATCAAACGGATGCCAAGCGCGGTCAGTTCGCACGCCAGATGATTAAGATTGGCATCCTTGGTACGACCTGAGAGAATTTCGTTGCCGATAATCAACATAGCAGCGGTGACGGTCTCTGCGACGGTCGCCGTTTCGGCCATATCCTGGATTTCTTCTTCAGCCATCATTTCTCTCCGCTACCCTGCAAACGCTGCGCGCAATTCCATGATACCGCCAACACGGCCCGCGGTGAAGATGGCGGAGAAGATGAAGGTGATGATAGGTGTGAAGATGGGGGTGCCGTCGATTAACAGCAACGGTTATGGTGGACCATGCAGTTTACCGACACACTCGTGACGGCTCGGCTCGTCCGGCGCTACAAACGGTTCCTTGCCGATGTCGAGCTCGACGACGGCACGATCGTCACCGCCCATTGTGCCAATCCGGGCGCTATGACAGGCCTCAACATGCCGGGACTGGAGGTCTGGCTGTCACCAAACCGAAGCCCGACGGCAAAACTCGACTGGCGCTGGGAGCTCGTGCGTGTGGATGGCTATCTGATCGGTATCAACACGGCGCGACCCAACGCGATTGTCGAAGAGGCCATCGCCGACGACCGGATTGCCGAGCTGCAGGGATATGACGATATGCGGCGCGAAGTGCGCTATGGCGAAAACAGCCGGATCGACATCCTGCTGGAAGACGCGAGCCGGCCGCCCTGCTACGTCGAGGTCAAGAATGTCCATTTGCGGCGACCCGAAGGCGCGCATCCAACCGCGGCGGAGTTTCCCGATTCGGTCACTAAGCGCGGCGCCAAGCATCTGGTGGAGATGGCGAACATGGTTGCGACTGGCGCCCGGGCGGTCATGGTCTACCTTGTCCAGCGAGGCGACTGCGACCATTTTAGAATTGCCGCCGACATCGATCCGGCATATGCGTCGGGTCTGGCGCGGGCGAAGGCGGCGGGCGTCGAGGCGATCTGCTATGTTTGTCGCATCAAGACAGACGGCATCGAAGTTGAAGGCGCGCTTCCAATTGTCCTCGACGAAACGCTATAACAACAGACGATAAACGGAGCCCCGAACGCAGGGTTGGGAAGATGATGAACGATATTCAAGTGGATGATTACGAGGTCAGCGAACGCGGCGCGATAAAGCTCCATGACGCGGAAGCCATCGATGCTATGCGCCGCGCGGGAAAACTCGGTGCTGAGGTGCTCGACTATATTACGCCTTTCGTTACGCCGGGCGTATCGACGGGCCATCTTGATACACTCTGTCACGAATTCATCCTCGATCATGGCGCGATACCGGCGCCGCTGAACTATCGCGGCTTTCCGAAATCAATCTGTACGTCGGTCAATCACGTGGTCTGCCACGGCATTCCCAACGACGATAAACGCCTGCAAAACGGCGATGTCATGAACCTGGACGTCACGGTGATCCTCGACGGTTGGCACGGCGATACAAGCCGTATGTTCTATGTGGGAGACCGGGTTAGCCTCCTGGCCAAGCGGCTGGTCGAGGTGACCTACGAGTCAATGATGCGCGGCATCGCCGTCGTCAAACCGGGTGCGACATTGGGCGACATTGGCTACGCCATCCAGTCCTATGCGGAAAATGAACGGTTCTCGGTGGTGCGCGATTTCTGCGGCCACGGCATTGGCCGCGTCTTCCATGATGCGCCCAGCATCCTCCATTTCGGCACGGCTGGTACGGGTACCAAACTTGCCGAGGGTATGTTCTTCACCGTCGAGCCGATGATAAACGCCGGCAAGTTTCCAGTGAAAATCCTCAACGATGGCTGGACCGCCGTCACCAAAGACAAGTCGCTCTCGGCCCAATTTGAACACACAATCGGCGTCACATCAGACGGCTACGAGATCTATACTCTCTCTCCCGCGGGACACACATTCCCGCCTTTCGACTGACATATCTCCGTGGCGCGACGCGACGCCAAGGGAGACAACGCTGCAATCGACGCAGCGGCAGCGGCTTCGGCGGCTGAAAGCAAACCGCACTACGCAGGTCACCGCAAACGATTGCGCGCAAGATTTCTTGCGTCCGATGGTGACGGGCTCGCCGACTACGAACTCTTAGAACTGATTCTCGCCCAGGCGATCCCGCGCGTCGACACCAAGCCATTGGCAAAACAGCTGATTCAGCGCTTCGGCGGATTCGCTGAGGTGATCAATGCCGAGGCAAATGCCCTCGCTAAAATCGATGGCATCGGTGACGCCGCGGTAACCGGGTTGAAGATCATTCGGGCGACAGCCCTGCGCCACGCCCGCCAAGAGCTCATGGGCCGTCCGGTGATCGCCTCGTGGGACAAGCTCATCGACTATTGCATGGCAGCGATGGCGCATTCGCCAATTGAAGAATTTCGATTACTCTTCCTCGACAAGCGAAATGCCTTGATTGCCGACGAAGTGCAGCAGCATGGCACGGTTGATTACACCACGCTTTACCCACGTGAAGTCATGAAGAGGGCGCTGGAGCTTGGCGCGAGTGCCATCATCATGGTCCACAACCACCCCTCGGGCGATCCAACGCCGTCGGAACCCGACATCGCCATGACCCGTGAGGTTGGCGAAGCCGCCGAGAAACTCGGCATCGCTCTCTACGACCACCTCGTAATCGGCAAAGGCAGCCACGCCAGTTTTCGAAGTCTGGGGTTGCTGTAGTAAGGCTCCCGAACGGCGTTAATGACGCGGCAGCATCAAAGTGCTACCGCGCCTCGCATCCGATGTCAGGCCATCCCCGTTATCAAGCGGCCGGTTCAATATGGAAGCCCGGTGTAGAGCGCGAGATTTTCTGTTCTTCCTCGTTCATGTCCGTCGGTATATCACCAAATAGCGGTGTGCTCAGATAGCGCTCGCCGGTGTCAGGTAACATGCACAGAACTGTCGTGCCGGCCGGGGCACCTTTACAAACCTCAAGAGCACCCGCGAACGTCCCACCCGCACTGATGCCAACGAAAATGCCCTCTTTTTTGGCTAGTTGCTGGCTCCAGTGTATGGCATCCGCTCCAGGGATCTTAACGATACGCTCAATCACACCCGTATCGACCGCATCGCTCGTCAACTTGGGGATAAAATCCGGAGACCAGCCCTGCATGGGATGAGGCTTGAACGCCGGATGGCTGGCAGCAGGTGAATCGTCCGGGTTGCGCTCTTGCGCGGTACCACTACTCAGCATCGCCGCATCCTCGGGTTCGCAGAGGATAATCTTAGTCTCCGGTTTCTCCTTTGCCAGAACCCGCGCAACGCCTTTCAAGGTTCCACCCGTGCCAAATCCTGTGACCCAGTAGTCGAGCTTTTCACCATCGAAATCGTCAACGATTTCGCGGGCGGTCGTCCGCGAATGCATGTCTGGATTGGATTCGTTCTCAAACTGCCGCGTTAGAAACC
>CAVOAK010000054.1:0-17599 GCA_963693665.1 Alphaproteobacteria bacterium | reverse complement strand
GCCAAGCATCATGGCGGCAGTGAGGCCGCCTAACGAGGGTGGACCCATGCCACAGACACTGTAGCCGCGATACCCACCGCAAACTGCTGGTCGAATTTTTGCGCGGTAACTGGCCAGATCGGCAAGTGTCATTAGTCCTAGATTGCCCTCTGCACTGCTAATTGCCTTTGCTATGTCGGTCACTATCGCACCCGTGTAAAACGCATCTGCACCACCGCTGGCGATGGCGCGCAATGTTTCTGCGAACTGCGTGTTGATCAGCCGGTACCAACCGGCCATGCCACACCGTTACCGTCATAAAAATAGTTTCGAGCGGTAGGATATCGCTGCAGATATTTGTCTTGTGAAACGAGCATGTGCATACGCGGGGATACGTCAAACCCAGTCTCCGCAAGGCGGATTGCCGGCTCGAACAGGCGAAGCCATGGCAATTTGCCGCGACGTTTATGAGCGAGTTCCAGCATGCGCAAAACACCAGGGACGCCCACCGAATGTCCACCGACGACGGCGTCCTAAAGTCCCATTCGCGTCCCGTCCGATTTGAGAAACAGGGAAGGCGTGGCTGCTGCTGGCGCGGGTTACGCGAGGCGCGACAATTCAGCTTCTACCGCGCCCATTTCTTCGTGCCGCCTCGGCGCTCGGCAAGACGCCGTTTAGAATTGCACTCGACCATCTGGCACCGAATATCGCGAGCGTACTTCTAGTCCAGGCGACGATTCAATTTTCAATCGTGATTCTTGCCGAGGCCGGGCTCAGCTATCTCGGATTGGGAGTGCAGCCACCAAATCCAAGTTTGGGTCGGATGCTCAATGATGCCCAAACATTCATGTTCATTTCGCCGGCACAAGCGCTATTTCCCGGCATTGCCATCGCGATGATCGTATTGGGTCTTAATCTTCTCAGTGACGGATTGCGCGACCTGCTCGATCCGCGGCTCAAAGTGTGGCGCCTTGGATAGTCTTCCTACGTTTGTTCGCGGATTGGTTTTGCGTAGACAGGCTCCACATCCCAAGGGAAAAGTATCCAGGTGTCCTGACTGACCTCTGTGATGAACGTATCAACCAGTGGCCGCCCGGCGGGCTTCGCGTAGATTGTTGCAAAATGCGCTTTCGGCAACATCTCGCGCACGACCTTTGCCGTAATTCCTGTATCGACAAGATCGTCGATGATCAGCCAGCCGTCACCATCGCCGTCGATGGATTTGAGAACATCGACTTTGCCTTGATCTTTGTGTTCGTAGGACGAGATGCACACTGTATCCACCAGGCGAAGGTCGAGCTCACGGGCGACGATGGCGGCGGGAACGAGGCCGCCACGCGTAACGGCAATGATGCCCCTAAAAGGGCTATCTTCCAGCAGGCGCCAGGCAAGCGCTCGCGAATGTCGGTGTAGTTCATCCCAGGAAACTGGAAAATCTCGTGTCGTGCCGCTCACGCGTTTTCTCCTTCGAGGAGGAAACATCCATCAATTCGCCAACTGCCGTCGTCCATGTGCGTCATCGAGTAGAGGGCGACAACGGCTACGCCATCGAGTCCGACAAAGAGCACCCGTTGGGTCGCCTGGTCTTGAAGGGTAATCAGGTCTTGGAATTGGACCGAGTGGGGACGATAATGCGGTTGATAACCAGAAATGACAGCCGCCATAAAGTTCTCGACGTTACCGAAGCGCGATTGAATCCCTGGTGATGCGTATGAGAATGCTTCAGCGCCGTCGTCTCGCCGAAATGCGTCAATCTGCATTTCGATTATTCTGACAATTGCAGCTTTATCGGCAGTGGTCGGTAATTCGTCTGCGAAGCTGGGTGCCGCCGATGTGACCAACAGCAAGACAATGATGCCAAAGAGGCGAATCAAAATACCGGATCTCATGACACCTCCTCCGCATCCGCAGTGTGGGTTGCCGGATGTATATCGTAATCTTCCGTACCAAGTAGCCCCACTAGGTATTCTCTAATTTGGAGGAATTAAGTTCCGCTAGCGCCTGTCGAGTGACCTGCCAGGATGCGGTCAGTGCCAGTATCGCCATCACAGGCGCAACAGCTAAATCAGGCCAGGCAGTGTCGGTGGCGACAACGGCGCCGGCCGCGAGCATTACGGCGACATTACCAATGGCATCGTTCTGGCTGCATAGCCAAACTGAGCGCATGTTCACGCCCCCTTTCGAAACCCGAACAGCAATGCCGCGCTTATCAGATTGGCGACAAGTGCTGCAAAACCAATTGTCCCCATGACAAATGCGCCGGGTACCACACCGTAAAGCGCATTGTAGACGGTTGCGCCAAGCACCCAAACGCCAAATGCCCCCATCGTCAGGCCCTTGAGCAGGGCCGCCGCTGCTCGCCATTTCAGCGCCATGCCAAGAACAAACAGGCTTATGGTGTAGCTCGCTGCGTCGCCCAGAAAATCAAGTGCGTCGGCTTGCAACGAAACTGATCCAGCGGTGAGGCCGGCGACAATTTCGAATGTAAACATCCCAGCATTTATGAGGAGGGCGATTACGAGTATGCGTCGCTGGCCGGGCAAAGCCAAATCGAACGCGTGGTCATGAGAATGACTGTGGTCGTGGCCTAGCATCCACCTTCCGCGCAAGGACTGTGACGCTAACTATGAACCGGTATTCAAATGCAACCGCCGTGTCAAC
Source organism: Alphaproteobacteria bacterium (assembly GCA_963693665.1). GTDB lineage: Bacteria > Pseudomonadota > Alphaproteobacteria > UBA8366 > CAVOAK01 > CAVOAK01. The sequence continues at coordinate 14,959 of CAVOAK010000054.1, read as the reverse complement.
TAAGCAACATTGCGCCCGAAAGGTGCATCTTATGCGCCGGCGACGGTCATCCCCTCGACGCGCACGGTCGGCGCGTCGGTACCAAAGCGGAACACCAGATCGTTGGCAGGCATCATGTTGAGAAACATCTCCGTTAAGTTGCCCGCGATCGTCATTTCGCTAATGGGGTACGTAATTTTTCCATTTTCGATCCAGAAACCAGCGGCTCCCCGGCTGTAGTCGCCGGTTATATTATTGATACCGAAACCCATCAATTCGGTGACATAAAATCCGTCCTTAATGTCCGCCATAAGTTCCTGCGGGGAAACTTTTCCAGCCTCCAAATAGAGGTTGGTTGTCGTCGGCGATGGTGGTGACGATGTCCCGCGCGACGCGCGCCCTGTGCTGGAAAGTCCGAGTTGGCGTGCGGACCGCAGATCAAGCACCCAACTCATCAATTTTCCAGCGTCGACGAACTTCATAGCGGTGTTCGAAAGACCTTCGGCGTCGAACGGCTTTGAGCGCAGGCCGCGCTTGCGGTGGGGGTCATCAACGATGGTGATGTCGCTAGAAAATATCATCTTGGACATCTCATCTTTGAGAAAGCTTGTGCCCCGCGCGATGGCTGCACCATTGATCGCCGAGGCCAAATGTCCGACCAGCCCTGCGGACACACGGGGATCGTAAACAACTGGAACTTTTGACGTTGGAACTTTGCGTGGATTGAGGCGTTGCACAGTTCGTTCGCCGGCAATACGACCGATTTCCGCAGCGCCTTTCATGTCGGCGGCAAACACAGCGCTGGTGAATTCGTAATCACGCTCCATCGCCGTCCCTTCACCAGCAAGAACCGCAACACCGATACCATGACGTGATATCGCATAGCGGCCGGAAAACCCGTTTGATGCCGCAAGAGTAACATCGCTCCGACTCCAGCTAGCATCGGCACCTTCTGAATTGGTAACACCATCGACATCTAAGGCTGCTTCTTCGCATGTCCTGGCCAGTTCAATTAACTCTTCTGCGGTTGGTTCTTTGCTGTCACAAAGCTCGAGATCAAGCGGCTCGCCTTTGGCTAATTCATCAGTATCTGCAAGACCGCAATAAGGGTCCTCAGGCACTGCTCGTGCCATGGACAATGCGCGATCTACGAGCTCGTTGAGGCTCGTTTCAGCCCAATCATTTGATGAAGCGATCGCTTGGCGCTTACCGATTAAAACGCGCAATCCAAGATGCTGCGATTCTGCGCGTTCGACCTTTTCCGGCTCTTTTTGTCGCTGCGCTAGTTCAAGTCCCCGACTACTGACGAGCACTGCATCTGCCGCGTCGGCGCCGCGGGCATTGGCTTTTGACACTAGGTCATTGAGAAAATCGGACGTATCCACTGCGGATCATTTCCTTCTTAGGGTTTCAAACAACTCACACATAGTAGCTGCTAATTAGGCACGGGGGCATCGAAAGCGAAGCGACGCCAATAGTCGTTAAATTGTTGAGGAGCACCGATACGATGACAATGACTGCCAGCAGGCAAAGATTCATGAAAAACATCACGCGCGCGCGGCTGTAATGCGCCGGTGTGTCGGTATCCTCATCTTCGAATTCTTCGTCCCCATGTCAGAGTTTGAGATTTAGTGTGATTCTAGACGAAAGTTGTTCGACGCATCGCGGAAATTTTGATTGGGAAATCTCTCCTATTTCCAGATTGGCTTACCCGAACCAGGGAGACCAAGGTCAGCCCACATCGCCGTTACCTTGTTTATGATGTCGTCTGACATGCGGATCTTCCTACCCCACTCCCGATGGGTTTCAGGTGACCACTTATTCGTTGCGTCAAGTCCGACCTTCGAGCCGAGACCTGACTCAGGACTTGCGAAATCGAGATAGTCGATCGGTGTGTTCTCGATAACCGTCATGTCGCGAGCTGGATCCATTCGCGTTGAAAGCGCCCACATCACATCTGGCCAAGACCGAGCATCAATATCGTCGTCAACGACGATGACCCATTTTGTATAAGTGAATTGTCGAAGGTAGGACCAGATGCCCATCATCACGCGCTTCGCGTGGCCAGGATAGGCCTTGCGGATGGAAACCACGGCAATACGGTAGGAGCATCCCTCCGGCGGTAACCAGAAGTCGACGATCTCTGGAAATTGCTGCTGAAGAAGGGGAATGAATAGTTCGTTCAGCGCCTCGGCAAGAATGCTCGGCTCGTCAGGTGGGCGGCCCGTAAAAGTCGACAGATAGATCGGCTTGCGGCGCATGGTAATCGCGCTGATGTGGAATACCGGGAATTGCTCGACCGAATTGTAATAACCGGTGTGATCGCCGTAGGGCCCTTCATCGTCATACTCATCGAGCGAGACATGGCCCTCGAGGACGATTTCGGCATGGGCCGGTACCTTAAGCGGAACCGTGCGGCAATCCACAAGTTCCATCCGCTCGGATCTTAGCAAACCAGCAAACTGATACTCGGACATTGTCTCAGGGACCGGCGCAACGGCTGCCAGAATCGTGCCGGGGTCAGCACCAATGACAACGGCGGCTGGGAAACGGTCGGTCCGTTCGCCTTTCCATCGCGCGTGATGCTGCGCACCGCCACGATGGGCGAGCCAGCGCATGAGAGTCGTGTTTGGCCCGGTCACCTGCATACGATAAATGCCAAGGTTGAAATCGTCTGCACGCTCCGAACCTGGTCCGCGCGTTACAACAATTGGCCAAGTGATGAGAGGTGCCGGTTCGCCAGGCCAGCAGGTTTGTATGGGAAGTATTGAGAGGTCTACGTCGTCCCCCTCAATGACAACCTCGTGCACTGGTGCGTCGCGCACTGTACGCGGCTTCATTGTTAATGCTGATTTCAAGAGCGGCAGCATCCCTACTGCCTCGCGCCAGCCATTGGGTGGCTCTGGTTGCCGAAGCTTTGCCAGTATCTCGCCGAATGCGCGTAAGTCGGAGGGCTCACGGTCCATACCCCAAGCAACCCGCTCGACGGTTCCGAACAAGTTGGCAAGGATGGTCATGTCATATGTCTTGCCATCGTCGCCGACGACGTTTTCGAACAATACAGCCGGCCCTTGCTCAGCGAGTAGCCGCGTCTGAATTTCCGTTATCTCGAGGTTTGGCGAGACCGGTGCCGACACGCGCGTCAATCGACCTTCCGCCTCAAGGCGAGCGATAAAGTCGCGGAGCGATGTATAGGGCATGGTCGGCTTCGCTGTGTTGATCCAACGGTAACTCGCTGCGATACAGCCTCTAACGTTGGGTTTGGTCAAGTCCTACGGCGGCTGTACTAACTTCCGGCGCGTCTTTTCGTGTGATAAATACAGTCTTGGAAGTTGAGCGACACAAACAACTGCTCGCGCATTCACTCGATAAGGATGGCATCGATGGCGTAGCATTTTTGGGTTGTCGGCGGCGAATACACCGACACGTCTTTCACAGAGATCGTCGGCGGGGCTTCCGAACAACGCCTTGGCCCCTTCGATGCTTACGATGAAGCGAAAGCCGTCTGGCGCGCAAAGGCAATGGAAACTATCCACGATGCCCTTGTTGCTATCGAATTGAGGAAGAGAGCTCCAGTGAATATTGGGTTGTGGGCGGCGCCTATACGGGCACGGATTTCAAGACCATCGAGAATGGCGGCGAGGAGGAGCGGCTGGGTCCTACGAGGATGCCAAAGTCGCTTGGCGCGCGATAGCGATGGAAACTATCGATGACGCTCATGTCCGTTACAGAATCGAAAATATCTGGCGTGGATAACGCGCGCGCCACGCGCCTTACCCGGGCGAGAGGTTATCCATACGAATTTCCCAAGCGATCTTTCACATATCATGATGGTATTGCCGTGCCGTTTGCGTCCGAGGCGATCCAGGGCCGGACACCGGTCCTTGCGTTTGGGTCGAACCAATCGCCTGAACGGCTTCAGCAGAAATTTGGACATAACTCAGATACGGTCATCCCCGTGCAACGCGCGCGGCTGAGAGACTTCGATGTCGTCTACGCAGCTCGCATTACGAGCTACGGCGCAGTTCCTGCAATGTTGCAGTCTCATCTCGGGGCCAATGTCTCACTTGCGGTAACCTGGCTTGATGACACTCAGCTTGCTGTGATGCATGAAAGTGAAGGCGTTGGGAGCGGATACGATTTCGCGCTGCTTGATGGGGTTGATCTAGAACTCGACACGGGAGAACTTCGGAGTGAAGTTCACCTCTACGCGAGCCTTCATGGCCATTTCATCCACGACCAAACAGCCGTGGCCCTTGCTGCCGTTTCGGCTAAGGGTCGCGGCTGGCCAGCGAGGACAACGGGCGATATGCTGGTTTTGGCACGTGATCGCGTCAGCCCGAAAACTCCAATAGACGACTTTATCGTGCGGCTGGTTGACGACGAAGCTTTCCGCCACGCTTGTACAGAGGTACTTGGTCACGACGCCGTACGATTTTCCCATCCGCATCAAGTGATAGACGTGTGACGATTCAAAAATTTGCGTCGCCCCCCACGCGCCAGACAGTTGCAATTCGACCCACCTGGGTCGCCAGAGGTTTTGCAACTTCGACTTCATAATCGGCGCACCGAATTAAGACATGCAATGGAAGGTAGTCGCGTCCAGGATCGCCTAGTAAGACGACGGCGCCGCGCCGTGCCAGCGATCGCAACCATCTGACCGCGTCTTCAGCTAGTGGTTTTTCGTAACAGATGTCACCCGCTAAGACGACATCCTAGCCTTCATCGCTGCCGATGGAATTCTCGGTAAATACGGCGATATCCACTTCGTTCAATTCGGCGTTGAGGTTGATCGCAGCGTCGGCGAGTTCGTCAATGCCCGAAGCCGATACGCGCTTTGCACCAGACCGGGCGGCTGCGATTGCAGCAATCCCACTGCCAGCGGCAAAGTCCAGAACATGCTTGGCGCGCACCAACTCTGGATTGTCGAGAACGTAGCGGGCAATAGCCTGCCCGCCTGACTATGCGAGCGCCCAATACGGAGGCGGCATCAACAGCTGGTTGAATTCAATCTTCGCGGCGTCCCAAAGGGGTGTTAGATCATTGACAAAGTGGAGCCGGATGTCTTTGACCAACGGGACGGGCTCATGGTGGGTATTTGCGAGGATGAATGAACGGGGATCTTTTGCGAGGCTTTGTTCAATCACGGCTTAGGCCAATACCAAGCCAACGAAGACAATTAAGCCGACTAATCGGTTTGAACGAAATTTCGCGAGGCAATTTTGCGCATCGTCAAGATCGACAAAAACTATCTGCCAAATGAAGCCGATAGCCACACCTATCAAAGCGAGCGCGTATGTCCAGGTAACACCAGCCGCAATTCCGGATAACGAAAACAACACCAGTGCGGCACCATAGAAAAACCAAAGATATCGCTTTGTTTCTGCCCCAAGTTTGAGCGCTGAGGACTTTATTCCAACAAGCGCGTCGTCCTCCTTGTCCTGATGGGCATAGATGGTGTCGTAGCCCAGTGTCCATGCGAAACCGGCGGTGTATAACAGAAGTGCGGGCCAGCCGAGACTGCCTTTGACTGCCGTCCAACCAACGAGCGCTCCCCAATTAAACGTCAGTCCAAGAAAAGCTTGTGGCCAATACGTCACGCGTTTCATGAATGGATAGGCAACGACAAGAACCATCGCGGCGATACCCAACATGATTGTGAACGTGTTGAATTGTAGAAGTACGGCTAACCCCAGCGATAGTTGAAAGATGAGGAAAGCCACCGCGGCACGAACGGTCACCACACCGGATGGCAATGGTCTGTCCGCAGTTCGGGCGACCCGCGCGTCGTAATCTCGATCAACAAGATCATTCCAGGTGCAACCTGCCCCCCTCATCGCCAGACTGCCCACGGCAAACAGCGCCAGTAGTCGCAGTTCCGGCCATTGCCGATCAACCAGCGTGCCGTTTGCTAAGGCAACACCCCACCAACAGGGCAACAACAGGAGCCATGTGCCAATCGGCCGGTCAAGGCGCGCCAGTCTGCAATAGGGCCGCAGCGGCAAAGGGATAAATCGGTCGATCCAGCCACCTTTTGAGATGTCGCTGACTGAATCAGTTTTGTGTGTCGTCATCATCGGAGTAATCTTTGCGCGTGTTGGCGCCACACTCAAGCGGCCAAGTGATGAAACAAAGTCTTAAATCACGTGAGCAACAAATCCCAGATGGGCGTGTTCAGTAAAGCTGAGGGCAAATGAACGATCGACCAAGCACACGACTCTATGTCGAGCAAGATCTGGCCAGATGCGCGAGTGTCCGTGTTAAGCCGGAACAAGCACATTATCTCAAAAACGTGTTGAGGCTTGGCTCTGGCAGCCCAGTTGCGCTGTTCAATGGGCGCGACGGCGAATGGTTGGCATCGGTCGATGAGCTTGGCAAGGGGCGGGGGACACTCACTGTCTCGGCGCAGACGAGACAACAGTCGGTCGAGGGCGATGTCTGGCTCGTCTTTGCGCCGGTAAAACGGGCGCGACTGGATTTTCTCGTGCAAAAGGCAAGTGAACTGGGCGCCTCGGCAATACTGCCAGTAAAAACTCAACACACAATTGTTGCGCGATTGAATGTCGAGCGGCTCCGCGCAAATGTCGTGGAGGCAGCCGAGCAAACTGGGAGGCTGACTTTGCCGCATGTGGATGACATGAGGCCACTCGGCGAGTTACTGCATGAATGGCCGGCGGATCGCAAGCTTGTCCTATGCGCCGAAAGTGGTCCTGTTACCCCGATTGGGGAACTTTTTTCAAAGGCGGATCCGACTGGTCCATGGGCAGTGCTCATCGGCCCGGAAGGTGGATTTGCTAAGACGGAACTTGACCATCTTTCCAATCTACCGTTTGTTAGCATCGCCGGTTTAGGCCCCCGACTGCTACGTGCTGACACCGCAGCTATTGCAGCGCTTGCGTGTTGGCAGGCAATGTTAGGTGACTGGCAGATGCGCCCGCCGGTCCGATAATTAAACTCCCAACCTGGTAATTGTCCTTATGTCCACATCAACGACCAAGTCTGATTCTTCAAGTGCAGCGCCGATGACCACTAAGGCGCAACTCGTTGAGTATTTAGAGCAGGGATCGAAACCGAAAAGCGATTGGCTCATCGGCACCGAGCACGAGAAGTTTGCGTTTCGGCTCGATAATCTCCGGCCGCTGCCTTACGACGGCGATGTCGGTATTCGTGCGATTCTTGAAGGGTTACAGCGCTTCAACTGGGAGCCCATAACCGAAGATGGAAATGTAATAGCGCTGAAGAGCGACAGCGGCGGCTCCATAACGCTGGAGCCTGGAGGGCAGTTTGAACTCTCGGGTGCGCCGCTCGAGAACATCCATCAAACCTGTGACGAAGTTCATGTGCATTTAGAGCAGGTCAAGGAGGTCTGCCTCGAACTTGGCGCCGGTATGGTCGGATTAGGGTTTAATCCAAAATGGCGACGAGAAGATATCTCCTGGATGCCAAAAGGCCGCTATCAAATTATGCGCGACTACATGCCAAAGCGCGGCTCTCTGGGTCTCGATATGATGCTGCGGACGTGCACAGTGCAGGTCAATCTCGATTTCGAGAACGAAGCCGATATGGTGAAAAAATTTCGCGTTGCCGTAGCACTTCAACCAATTGCCACTGCCTTGTTTGCCGATTCACCGTTTTCGGAGGGCAAGCCTAACGGCTTTATGAGCTATCGCAGCCATATTTGGACGGATACTGATCCTGATCGTTGTGGCGTGCTGCCGTTCGTTTTTGAAGACGGTTTCGGCTTCGAGCGTTGGGTCGATTATCTGCTCGATGTTCCGATGTACTTTCTCTACAGAGGCGGCAAATACTTGGACGTGAGCGGGCTTTCTTTTCGCGATTTCATGGCTGGTCAATTGCCGGGTCATGTTGGTGAACTTCCACAGCTGAATGACTGGGTTGACCATATGACGACCGCATTTCCCGAGGTTCGGCTTAAACAGTTTCTCGAGATGCGTGGCGCCGACGGTGGCCCTTGGCGGAGGCTGTGTGCATTGCCGGCATTGTGGGTTGGTTTGCTCTACGACCCGACTGCGCTCGATGCAGCTTGGGATCTTTGCCGCGATTGGAGCGAGGAGGAACGCGCAATTATGCGGGCAGAAGTGCCGCGCACAGCGCTGAAGACGCCGTTTCGCGGCGGGACTGTACGTGATCTGGCAGAGAGGACGATTGAGATTGCGCGTGAAGGGCTACGTAACAGGGCGGTGAGAGATAGTTTTGGCGAGGACGAATGTCACTTTCTTTCGGCCCTCGACCTCATCGCTGAGTCCGGCGAGTGTCCAGCAGAAGAGAAGCTCAAAGCGTTTCACGGGAAATGGAACGGCAACATTGACGAGCTATATGCTGAATACGCCTACTAACTCAATTTCCAATTTTTGTATGTATGGCTGTGGACTTAGTCGAGGGTGAATGTCGTACCCTTGACATTGAGTGTGCGCCTTACAACGACAGGGTGAACGGCATCGTCGACGCCGCTGTAGCTGAACGTGATCACATCTGCCGGCAGTAACGTCGCTACATGCAGTAACGTCGCTACATAGTGTCCGGCCTGAATGAATGAAGATTTGGGCTCAATTCGGTACCTGACCTCGGCTTCCTCACATTTCGTTTCGACACAGACTTCGCCGTGAAGCAGTGTCACGCCTATGCCGGCCGTTTCCACGAAGCGGCGGTTATGGTGGTATGTATTTCGACCGTCCTCGCGTAGTTCGTATTTCATTTCGTCCAATTCAAGCGCCAGCGTCGCGCGCACTTCAGGCGCGTCGTCACAAGCTGAAAGTACTATTACAGCGAGGCCGATGATGATGAGTCGAATAACCAGCAAATTCTTGACCGTTTAAGCGGCCGTACCGCCGACTGTGAGCCCGTCTACGCGCATGGTTGGTTGGCCGACACCAACTGGTACGCCCTGACCATTCTTGCCGCATGTTCCGATACCCGGATCGAGCGCCATATCATTGCCAATCATAGAAACTTTAGTGAGCACGTCGGGTCCGTTGCCGATCAGAGTTGCGCCCTTGACCGGTGCGCCGATCTTACCGTTTTCGATCAGATAGGCCTCGGTGCAAGTAAAGACAAACTTGCCACTGGTGATATCCACCTGCCCCCCACCAAATTGGACAGCATAGAGCCCGTTTTTGACTGACGCGATGATCTCCGCCGGCTCGTCACCGCCGTTCAGCATAATTGTATTCGTCATTCGCGGCATGGGCGCATGAGCGAATGACTCGCGCCGACCGTTTCCGGTCGGTTCCATCCCCATCAAGTTGGCATTCATGCGATCCTGCATGTATCCAACGAGGATACCATCTTCGATTAACACGGTTTTTTTTGTCGGAGTACCCTCATCGTCGATGGTCAAGGAACCCCGCCGGTCATTGATTGTCCCATCGTCAATAACTGTAACACCCGGAGCAGCGACCTGCTTTCCCATGAGGCCGGCGAATGCCGACGTTTTCTTACGGTTGAAATCACCCTCAAGGCCGTGGCCGATGGCCTCATGCAGAAGGATGCCCGGCCAACCTGACCCAAGCACGACCTGCATCTCGCCGGCGGGTGCTGGCACAGATTCTAAATTCACGAATGCTTGATCTAGGGCTTTGTCGACGTACTCGCGCCAGTTTTTTGGATCTAAGAATTCGGTGTAATTTGTCCGACCGCCTGTACCGTAGCTTCCGCTCTCCATGCGCTCACCTTGTGCCGCGACAATTGAGACATTGAGCCGAACAAGAGGGCGTATATCGCCAACACGATAGCCGTCGGCGCGTAGAATTTGTACTGCTTGCCATTCGCCCGAAAGAGAGGCCATGACCTGCCGCACACGATCGTCTTTGGATCGAGCGTATTCGTCGATCTCTGCCAGGAGTGCAACCTTGGCCTCGAATTCAACCTGCCCGAGGGGGTTGTCAGCCGAATAAAGGCTGCGGTTCGTGCCGGTAGGTGTATCCGCATGCGTACCACCTCGCCCGGTCAGGACCGTTTTGACAGTATCGGCCGCGCGACGCAGGGCGTCTTCGCTCAGATCAGCGGCATGTGCATATCCGGTTGTCTCGCCGGAAATTGCTCGCAATCCAAATCCTTGGGTCGTATCGAAGCTTGCGTTTCGGACGCGCCCATCATCGAAGGAAATGCTTTCCGACTGACTATACTCAAGGAAGAGTTCACCGTCGTCGGCTCCATGGAGCGCGTCGGCGACAATCAATTCGGTGTGCGCGCGGTCAAGACCCGCGCGCTCAAAGAACAATTGATCGGTGGTGCGCAGGTCTGCCATCGCGAATAATAATCCTATGTCTTGTCAGGTCATGAATGTCGACTTAGCGTCGGCATTTTCCATACATAAAGAGCGGTTTGCATTGCTATCAAAACGCAAAGCCAGTGTAGTAACTGCCTAGTGCAAGTACCAATTAAATTTGGGGCTCGATGGCTGAAAGTCATATTGGCCGGAGATGAGGTCCTGCGTGCTTTGTATGAATTCTGTTGCGGCAAATCTGACTTTGTGCCGGCTGCCGACGCGGCCAACGTGCTTCGATATCCAAACGGTAAGTGGTGTGGCGCAGATTTATTGAAGGTGCTATTACGTAACATCGGAGCGGCCAAGAAATTTTGCTGATTGTGGCGCGGATGTTAGTTCTGAGATTATGTGGTTTTCCGGTGCCGGTGTTCCGGCAGTGGGACAAAAAATTTCGCAAGCTGGCTGTCAAACTGAGCGGCTTGTAAATGGGGCGGGGAACATGCCCTTTAAGTCCATATTCACGGTCTTGTCGTCCGCTTGGTTGGCAGTGTTATCATTGCCAGCGCTTGCCGGTGAGCCGGTGCCTTGGCAGCTTGGATTTCAAGCTGCTGTCTCGCCGAGCATGAGAGAGATCGTTAAATTTCATAATCTTCTGCTCGTCATTACTGGCGTAGTGGTAATTATTGTTTCTGCTCTGTTAGCGTTTGTGATTTGGCGCTTTTCGGAGAAACGTAATCCGACGCCATCGAAGACAACACATAACACGCTGCTCGAGGTCGTTTGGACGACCATTCCCATAATTATTCTTGTTGTCATAGCGATCCCGTCATTCAAATTATTATATTTCACGAATCGGATCGAGACCGCCGACTTGACGCTGAAAGCCGCGGGGCATCAGTGGTATTGGTCTTATGAGTATCCGGACCATGGCAATTTTACGGTCGACGCCAACATGATTCCAACCGCGGAACTGCAGGGCGATCAAAGGCGTTTGATGGAGACCGACAACCGTGTGGTATTGCCGGTAGGAAAGACTGTTCGGCTGCTGTTTACCGCCAGCGACGTGCTGCATAGTTGGGCGGTGCCGTCATTTGGAATCAAACTGGATGCAGTTCCTGGCAGGCTTAACGAGACTTGGGTCCGCGTCGATAAGGAAGGTGTCTATTATGGGTTCTGCTCGGAACTGTGCGGCGTCAACCACAGCTACATGCCGCTTGCGGTAGAAGTCGTCAGCCAAGGGCGGTTCGATGCTTGGCTGAGGGAAGCGCAGGTCAAGTTCGCCCGCATAGAAACACTGAACACGTCGATAACACTCGCGCAGCGCGCGGGTGCCGATGGCAAACGATAGTCGACGGGAAGATTTACTCATGGCCAATGCGACCGCAGCGAACGCGCACGACGATCACATCCCTACTGGCTGGCGCCGATATCTATTCTCGACCAACCATCGCGACATCGGCACGATGTACCTGGTGTTTGCTGTGGTCGGAGGAATTGTTGGCGGTGCGTTTTCCGGGTACATGCGTTTGGAACTTTTGGAACCGGGAGTTCAGTATCTGACTCTGGTTGACGGGTTGCCCGATGGTCACATTTGGAATGTGTTCATCACGGCGCATGGCTTGATCATGGTGTTCTTTATGGTCATGCCGGCGCTCATTGGCGGTTTCGGCAATTGGTTTGTGCCGCTGATGATCGGTACACCCGACATGGCCTTTCCGCGCATGAACAACATTAGTTTTTGGTTGTTGGTGCCGGCGCTTTTGCTATTGGTCGGCTCGGCTGTGATCGGTGGTGGCGCAGGAACAGGCTGGACTGTTTATCCTCCGCTATCGGGTATAATTGGGCATCCCAGCGCCGCTGTGGATATGGCGATTTTTAGCCTGCATCTGGCTGGCGCCTCGTCGATACTTGGTGCAATAAATTTCATCACTACTATATTCAATATGCGCGCTCCAGGCATGACGATGCATCGCATGCCGCTTTTTGCCTGGGGTGTCTTGGTGACGGCATTTTTACTGTTGCTAACGATTCCGGTTCTTGGTGGCGCAATTACAATGTTGCTGACTGACCGCAACTTCGGCACGAGCTTCTTTGTACCCGAGGGTGGCGGTGATCCGTTACTGTTCCAGCATATGTTCTGGTTCTTTGGGCACCCCGAAGTTTACATCATGATCTTGCCTGCCTTTGGCGTGATAAGTCACATCGTTTCGACCTTTGCGCGCAAGCCCATCTTCGGTTATCTGGGTATGGCTTATGCAATGGTGGCGATCGGATTTGTCGGCTTCATTGTCTGGGCGCACCATATGTATACGGTCGGTCTTAACGTCGACACTCGTGCTTATTTCACGGCCGCAACCATGGTTATTGCGGTTCCAACCGGCATCAAAATACTCAGCTGGATTGCGACGATGTGGGGAGGATCGATTAGGCTGGATACGCCGATGTTATGGGCGATTGGCTTTATATTTGTGTTTACTTTCGGCGGCGTAACCGGCGTTGTACTTGCAAATGGCAGCATGGATATAGCGCTTCACGATACTTACTATGTGGTAGCGCATTTTCATTATGTCCTCTCGTTGGGCGCAGTCTTCGCCATTTTTGCTGGAATCTATTATTGGATAGGCAAGATGTCTGGCCGGCAATATCCGGAATGGGCCGGCAAGTTGCATTTTTGGGTCACGTTTATCGGCGTGAATTTAACGTTCTTTCCACAACATTTTCTCGGCCTAGCCGGTATGCCACGCCGATACATCAACTATGCCGATGCGTTTGCAGGTTGGAATTATGTGTCGTCGATTGGCTCATTTATTTCGCTCGGAGCGAGCGTATTTTTTATATTTGTTATGCTGTACACAATTAGGGCGGGGCGACCGGTTGGCGATAACTATTGGGGCGAGGGAGCGACAACACTTGAGTGGAGTGTAAGTTCGCCGCCGCCGTTCCACACATTTAACGAATTGCCGCAGATCAAATAACTTCACTATGGCCGTTATTCATGGAGATTTCAGTTGGTCCAATTTGCGCTGAACACTGTTGATCGCGTGCGCAACGTGCAGCTTGTCTCGCAAGTGTCACCGGTGAGTGCGGAGGTTCAAGATTACATCGCATTGCTGAAACCCCGCGTGATGTCACTTGTCGTGTTCACGGGCTTTGCCGGAGTCGTCGTTGCTCCCGGCCATCTGCACCCGCTTCTCGCTGTTGTTGCCGTAGTCTGCATTGCCATCGGCGCTGGTGCGGCCGGCGCCATAAATATGTGGTACGACCGGGATATCGACGCGATTATGACACGTACCTGCAATCGGCCAATTCCGGCTGGCCGTATGGTGCCCGGCAACGCCCTTGGTTTCGGCATCCTGTTGTCGGTTGCTTCAGTTGTCATTATGGGCCTTTCAGTCAATCTGGCATCAGCACTTCTCCTGTCCATGGCGATTCTGTACTACGTGTTCATTTACACTGTTTGGCTCAAGCGCCGCACGCCGCAGAACATCGTCATTGGCGGTGCCGCGGGCGCATTTCCACCAATGATTGGATGGGCGGCAGTGTCGGGTGGGGTCGGTGTTGAGTCGGTTGCTTTGTTTGCGTTGATCTTCTTCTGGACGCCGCCACATTTTTGGGCGCTGTCGCTTTATCGTACCGGTGATTACGCGCTCGCGGGTATTCCGATGCTGCCTGTTGTTGCGGGACGTCGTGAGACGAAGCGGCAGATGCTGATTTACACAGTTTTGCTCCTTCCACTGGGTACGGTGCCATATTGGCTAGGAATTGCGGGTTCCATTTATTTGACAACTTCAGTTGTGCTCGGGTCTCTATTTGTTGCTGCCGCACTTGCAGTTTGGTTCGACGATGGTGATCGCGCCGCTAAACGAATGTTTGGATTCTCGATATTTCATCTATTCGCGCTGTTTGCCGCATTGATCCTCGACCGTGCGCCGGGTCTCGGAGGATAGTGCAAACGATGAGTGATACTGGTAGTCGAGAACGCAGCCAATGACTTTCCAAATCTGGCCGAAAGTTTGCTGGATCGCTTGAGGGGCGTAACGTTAGGCTTTTATTCGCGCTAACGATAACGGCGGGGATGATGCTAGGTGCCTCGTTTGCCGCAGTTCCTCTCTACAACACGTTTTGTCGTGTTACAGGATTTGGCGGAACAACGAATGTGGCGGCGTCTGCAAGTACGGAAACAATCGATCGTCTGATTACGATACGTTTCGATGCTAACGTAAATGGCGACCTGCCTTGGGCGTTTCAACCGATGCAACAGGATGTCTGCTCAAAATTGGCGACAACGCACTGGCGTATTACCAGGCGCGAAACTTGGGTAAACGAGCGGTCACTGGAACTGCTGTCTTTAACGTAACGCCGCAAAAGGCCGGTCGATATTTCTTAAAAATAGAGTGCTTCTGCTTTAGCGAACAGACGCTTGCGCCAAATACGTCGGCTGATTTGCCCGTTGCCTTCTTCGTAGATCCAGAGATTGCCAATGACCGTAATCTCAACGATGTAACAACAATTACGCTTTCCTATACATTTTATCCGGACAAAACTCATGAGGAGGGCGATGAGCTTGCCGGCGGTTTCGCTGTTCAAAGCAGTGATGGCGGGAAGATAAACTGAACGTGTGGCTCGGATCGAAGACGCCACGTAGCCGTGGCGCAACGGGGGAATTGAAATGAGCGTAGAGGTCGAACACGGACCCAAGCAGGAGTTTCATCTGGTGGACCCGAGCCCGTGGCCTGCCTGCGCGGCGGTATC
>CAVOAK010000053.1:0-17692 GCA_963693665.1 Alphaproteobacteria bacterium | reverse complement strand
ATGGCGTGGGCGGTATAACGAGGACACTATTTTGTCTTTAGATATGCTGAAAAAGAAATGGTGTACTGTTCAGTTTAATGCTTTCTTGCAAGAAAAAATGCCCACGCAAACGGTAAAGGGCGGAAATACAGAGGAATTTTATCACGCAGAGGGAACGGTTCAAAAGGGCCATAAGTATGCGGACACAGGAACGTTGGCTAAATCCAAAATGCAAGTAGCAGTACATCCTGATTTTTCTAGAATAGTTCACAGGTTTGGTCGAATTCACCATCATGTTGATTATGGACCATTTAAGAAAAACAAGTTAATCCGCAAAAAAAGTGCCGAGATTTCTCCCGGCACTAATAATTATGGGATGGGGTTGGTTGTTTCTAAGCGGCCTCATCCTCCTGCTTGAGGCTGTCAGCAATCTCATGCCAGTTTACATCTGCAAGGAAAGCCAAAGCATAACCACGGGCAAGCCCGGTGGATTCCTGCTCGATATGTTCTTCAATTAGGTCTTTGCAGAACTCTGCGCTCACATCTTCCCAGAAGTCTTTGCTGGGAAAACATTCAAGAGCAACGCGCCATGTTTCGTAGTTTGTCCAACCGTTGTATTTCATGGTATGGTCCCTTGTGGGTTGTTAAACTAAGGTGCAATTTATATCGTTGAACCCAGATGTAAACAGTTTTTTTCGGGGCTATAAAAGATGGCAGGCAAAAAGGGCCGCAGTGGCCGACCACCGTTCAAGCCCACCGACGACGAGCGCAGGCAGGTCGGGCAGATGGTGGCTGTGGGCATACCGCAGGAGCAGATCGCTATGGTAATCCGCGACGGCATTGATGCGGACACTCTTGCCAAGCATTTCAAGAAGGAAATCCGGGAGAGCAAGATACTGGCAAACGCCAAGGTCGGCGGCACTTTGTTCAACAAGGTAATGAACGGCGACACGGCAGCGGCTATCTTCTGGGCCAAAACGCAAATGGGCTGGAAGGAAAAGAGCGAGATCGAACATAGCGGCAGGATCGAAACTATCGAGCGGGTTTTTATTGATGGCAAAGCTACGGATACCGACGCCTAAAGCATTCAAGCCATTGTTTGAGCCGGGCTTGCGTTACCTTGGCGCTCACGGTGGCCGTGGTAGCGGCAAGTCTCACCATTTTGCCGAACGCATTGTGGACAGGATGATCGAAGACCCAACCATCCGCGCCGTTTGCATCCGTGAGGTCCAGAAATCCCTGCGTGAGTCGGCGTATAGGCTAATCGGCGACAAGATCACCGCCCTCGGTGTTGCTGATCGGTTCCGCGTGCTGCACGACCGGATTGAAACGCCGCAGGGCGGCGTGGTCATTTTTATGGGGATGCAAGATCACACGGCGGAGAGTATCAAGTCGCTTGAGGGGTTCCGCATTGCATGGGTCGAGGAGGCCCAGACGCTGTCGGCTAAGTCGCTGGAACTATTGCGCCCCACCATTCGTTCGCCCGGTTCGCAGATGTACTTCAGTTGGAACCCGCGCAATCGCATGGATGCCGTGGACAAGTTCCTGCGCGGCGATGATGTACCCGAAGGCGCGGCTGTTGTGCAGGTCAACTACGATAGCAACCCCTGGTTCCCCAATGAGCTGAAGGCCGAGCGGCTGCTCGACCACCGCATGAGGCCGGACCGATACAGCCATATCTGGCTCGGCGATTACGAGCCGCAGGCTGTTGGGTCGATATGGAACATGCGGGATATCAACGAGGGGCGGCAGGCCGAGACGCCGAACGACTTATCGCGCATCCTGGTGGCGGTGGACCCGGCGGTGTCGAGCCACGAGCATTCTGACGAACACGGCGTCATGGTGGTTGCAGCCAGCCAGTCCGGCCACGGCTACGTTCTGGAAGACGGTTCGACACGGGGTGTCCCGGAGAGGTGGGCAAGGCGGGCTATCGCACTCTACGACCACTATGACGCCGACGGGATTGTGATCGAGAAGAATCAGGGCGGCGATATGTGCCGCCACGTTCTCGACAGCGTCCGCCCAGGCATCAATATCATCGAGGTCCACGCTACGCGCGGCAAGCATGTCAGGGCCGAGCCGATATCGGCGCTGTATGCGCTGGGCCGCATCCACCATGTGGGGACGTTTCCGCAGCTGGAGAGCCAGATGTGCCAGATCACGGCGTCCGGCTACGAGGGTGACGGGTCGCCAGACAGGGTTGACGCGATGGTTTGGGGTTTCACTGAGCTGTTCCCTAAGCTCGTGAACAAGGCTGGCGAGGTGTATCGCCAACAGGCTGTCGCCGAGATGGACTACAATGTGATGAGCTACGAGACCAACGACTACCGGGGCCGTCAGGCCGTTGCGATAGGGGATTGATATGGGTGGCTTACCACAGCAACCACAGAATAGCTTACCATCGCCGCCGTTTGACCCGGAAGGCGCAGAATATGACTATACAACAGCGCGGTCCTTTGGTATGGGGCCGACAGGAGATGGTACAGCAGAAAACAAGGGACATTGGGGAAGCGTTGCGCCAGCGTCCGACAGTGCAAGAAAGAAACATAATCTCCCAGATGAAAGTTATATAATTCTGAAGGGTAGGTCTCACGAGACCTTTTCAAAGGCGGTAGCTGGGGAGGAGGCAAGGGGTTTTGTCGTTAAAAAATACGGCAACAGATACTATTCGGTGCCAAAATGAACATCGGAGACGCGGTCGGCAACGCGATCTGGTTGACCGGGACCGACGTGCGGCTGCTGGTGGGCAAGGCCAAGCCCAAGAAAAAGCCCAAAGCTAAATGATCCGACCCATGACCGCGCAGGACATCCCGGTTCTGATTGGTATGGGCGAGGCAATGCACGGGGAAAGCCGCTATGCGAAGCTCGACTTCGATCCTGGAAAGCTCAGCCTGCTGGGCGAAACAATGCTGGGCAATCCTGATTCGTGGCTTGCGGTGGTCGTTGAACGCGATGGCGAGATCATTGGATTCTGCTGCGGCTACGTTGCGCCGCACTTCTTCGGCAATGACCTGACCAGCGGCGACCTCGCGATCTATGTGGTGCCAAGGCACCGGGGCGGCACGATAGGTGCGCGGCTGGTCAAGCTCTATACCGATTGGTGTGAGGCGAGAGGCGTCAAGGAACCTCTGCTGGGCATATCGGCAGGCATTACACCTCAACGGACCGGGAAGTTGTACGAGCGGCTCGGATACACCGACAAATACATTATTTACAAAAAACCGATGTGTGTGGTATGATTTATCAAATCAGCAGTACTTTCTAGAGGATTAAAGACATGGGTGGTATATTTTCGTCTCCGTCCCCCCCGCCTGCCCCGCCTCCCCCGCCTCCTCCGCCTGACAAAACAGCCGCAGAAGTCCGCGCTGCGGAGCAAGACGCTCGCCGCCGTGCGGCTGGATCGGCGGGGCGTCGGTCAACGATTTTAACTAGTGCTACTGACGTGGATTCTGAGGCTGGCGGCAAGAAAGTACTGCTTGGTGAATAATGGTTGATACAGTCCGCACCACCGCGACGTTGCTTTCGGCTGTATTTCAGGATGGCCAAGCAGCTAACGCAATCACCGCAAATGATGTGCGCGACCTGGTTGTTTCGCTGCGACCGAGCTTCGGCGAGTGTTCTATGCAGGGTAATTCGTCTGCGACAACCATTGCGGGCGCTGGATCATACGTCAAGATAAGTGGCACCACTGCACTTTCCGGCAATGAACTACTGTTTGACAACAATGCCACCAATACCGGGCGATTACGTTACATTGGCGCGCCGAACAGAGTTGTGCTGTTTAGCGCGTCCTGTTCGCTTTCAGCGGCGTCTAATAATCAAGTCTTGTCGCTCAAGGGTTGGCTATACGATACCAGCGGCTCGTCTGGTGCGCTGATAGCGGCCAGCCTCGTAACCCGCAAGGTTACTGCATCCGGCGAACTGGGAGCGGTTGTGGTTCAGGGTAGCGCGTTGATGAGTGTGAACGACTATCTAGAAATTCACGTCACGAATGAGACAAGCACCGCTGCTGTAACTGTAGACGATTTTAATTTTCAGGCATTCGCGCTTCCAACCGTCTAGGGCACCGGTATGATTAGTCATGAGCAGGTAATTCATCTGGTCAAACGCAAGGGCAAACTGAAGGCTCAGCGCGGAACGTGGGAAACGCACTGGCAAGACTTATCTAATTATGTTTTGCCGAACGGGTCCAACTTCAGCTTGAAGCACGCCAAGGGCGACAAACGCACGACGCTGGTCTACGACAGCACCGGCATCCATGCGAATGAAATGCTGGCCGCTGGTTTGCACGGGATGCTGACGAACCCGGCGTCTAACTGGTTCAGTCTGCGGATTAAGAACGACAGCAGAAATATCGCGAGCGGCTCCGAGGCCAAGCAGTGGCTTGAGGACACAACGAACGTCGTGATGGCTGAGATCGCAGCACCTTCGGTGGCGTTTCCGTCGCACATCCATGAATATTATCTTTCGCTATGCTCTATCGGCACGGCGTGCATGTTTGTCGGCGAGCCATCGACCCGTGAGGGCATCAGTTTCCGGGCGATCCACATCGATGAAATATTCATTGCCGAGAACGCGGACGGCATCATCGATACGGTGTTCCGCAGTTTCAAGATGACTGTCCGACAGATCGTTCAGAAATGGGGCGAAAAGTCTCTGTCTCTGCGCATTAAGAGGATGTATGAGAAGCAGGAGTTAGATAAGGAAATAGAGCTTCTGCACTGCGTCTATCCGCGTGACGATGTGGACCAGGGAAAGCGGGCAGCGACCATGTTGCCCGTGGCGTCGATATATATTGACGAAAAAGAGAACCATGTATTGGCAGAAGGTGGCTTTGACGAGATGCCATACATGGTAAGTCGCTGGGCGAAAGCGGTCGGCGAGGTGTTCGGACGGTCGCCAGCCATGACTGCTCTTCCTGATATTAAGATGCTTCAGGAAATTATGAAAACCACCATCAAGGCGGCGCAGAAGATAGTTGACCCGCCGCTCTTGGTGCCTGACGACGGCGTTCTCGGTCCCATACGCACGGTTCCCGGAGGGCTGAATTACTACCGGGCATCGTCCGGCGCTCGAATACAACCGCTGCTCACCGGCGGAAACATCGGCATTAGTTATGAGATGATGACGGATTTGCGTGATCGCATTCGGACGACATTCTTCCTTGACCAGTTGCAGCTTCAGGGTGCGCCGCGCATGACCGCGACGGAAGTGGTCGAGCGCACCGAACGCACTCTACGTCTTCTGGGGCCGACGCTGGGCCGTCTTCAGTCTGAGTTCCTTGGTCCTATGATCGAACGCATCTACGGCGTTCTGTCGCGTGCTGGACGGCTTCCAGAACCGCCTGAATCCATTGCAGAACAGGAACTGAAAATTGAATATGTGTCTCCTCTTGCGAGAGCGCAGCGCCAGTCTGAGACGCAGGGAATCATGCGGACGCTTGAGTTCATTGGGCCGATTGCTGGCATGGACCCGCAGGCTGCGCAGGTAGTCAAGGGCGCTGATACTGTTCGACACATTGCGGAACTCAATGGAGTTCCTCCTATGCTTCTGAAGTCAAACGAGGATTTGATGCAGGAGGCGAAGGCGCAGCAGGAAGCCCAAGCGGCCCAGCAGAAGATGATGCAGGCCGCGCAGGTCATGGAGATGGCGCAGAAGGGCGCTAACGTAGCCAAGACAGTAGGAGATGCGGGGTTGAGCCTTGCCTCAGATTAACAAAGAAGATTTTCAATTTGTCTTCTCGTCAGAGGAAGGCAAGCGCGTACTTTCACACATCTGCCGTGAATGCGGCGTTCTCAGGCCATCGTTCGTCCCTGGCGAGGCTCTGGAAAACACCGCCTTCAACGAGGGCATGAGGAACGTCGCATTGATGATTCTGACGGCGCTAGAAGAAACGCCGGAGCGATTTCTAGAACTCTCACAGGAGATCATGGCTAATGCCTAGCGATATTGCACCTGCCGACACGGCAGATAATGCAGAAGCGGTTAGCGTAACGGAAAAGTCTACAGATGCAGGAGGTGACTGGCGCGCGTCTCTTTCTGAGGACATTAGAGAGAACCCTAGTTTCTCAAAATTCAAGGACGTAAACAGCCTTGCGGCGTCTTACGTTAATCTGCAATCACATCTTGGCCGTGATAAGATCGCCAAGCCGGTTACGGATAGCGACTGGAGTGATGTCTATGAGTTCCTCGGTCGCCCGGAAAGCCCCGACGCATACGAAGTATCCCTGCCAGATGGCCTGCCGGACGAAGTGTCCGCGCAGTTTACTGAGCAGACGCTTTCGGCGTTCAAGCAGGAAGCGCACCGACTTGGTTTGAACGCCGATCAGGTCAAAAGCCTAGTCACATGGCAAGCCGGGAACTTCAGCGCACAGCACGAAACTTATAAGGGCACCATTGACCAGTCGATGGAGCAAGGTGAAATCGCGTTGAAGGCAGAATGGGGCCGCGCCTACGATCAGAACATCGGGTTTGCCCACAAGGCGTTCAAGGAATACGGCGGCGAACAGTTAGCCGCTAAGATGGAGGCCAGCGGGCTTGGTAATGACCCAGATGTTCTGAAGGCATTTGCTAATATTGCCAAAACCACAATGGCTGATAAAGATTTGGCCGGAACGTCTGGCGGCACGCAGATGACATTGACGCCCGAGGAAGCGCGCTCTGAAGCGGCAACGATCATGGGCCACGCGGCGTATACAGATAAGCGTCACCCGGAACACACGGCGATAGTGAAGAAGGTTCAGGGCTTGTTTAATCAAGCACACCCTGAATGATGACGGACGTAGCCGCTATCAAGATGGAATGCTTGAAACTAGCCCAAACTGGCAGTCCTGATGCAACTGTAAAGGCCGCCCAAGTCTATTACGACTGGGTCACGCAACCAGATAAACCTAAACGCGGGCGGCCGCCTAAGACGGATTGAAAAAAGCCCTGCTTCGGCGGGGCTTTTTATTATTTTGCCCATTCAAATAAATCAGTTATAATCGGGTTGCCTTTTATATAAGCGGACAATTCCGAATGGAACCTGCGGACTCACAAAGGCAACTTGGGCCGTCGCTGACGAGAACCCTGAGACACTGCTTTAACTCAACAAGGAGAATCCGATGTCAATTCAAGTGACAACGGCCTTCGTTGAACAGTACAGCGCCAATGTCCAGCACCTTGTCCAGCAGGACGGGTCGAAGTTGCGCGGTGCAGTTCGTGAAGAATCCGTTACTGGCAAGAATGCCTTTTTTGAACAGATTGGTGCGACCGCTGCACAGCGCCGTACCTCTCGCCACTCCGACACCCCGCGTGTCGATACTCCTCATGCGCGCCGTCGCGTTTCCCTTGAGGATTTTGACTGGGCCGACCTCATCGATAACGAGGACAAGGTCCGCATGCTCATCGACCCGACCTCTGACTATGCCCGCGCTGCGGCTATGGCGATGGGTCGCGCGATGGACGAAGTGCTTATTGATGCTGCTCTTGGAACGGCCTACACGGGCGTTTCTGGCGGAACTTCGACTGCTGGCCAGACGGCTATTGCTGCTGGCGTGACTGGCCTCTCTCTCGCTAAATTGCTTGTTGCGAAAGAGACGCTGGACGGCGACGATGTGGCTGAAGGTGGTCGCGTCATCGTCTGCACTGCGGATCAGATCACTGACCTTCTGAATACCACAGAAGTGCAGAGTGCTGATTTCAACACTGTGAAGGCTCTTGCTCGCGGCGAGGTGGATACCTTTCTCGGTTTCCGGTTTGTCCCGGTGAATGGCAAGCGTATTGACGGCACCAAGCTGGTGCCGGTTAATGGTTCTAGCCATCGTCGCTGCTTTGCATTCCAGGGTGATGGTTTGCTTCTCGGCGTCGGCGCTGACATGACTACGAAGATTTCCGAACGCGCGGACAAAAACTATGCGACTCAGGTCTTTTGCTCTATGAGCATCGGCGGAACCCGCATGGAAGAAGCCCGTGTCCTCGAAATCCTTTGTGTCGAATAGGAGGGCATAGAAAATGACTGTACTTTATAGCGCGGAAATGGCCGGACTGGCTGAGGTCCCGGTCAGCCTCCCGTCTGGCGGTGTTGTCGATGGTAATGTCCGCGTCAAGCGGTCTACCATCACGCTCGCCGCTCAGACGACTTCGGACACCATCGTCATCGCCAAGGCAATCTCTGGCGAATCTTTTCTCTACGGTGTTCTTACTGCCAGCGCCACGCTTGGCGCTTCTGCCACGATTGCTATCGGTATCACTGGAACCATTGCCAAATACCGGGCGGCGGCTACGTTTACCGCTGCAAACACGCCGACGCTTTTCGGCACCGCTGCCGGTGCGGTGACACTGGCTGCTGATGAAGAAATCTTCATCACCATTGCTTCCGCTAGCCTTCCGGGTTC
The DNA here is from genome assembly GCA_963693665.1 of Alphaproteobacteria bacterium. Taxonomy (GTDB): domain Bacteria; phylum Pseudomonadota; class Alphaproteobacteria; order UBA8366; family CAVOAK01; genus CAVOAK01. The sequence goes on along the minus strand of CAVOAK010000053.1, from coordinate 9,338 downwards.
GGGGACGCTCGTTGTGGATATGTACTTCTCCGCGACGTAATAAGGTTGGGGAGGCTTCGGCCTCCCCATACTTAAACCAGAGGTAAGTATGGCGACTTCAGTTGTTCAGATCGTAAACAACGCGCTGATCAAAATCGGCGCAAGCGCCATCCTAACTCTCACGGAAAACAGTGAATCGGCGCGAGCCGCTAATCTTATTTATGAGCAGGTCCGCGATGCTTGTATCCGCGACCATCTTTGGAATTTTGCTACTCGCCGAGTCGAGTTGGCGCAGAACAGCACACCGCCAGCGTTTGAATTTTCCTATCAGTACAACCTTCCATCTGATTGCCTACGGGTTTTGCGGATGGAAGATATGGGTATGTATTACAAGATCGAGGGCGGAAAGCTGCTAACTGACGAAGGCACCGCAAAGATTTTGTATCTGTCTCGCGTTGAAGACGTGAATCTGTTCGACTCCCTGTTTGTCGAGGCGTTGTCTGCCCGTATTGCGGCGGAGTTGTCGGTAACGCTGTCGGAGAGCAACACACTTTATTCCAACATGATGGAAATGTATCGGCTCAAGATAGCAGACGCTCGCTCGATGGACGCGCAAGAGAGCGGTTATCACGAAATCATTGCAGATACATGGCTGGATAGCCGAATCAATTACGCTGGCAGTTCTGGCGTTAGCGTAAACGGTAGACCGTAATGCCGCGCTCTGCGCCAATTCAGACGAACTTCACAGCCGGTGAACTTTCTCCGCGCCTCGAAGGCCGTGTTGACATTCAAAAATACGCCAACGGCTGCAAGACGCTTGAGAATATGATCGTGCTCAAACACGGTCCGGCGTCTCGCCGTGGCGGTTTTTATTTTGCGAATGAAGTGAAGGACAGCAGCAAAAAGACCAGAATCTTGCCATTTGAATTTAGCGCCACTCAGGCATACATTCTTGAATTTGGTGACCAATATATTCGGTTCTACAAAAATTACGGCCAAATTAAGTCTGGGCCGTTTGATGATGTGTTTGCGGCAGCATTTAATATCGGCGCAGCTTATGAAATAACAACGCCGTACTTAGAGGACGAACTATTTGATCTGGTAATCACGCAGTCTGCTGATGTCCTGTACGTCGCTCACCAGAGCCACGAGCCGCGCACGTTGTCCCGGCTGGGAGATACAAGCTGGACTCTGGACATCATTCAGTTTCTGGACGGCCCATATGACTCCGTCAACGCTACTAGCACGACACTCGGCCTTTCGGCCACGTCTGGTACTGGCATCACGGTAACGGCCTCTGCTGTCGCTGGAATCAACGACGGAGACGGGTTCCTTTCGACAGATGTGGGCCGGTTGATCCGGTTTGAGGATGCGGCAAACGACTGGACATATCTTGAGATTACAGCGCGAGCAGATACAACGCACGTCACTGCTGATTTTATTGGACCGAATGCTTCCGCCACTACAGCGCAGACAGGCTGGCGTCTAGGTTTGTTCTCAGAGACGACTGGATACCCGTCTGTTGTGACGTTTTTCGAGCAGCGTCTAGTCTGGGCGTCAACGACAAGTCGTCCGCAATCGATGTTCTTTTCTGTTTCTGCTGATTATTACAACCATGCGCCGACCGATAATGACGGGCTGGTGCTGGACGATAGCGGGTTTGTTTACACTATCGCAACTGACCAAGTGAATACGATCCGCTGGCTGAGGGCCGGTAAGGTTCTGTCTGCCGGAACTGCTGGCGGTGAATTTATTGTTTCTCAGGGCGACCAAAACAGCCCGTTGTCTCCCACTAACACTCGCGTTGTGCGTCAGACTACGTTTGGCAGTGCCGCAGTGACGCCGCCCCAGGTCGGCAACTCGGTGCTGTTCTTGCAGCGTGCTAACCGTAAGATTCGTGAATACGTCTACCAGTTCGAGACTGACGCCTACACAGCACCTGATCTCGCCATCCTTTCGGAACACATCACCGAAGGAGGCATCATCGACATGGCGTATCAGCAGGAACCCGACAGCATTGTCTGGTTGGTTCGGACAGACGGCGTTCTCGTCGGCATGACCTACGAGCGGGCACAGGACGTTGTGGGCTGGCATCGACACATTATTGGTGGAGCCGACGCTAAAGTTGAAAGCGTTGCGGTTATCCCAAACACGACCGGGAGCCGCGACGATTTGTGGGCAGTGATTCAGCGTACAATCAACGGACAGTCGGTTCGTTATATTGAGTATATGACACCGGGGCTGCCTGAAGTTCCCGCGAACACAATCGCAGCAACGTATCTTGATTCCATGCTGACTTACGACGGCAGCAGCGTGACATCAGTGTTCGGGCTGGATCACCTTGAAGGTCAAACTGTTTCGGTTTTAGCGAACGGCGCGGCTCACCCTGATAGGGTTGTCTCGAGCGGCCTGATCACGTTGAACAATTCTTATGAAACAGTCCACGTCGGGCTGCCATATACGTCTACGCTACAAACGATGCGTATTGAATCCGGCGCAAAGGATGGCACGGCGCAGGGTAAAAAGAAACGCATCTCTCGGGTTACATATCGGTTGTATGATACACTGGGACTGAAACATGGTCCCAGCGCAAGCCGCCTAGATATTATCCCGTTCAGGTCTAGCGCTGACGATATGGATGAACCACCGGCGCTGTTTTCCGGAGACAAAGAGGTTGAGTTTCCGCGCAATTGGGATACTGACGGGTATGTTTTTCTAGTGCAGGATCAACCGCTTCCGTTTACCATTTTGGCAATTATGCCAGAACTTAATACGACGAAGGTTTAATATGTGCGATCCGGGAACACTAGCCATTGCATCAACTATTGCGTCAGGGCTTGGAACGGTTGTTAAAGTTGTAGGCGCTGCCCAGGAGGGCAAGGCGGCGCAGAATCTCGCTAATTACAACGCTCAGATCGCGCAGAACGATGCCATCGCAGCCCGTCAGAAGGCCGACTTCGACGCTAGGGCGCAGGAGCGCCAGGCAAGGTTGTTTGCGGGCAGTCAGCGGGCCTCTATGGCCGCCACAGGCGGCGAATTGCTGGACATGGGCGACATACTAGATATGAGCGCGGAACAAGCTGAAATTGAGAATCTTGCGATCCGATATGGCGGCGGCATGGGGTATAGGGCTGGAATGCAGCGCGCGGGGCTGGCTGGTTTTGAAGGCGCTGTAGCGGGGCAATCTGCAAGGGGCAAGGCCGCTAGCTCGCTTTTGACAGGCGCGTCGTCCACGGCGTCTCTTGCAACTAAGATTAAGTGAGGTCGACAGAATGGCGATGGTTCCGAAATATACAAGCAAAGCGTCTGTTCCTGGTAGCACTGGGATGCAGGGCATCCCGCTGTCTCTGGCGACCAGCCCTCTCAGCGGCGCTGGTGAAGGGCTTACGAAGATTTCAGATGCTCTTGACGCTGCTGCAACGCGCATTCAGAACCGCGAGGATATTATTAGCTCTGCGGTGTCTAGCGACAAATTCGAGCAAGAGACGCTGATATCCTATAATTCCGTACTTGAGGCGGGGAATATTCTCAACCCGGAAACTAACACGATAGGCAGGTTCAACGCTGAGAGCGAGCAGCGGATTATGCTGGCCGTCAATAATTTCGGCGGAAGTGCAAACGCCAAGGCGGAGCTTGAAGCAAATCTGCGAAGCCGCGCTGGTCAATACGCTAATCAGATGATCATTTATCAAAACACTGAGCAGCGGAAATATATAGTAGGTAAGGCGCAAGACGAAATTGCGCTTATCGCCGCAACGGTCGCCGCAGACCCTAGCAAATTGCGTAGTTCGTTTGAACTGGTAGACGGTATTGTCAATAAATATATCGATGTTCTGGACCCCGCATCGGAAGGCCCCCTTCGTGCCGCCGCACGCTCCTCAGTTATGGAGAAAGCCGTCGTTGGATTGCTTAATCGCGGCGCTTGGCAAGAGGCGCGCGCCTTGCTTTTAGACAACCCGGTCCTTGGAAAATATCTCGATCCGTCAAAAAAAGATCAATTCAACAGCCAGATCTCTAATTTTGCGCAGGCTGAAAACAAAACTCTCGTTGAAATGGCTGGGCGCGAGGCCATAGTTAATCGTCTTCTTGCAAGCGGCGAGAAAATTGATCCGGGCAAAGCCATGGCATATGTCGTGGGCACAAACCTTTCTCCAGACGATGGGCCGGGTGAGATAGTCGCCAAAGCGTTGGACGCTCTCGGAATTCCCATAGACGAAGCCACAGTGGAAGTGAGAGCGGCAATACTTGATATTAACCTTCCAAAAATCGAAGCGCCCGATCCCAACAAAGATTTTAAATTGGTTGAAGGGGTCCCGACATCACAGTTGACTGAAAGTGGGGCGTATAAACGAACGAAACCATATATTGAATCCGCTGTTGATATGGCTACAAAAATCAACACAGTTCAAAGTTCTTATGAAGAATACGAAAACGGAAATGAGCTGGCGGGTTTGGCCGTTTTGCAGACGTATCTTAAAATGATTGACGAAGGCGCAGTTGTGCGTGATAGCGATATCGCACTCGCAGAGCGAGCGTCTCCAATATATGAGACTATCAAAGCAGTGCTTTCTAGGTACGGAACAGAAGGCGCGCAAGCTGTAACCGAAACTGTTATTATACAGGCCAAAGCAGCCGCAGATGCATTTGGGCAAAAAGCCCTTGAAATGAGCAAAGGGTTTTTCGACGGGTACGTGCAAGAAACCGGATATTCTCGCGGCATTTTGGGTCTTCCAGGAGACAGATACGATACCATTTTTAAGGGGGTTCGAACAATCCCGACGCCAGTCACAACAACGTCTGCCGCTGCACCAGCCGCTGCACCAGCCGCTGCGCCAGCCGCTGCGCCAGTTGAGCCTAGCGTCATAGTTATAGAACGAGATGATAACGGAAAAATAGTGGTCGAGAAATAACATGGCAGAGCCGCAAACCTTAGACCTTCTTGGCGGTCACATTGATTTGGATAAGGTTGCTAATACGCTTTCTGCGTTAAACTCGCAGCAGCAAGATGAAGCATCACCAACCGTAGAAGCTGATACGGTTCAGCAGCGTCGGCCCGAGGCCCCTATTTCCACTAACTCGCCTGCGCCTGTAGAAGCTGCTCCCGTTCTCCCGGGACAAGTTGAAGCGCCTCAAGCGGGGACAGAATTTCGAATATTTGAATATGAAGGGCAAAGGTTCCATCTTCCGCCGGATGTGACTGAAGAAGAGCTTGAGCAAATCATCTCCCAACACGAAAGCACGCCAGCATACGCCGCCCAAAAGGGCCAGGCGGACAAGTCTTGGGAACGGGCGAACATTGACAGCGAAAGCGGTGCGCCTGCCACGGTTAGGGCTTTGGTTGGAGAGCTAGAAACTGTGGACGAAAAGCTGGCTACACTGAACAACTATTACCCCGGAGCAGTTCCGTATGGTGAAGATAACTTCCTGTTTTTTGATAAAGGTCTGGGTAAATTCACACTGTATAATCCGCCCGGTTTAGATTTAGGTGATGTTGCTAGTTTAGCAAAAACAGGTTCTGAAGTAGTCGGAGGGACGCTCGGCGGTGTTTACGGGACGTTGTTATTGCCTGGGCCAGGGACTTATGCCGGGCTAATTGCTGGCACTGAGTTTTCGGCGAGGGCATTTGACTTTTTCACTGGCGTTTTTGGTGGCCGTGTCAGAACGCCTAAAGATATCGTAGGCGAATTTAGGGAAAGCGGGATTCGCGCTGTCTTAACTGTTGGCGGCGAAAAAGGTGGCCAATGGATCGCCGAGGGCGGGAAGCGTATTTTGACGGGAGTTTCGCCCAAAGTCCGTAACGCAGCCTCTGATTTGATTGCAAAGTTCGAATCTCTTGGAATTGAGCCGGTCAGCGCTGCCATTGGTCGCAAGGGTATAATGGGGCGAACGGGTGCTGGTCTTGAGCAAATGACTGCTGCCGGTCCTATCATGCAAAAACAAGCTGAAAAGGTTATCGTTCAGTTGGATGATGCTTTGCGCAACATTGCGTCCAAAATGGGCCAAGTGCGCACGCCTAATGAAGCCGGTGCTGCGCTGAAGGAATCTGTTGAAGCCGCTGAAAAGCGCATTCGAGATGGTTTTTCAAAAAAATATGATGAGGTATTTGAAGAAATCGGGGCCGACACGCTTGTAACCGATATGTCTTCTGTAAATGCGGCATTGCAACCGTTTCTTAAGCAAATTGCAGAGCTTCCAGCAGATGCACAGCCTACAGGTCAGTTGTTGGCGTTAGTTAAAAAATATGATGCGTTAAGCAAATTTGCTGAAACAGGCAATATGACATTCCAACAGTTGAGGGATTTAAGAACACAACTTCGGTTGATTAGAAGCAAAAAGACATCAGGCACTCAAGGCGATTATGATCGCATGGTAGATGATATTTATAAGGGAATTACTGATGACCTTTCCATTGCCGCAAATAGTGTTAATCCCAAATTAGGTGCAAAGCTGAAGGCTATTGACACAGAACGGGCTATTTTTGCGGATACAGCGCAGAAAACTTTTGACAAAATCAGAAAGTCTGACGCCGACAATCAAGCCTATGACTACATCATGACATCCGCCAAGGGTACAGGCAAAGAAGGCGTCAAGGCACTTCAGCGTCTTCGGGATAACTTTACCCCAGAAGAGTGGGGAGATGTTGCTGGTTCCGCACTTTATAACCTCGGCCGTGAAAATGCTGGGGCGCAAGTGGGCGATGTCGCGGAGTTTAGTGTCGCGACGTTCATGAAAAACCTGTCGCAAATTAAGAAAAACGGCCCCGAGGCAATGGATGCATTGTTCGGGGGCACTCAGTTTGCCGGGGTGTCTGACGATCTTATGAATCTTGTTGATGTTGTGGGGGCGCTCAAAGAGGTCAAAAGGCTTGAGAACGTCAGCAAAACTGCTGGCGCTTTGAATCAAATGGTGTTCTGGGGTTCTTTGGTGACAGCTGGAGAAAGGCTGATAGCCGGAGAAATTCGATCTGCGGCCACCATTGTCACCGGAACCATTCTTGCTCCGATGGCCGCCGCCAAACTTATGACAAACCCCGGATTTATTAAGTGGCTAGCAACCCCTGCCACTGAAATATCCAAGGATGTGGCGGGACACATAGGTAGGCTTGCAGCCCTTTCCGTATCAGAGCCAGAAATACAAGAAGAACTGCGCCAATATTTTAGCGCAATTCGCTCATATACGGGATACGATAACCCAGCGAACGAAGGAACCGCGCAATGACTATTTCCAGCACCACAAACACGGTTTCGTACAGCGGAAACGGCAGCACGACGGCGTTCGCCGTTCCATATGTGTTCTTCGGAACCGGGACGACTTCTGAAATTCAAGTCGTTGAGGTGGTCATCGCGACCGGCGCAGAGACCGTCAAAACCAACGGCTCTGACTACACGGTTTCCGGTGGTTCTGGAGCGACCGGCACGGTAACGGCGGCAGTGGCTCCGGCAAGCACAATCAAATGGGTGATCAACCGCACCACGACGCAGACGCAGGAAACTGATTATGTCGAGAACGATCCATTCCCGGCGGAGAGCCATGAAGAGGCTTTGGACCGATTAACGGCCATTGCTCAAGAGGAACAGCGTGCGCTAGACCGCGCCGCGCAACTTCCTGACGGATACACTGGCAGTTTTGACCCGACGTTGCCGACGGCCATTACAGGCAGCACGGTTCTCGCTTTTAATTCAGCCGCGACTGCCTTTGAGGTTGGCCCTACCACTGCCGCAATTAGTGGCGCAGCGGCAGCGGCCACAGCAGCGGCCAGTAGTGCGACAGCTAGTGCAAGCAGTGCTACCGCCAGTGCCAGCAGTGCGACAGCCAGTGCCAGCTCGGCGACAGCCGCAGCGGCGTCGGCAACGTCAATCGGCCTGACGACACGCGGCGATCTGCTCAAGCGCGGTGCGAGCGCAAACGAGCGCCTTGCTATTGGCAGTGCCAATAAGGTTCTGACGACCAACGGTACTGACCCGGCGTGGGGGCAGGTCAGTCTGACTGCCGGGGTTACAGGCACCCTGCCGCTCGCCAACGGCGGCACGGGGGCTACCTCGCTATCTGGCGCTGGCATCGCGGTGCTGGGTGCCAATACCTTCACCGGCACACAAAGCCTCGCAGATGCAGGGTCTATCAGTATCTCAACCCCGTTACTCGCTGGCGCTGACCACACCTTTACAGGCCTGTCAGCACAAATGCTGGCTGGCGGCGCGATCTCGGCGTTCGATCTGGTCTGCATTCACACGGTCACGCAAGAGGTTGTTGAGGCGGACGCCAGCGCGTATGCGACGGCTAGGGTCATCGGCATCGCACCCGCCGCAATTTCCGACACAGCCACTGGAACCGTGCTGCTTCAGGGATTTATCCGCGACGATACCTGGACATGGACTGCTGGATCGACTCTCTACCTATCCGAAACGGCAGGAGCTATGACGCATACGGCTCCATCTACCGACGGTGCCTTTGTCCTAGTCGTAGGCGTGGCACTTAGCCCTGACGTTGTTTACATAAATCCAAGTATGGATGTTATTGAGCACGCATAATGGCAAATCAGGTTGAAAAACTGAACACCATCGCTATAGCGGACATCGAAAAGGTTATTACCTTAACGGATGATAATATAGAGAAAATAAACACGCTTGAATTTGCTGGTACCGCCACCGCAACGGTGACGTACCAGGGGTCTGCTGGTCAAACTGGCGCTCCTACGGCGGCGTACACATTCACCTCGCAGCCGGTTGGCTCTGGCAATCGCAAGATCGTTGTCTGTGCTGGGCAGAACGGTGGCACTAGGAGAGGTATCTCGGGCATCACCGTTGGCGGCAATGCTATGACTCAAGCTGTCCAAGCGATTGCCTCCGGCAACGGTGATCTTGGTACTTGGTATTACGACGCGACAGGGGCGACGGGTTCGAGCGTTAGTATCGTCCTGACCTTTGCAAGCACGACAGAAAACGGTTGCATCCTTATCTGGACAATTGACGGCGCTGCAAGTGGCGCGGCTGCTTACACGGCGATAGACGACAACCAAAGTGGCACCAATCCCGTCACCAATACCATCAGTGTTCCTGCCAACGGCGTGTTGATCGCAGGCATGTGCGACGGTAACGCCTCCACCTATACGACCACATGGGCGGGACCGACTGAAGTTTTCGATGGTGCCCTGCAAACCTACTGCCACATGAGCGGAGCGAGTGATGATTACGAATCGGCCCAAACTGGCCTGACCGTTTCCGCGACACTAAGCACGGCCAACAACCGCGCCGCCCTGGCCGCAACTGCATGGGGGCCGCCCTCCACCCTTACAGATGTGACGGTTTCGTTTGTGGCGAGTTATGTCAGCACGGCAACCGCAACTACCTACACGTTCTCGT
>CAVOAK010000052.1:0-17898 GCA_963693665.1 Alphaproteobacteria bacterium | reverse complement strand
CCGCGCGCAGGCTGTCGCCGATTGCTTGCCGACCATGTAATTCGGTGTCGCCAACCGTCCAGAAACCATCCTCGGTATACATATCGGCAGCCGCTTCATAATCACCGCGGTCAACGAAGATATAAAACTGGTTTAGCGCCTTTGCGCAGTCCCATTCGATAGCACGCTCTTGTTCTCTGTTCATGTTGATCTCCTCGATTTTTGATGGCGCAGGCGGCGAGCGCTGAGTCTTGCTCAGTGGTTAGTAAGACCTGACGCTCGACACATCTAAAATATGTTTAATGTGCAAACGATCTACGGTCTGCGAAGAAATCCGCTGATGTCGCGACGCGAAATCCTCCAACCCTCGTCGGTACGTATCATTTTGTTGTCATGGCGACCCAGAACCCAGGCGCCAATCATTGGGATTGTTCCGTCTTTGATTTCGTCCCATTCGTGGCGGTAGATATGCACGTAAGAAATCACCTCGGCATTGTTCTCGTCTATGACGTTGACCGTAATGTTAGAGACGTAATGGCGGATGAATACCGGCCCCAACCCGTCGTGCAGACCCTTGATAATTTCGTCACGGCCGTGCAGTTCCTGTCCCCATAGCGTCCAAATTGCGTCTTCGGTAAACAGGTTTCCGCCGCCTTCGTAATCGCCGTCATCGACCATGACGTAATATTTATTCTGCGTATGGAAACAGTCCCACTCGATTGCGCGTTCCTGATCGCGGTCCATGATGATTCTCCCGTTTTAAGATACTTAGAAAATTTTGATGACGCATAAATGCGGATGCTCGGGTCTGCGCGCAACGGTGAGGTGTTAAACTCGATATGTCGGGCTAAAAGCGTTTGGCTTGGACAAGGACTCCGACGATTGTATCCTCGCCGAGGGCCTTACACGCTTCGAGGCGGTGTAACCCCTCAACCAAGACAAGTCGATCGCCGTCTTTGCGAACCTGGATTGGCGTTTTCTGCCCATCTTCAATCATGCTTTCTGCAAGCGCTTCAACCGTCTCAGGTTTGAGCGTTTGCCGGCGCTTAACAGGGACGTAAATGTCATCGATCTTAAGCGTTACATCTTCCATGAAATCACAACGTCCACGTTTTGAAGTCGACGTAAGCTGGCGCTATAGGATTTGGCCAAGCTTGTCAGTTCGAGAAAATCATGAAGCCGGGGGCTTGCCAGTTTTCCCAGCTTCGACCGCCCATGCTTCCAACGCTACAGGTTCATCGGGATTGCGGCGGAAGACCATGTGCGAGACGCGCTTCTCGATTTTCCAGCCATCATCGGTTCGCACATACCAGTCGTGCTGATCATGCGTACGATGAGGCCCCTCAAACGGAATAGGGCCGTCGTGTGTCTCAAATTCAGCTTCAGCTTGGTAATAAATCGTATGGTAAAAATCTGATTCGGCGTGATCATCATCGACAACCTTAACCACCATATTCGTGACGACGTGCCTGATTGTGCCCTTGCCCAAGGCCGGTTTTAGAGCCTCTAAAATGTCATCACGACTATGCAGATTAACGCCCATTGAATACCACTCAACATCCGGCGTGAACAATTGGACGGCCATGTCGAACTCGCGCTGGTCTACGTGCGAATAATATTGACGGACAAGTTTCTGGCAGTCCCATTCGATGCCGCGTTCTTCATCTGCATCCATGTTGAATTCTCCTCGATCCGGTTCCCAATTTGAAGTCTATAACATGTCCACATAAACCCGAAGTCAAGAGTGGCTATCAACGCGGAAGCACGCTGCTGAGGGTGAATAGCGCCGACCGTCGCCATGTGGTGAGAAATGGGCTTGTCGAGGCGGTAGTACGCGGCGATTATTTGACTGTGTTAGCCGTTGACTCGGGGGTGCTGGCGCGGCTTTGATGCGCCGCAAGAGGGTTAGGAACAGGGAGTTATTAGGATGGATAGAAAACAGGAACGCGGCATCGAATGGGACTGCCAGAAGACCATTCGGCAATACTATCATCACGTGGATCATCACGAGTATGACGAAGCTGTGCAGCTATTTACCGAGGACGCAGTCTGGAAAGTGATGGGCCTCAGCCTGAAGGGTCGCGCAGAAATCCTAGAGGCGCTCCATGGCAGCCTCGGCGACGACACTATCCGTCACGTGTTAACAAACATGATTGTTACTGTGATCGACGAAGATAACGCCGAGTCATGGGCCTACAATGCGATCTATTACTCCCGTGAAGGCCGCATCGAGGACCGTGATAAGCCGCTGGCCTTCGATGGGCCACACCGTTTTGGAGATGGATTTGCCAGACTGAAACGCGTCGACGGACAATGGAAAATCGCAGCGCGTGAGGGCGGACGACTGGTCTTCAGGCGGCCCAACGAGCCGATGGGGTTGGAAAACTGGTCAGAGAGCGAAGGCAAGGCACCTACATCGAAGTAAGGTGTCTTCCGGAACCTAACAATAGGCCCGCGACAACAACGCACACCAATTGTGACCGTTGCCGACGATGCGGTGAGACAGTTCGCACGCTTAAAGACACTTGACCCATTGCGTCAAGCTGATCCAAGCTCATCGGAATTGATCGACAGGTCCTGGGTCCGTTGGGGGCGGCGCAGGGTGACTGCGTTGGGCAGGCGTTAAATGTGTTCCCTCTGCAGGACATCCACGTCGTGAAACCCGGCTTGTTCGACGGGGAGTCACACAATGATTATTGCGTCGATCCTTCAATCAAAGGGTGCGGACGTGAGTACTGTGCGGCCTGATGACAAGATTAGCGACGTCATTCAAACGCTGAAGAATCAGGGAATTGGCGCGCTGGTATTGACCGACGGCGGCTCCAAGATTCTTGGCATTATCTCCGAGCGGGATATCATTGGGACGCTTGCTGAGCGTGGTCCAGAGGCCTTGGACCTGTCTGTCGGTGATCTGGCGACCACGACGGTGCAGACCTGCACACCAGGCGATAGCATTGAGAAGGTCATGTCCATTTTGACGAAATGGCGGATCCGCCATCTGCCTGTTGTTGAGAATGATAAAATTGTGGGCATCGTCAGCATCGGCGACGTCGTGAAATACAGGCTGGAAGAGATTGCCTCCGAAGCAGAGGCGTTGCGCGAGTACATGTTCAACTGATTTTTGCTGACATTCCGTGCAGGAACGCACCTTCGAGGGGGAATGCCAGAAGGTCGTGTGCCGGTATTACGCTCATGTGGACGTCTATGAATATGATCAGGCCGTCCAGATATTTACGCCGGACGTCGCCTGGTCGGTGATTGGCGACACGCGACTAACCCGTGACAGCAAATAATTTCGGCGATGGAGGGGAGACAAATTCATGGATGAGACCGAGAAAATGCTAATCGAGTGGGAGTGCCAGAAGCTCATGCGCCGCTACTACAAACACGTCGACCATTACGAGTATGACGAGGCGATTTTGTTGTTTACGCCTGACGTCGATTGGCTCGGGCTCGGCGTTAAGCTCGATGGCCGCGATGAGATTCTCAAGGGACTCCACGGCGGTCTTGGTGCAGGCACTATCCGCCATATGCTGACCAACGTCGTCGTCACGGTGATCGACGAGAATCATGCCAAGGCTACTGCCTATAACACGCTCTATAGCTCGCCTGACATACGCTACGATCAGCATGACGGACCCATCGATTTTAGGACAGCAACGCAGATCGTCGAACAGGCGGATGAATTCACCCGGACGGACGAGGGCTGGCGTATTTCAAAACGGCGCGGAGAAGCCGTGTTCAAGCGTGATCCATCGGAAAAGTTGCCACTCCATACCTGGGCTGACGCCGGTAAAGACTAGGGCCAAGAAAGAAGAAAAGACGGTGGTCCGTTGATGACGGCTGCTACAAATCAGGAGGATGCAAATGGATAGAGAGACCGAACAGGGTATCGAGTGGGATGTCCAGAAAACCTTACGCCAGTACTACCACTATGTGGATCAGCGGGAGTATGAAAAGGCGACGGCGTTGTTTACGCCAGATGTCGATTGGGAGGTGATGGGTTTGCGCGTCGGTAGCCACGAAGACATGCTCGAAGCGCTACAGAAATCACTTGGCAGCGATACCATCCGGCATGTCCTGACCAATACGTTAGTGACGGTGATCGACGAGGATCATGCAACGGCACGCTCGTATAACACGCTCTACTACACCGCCGGCGCTCGTATCGAGGAACAGGACGGACCGTTTGAATTCGAGGGTCCGCACCGCACCCATGACGCCTATGCCGAGTTGGTTCGCACGCCCGACGGCTGGAGAATCGCCAAGCGGCGCTCGTCGATGATCTTTAGGCGTAATCCGGACGAGCCGGTCACTCTGGAGACCTGGTCTAAGGAGAGTGGCAAGGCGATCTGTGCGGCACAGCTATGATTCGTGACCAAGAACGGTTGATCGAACAGGTCTGCGAGAAGGTCATGTGCCTCTATCTGGGTCATGCGGATCGACGCGAATTCGCTGAGGCCGTGGCGCTTTTTACGCCAGACTGTGATTGGCAGTCACATGGTGTAAGGTTACGCGGGCGGGAGGCCTTGCTTGCCGCCCTCCACGCCTCGCTCGACACGGGCACGATCCGCCACGTGATGACGAATGCGGTCGTCACCGTCGTCGACCAGGATCATGCGGTGCTCCACGACTACCACACACTTTATTATTCGGGCGACGCCGAATTCGAGACCGCGCCGGGGCCGTTACCGTTTGAAGGCCCGCACCGGCTGACCGATAGCAGAGTCGAATTCGTCCGCACGCCAGAAGGCTGGCGCATCGCTCTCAACGATTCGCTGGTTGTCTTTCGCCGTGATTCCGAGGTGCTCGTGCCGCTTGAAATCTGGGCGAAGAGGGAAGGCAAACTGGCCTCGTAGCAGTGATCGCCGCCGAGAATAAATTGTTCTCCGGACCTATTGCCGTCCAACGGCATAGGAAAGCGTCGTCGCGGACTCCGTGTGGTTTGTCCACAGCAGGCAGTACACTTGGTCGATATTCGCGGTAAATTTGTTCTTGTGGTCGGTAATACCAGCCAGCTCAACGGGGAACTGATTGTCGAATCCATCATGGAAATGGATGTCGAAAGTGACCGGGAGTTCTGACTGGAAGTCGTACTCGATTATTTCGCCTGCCCTCATATCGAAGCAGGTTTCTGCTGACCCTTGTGGTTGGAGTGACGCAAACCCACTCGGTTCTCGAAAGGTCTGGTAAGCGGGGCTCTCAAGGATTGGTTGGGAAAATATCCAGAGGCTGACCATGGTATAGCCGACCATCAGAGCCAGCATCGGATACTGACTTCGAAGCGCTAATTTTGCGGTATCAAAGTTTCTCACAGCGACGATATGTGCTACGCCGACCGCAAAGACGTGGCCGGCTACAATTGCCGCGACAGCTGCAAACCAAACGAACTTGGCGCCGACAATGCCAATGTTGGTGCGATAGTCGGCAGTGCCAAACAGGTCCCAGCCGTAGCCGAAGGGATTTGAGGCAAGGGGGATGATGAGTTGTCCCGAGATCAACAAATATGAGAGGTAGTGCGCTAGGTGGTAGGCAATCGCGATGGGCACCAGTGAATAAATGAAGAGTCCGGAAAATTCACCGCTGCTGTGGCGGCCGCCTGAAACCTCATTTGCGATTTCGCAAGTTGCCAAGTAGACCGAAAAAAATGTCAGCGGAAAGAGAACCAGCATCACGGTCGAGAAGACGGCGAAAAAATCCACGCCGATATCGTTGAGGAATAATCGCAGGGGCGCTAACCAAGGATCAAGTGCGGCCCATCGCAAGAGTTCGATCCACTGTGGCGTCTCCTTGAACCCATCAAATGCCACTGTGGACAGCATAAGAAGTATGAAAACGATCATGGAAGGGCTGCAGGGTTTATCGACGATTAAATCACTGGCGTAGGGTCTGAGCTGCCATTTGTGAGACTTGCCAATTGGTGCGAAGCGGCCAAATATTTCAAACACGAGTGAGAAAGCCTCGCCCTTGGAGAGCCATTGCTCACGGCCGAACGCCGTCATGCCGAGCCAGGTTATGATCGAGTAGGCGAGGATGAATGCTGCAAGAGTCTGGGGTTGTTTCGCCGCCTCGTAGATCAGCTCGAACCAGGCAAAAATGCCGAACAATCCGACGGCGGGCCAGACCCCTAGCCAAGTTGGGTATGAAAGGCCGAAGTCGAACTGGCGTTGCAGTCCACAACGACGGGTTAGGTATTCCGCCATCTCGTACACGTTTTTCCAAGGATTTACGACTGGCCAGAAGTTGCCGATCAGCGCCGCCACATACGCGAACGCAACCCACCAGATAATCCATACGAAGGCAGGTGCGAAGTTCTCCAGCGTTTCATTTGTCCCGAAGAAGCCGGCGAAAAGAATCAATAGAAAAATGCAAACGGACACTGTTTGAAGAACAGCAGTCACCGGGAAAAGCGACGAAAATCGCGTTGGCCAATAGCGTTCCAGGTCAATTCGCGACAAGCCAATTTCGCTGGTCGAGGAGCGGAAAACCAAGGCCATTATTACAAATGAAAGCGCGACCGCGCCGCCTGCACCGATGAGGTAGAACTGCAGTGGTAGCGGCAGGTCATAGCGTGCGCCAAAAGCATGAGCCTGAGCATCAGTCGACCAATTGACGGCCAGCAAAAATTCGACAATCAGAGCAAGGAATGGTCGATATTTGGCGCTGGCCAGCGGGCTAATTTGGATGAACTTCAAAATATATCAGAGCTCCGTGGGCGTGGGCGTGGCCGTCGGTGCCCCAACCGTGACCCGTGATCGGGAATCGGCCTGTTGTAAGTGCGTCGATGACGACGCTGTGGGGGGTGCCGGCCTTGACGGTGAACTCCGCATCATAGCCGTGTAGGTGTACTTCCACCTGCTCGTCACTTGTCCAACGAAGTTCTAAGAGTTCACCCTCCGTCACCTTGATTGCGTTTGCCGGGCTGATGACCGTGCGATGCCGAATTCGAATGTCGATGGTTCGCTGTGTTCGGTCCTGTGCCGTGGCAGCGCCGAGAAGACTTATGGGGACAATGCCAACAGCCGCCAGGTTGAGAATCCATTCTCGTCGCGTTGTATCCATGTACTAAATTCCAACAGTGTGGAGAAGGAAGGCTAATTTTCGCCCGCGGTTTTGAAGCAAAGCCCAGTAGGAACGACAACATTTCAGACGGCATGACAGGAGCGCCTCACGTTTCCCATATTTTGTGCGAAGTGTCACCCGCGACGGCACGACACAGTTACGCGCGTTTCAAGTCGACTGAGCCGGCTCTCGAAGGTGTATACTTGCCAACTCAGCAAGATATGGTCGTGGCACGCGATGACACATAACGATCAAACACGAAACCCACGCGATCACCGATACAGCGGTCTGATGGTACTTGCAGACGGCTTCCGACCTTTCTTCTTGCTCGCAGGAATTTGGGCGCCCATTGCCTTGGCACTTTCCATAGAGATGATTCAAGGTTCGCATTGAACTGCCGACCGCATTCGACACGGTCTCATGGCATTTTCATGAAATGCTCTTCGGGTATGTGGTGGCCGCGATTGCAGAATTTTTGCTGACGGCAGTCCCCAACTGGACGGGCCAGTTGCCACTTCGCGGTTTGCCTTTGTTCGGCCTTGTCTTGCTTTGGCTGGCCGGGCGCGCTGCCGTCGTTATCTCGGGAGTCATTGGCGTCTGGCCCTCGGCGCTGATCGACCTGTCGTTTCTCTTCGTGTTGGCTGCGGTCATGCTGCGTGAGATTGTTGCGGGCCGGCAACTGGCGTAACTTGCCAATTGTCCTTGTAATCACACTCCTCCTAGCTTGTAACGCGCTGTTTCATGCCGAGATCGTCGGCATAAGCGATAGCGATGGATTGGCAAGGCGATTAGCAATTGGTGTGGTGGTCGTTCTTATCACGCTCGTCGGCGGGCGGATCAATCCGAGCTTCACAAGGAACTGGCTCGCGAAGAGCGGTGCGGAAAAGTTTCCTGCAGCTTTCAAAAATTTTGACCATGTGGCCGTCATCGTAACGTTGCTTGCGCTTGGCTATTGGACTGTCGCACCTGAGAGCGCTATCGCCGCTGCATGCATTGGGTTCGCAGCAATCCTCAACTTTTTTCACTTAACCCGTTGGCGTGGTCACGCCTCAATTCGTGAGCCTCTGCTCGTGGTCATGCACATAGGCTACCTGTGGATACCCGTGGGCCTGACGCTGCTCGCAGTCAGCAACGGGTTGCCGGAATTTCGCAAACCGCTGCTCTGCATGCGTTGACGGTTGGCGCGATGGGGGCGATGATTCTTGCGGTGATGAGCCGTGTGGTTCTGGGGCATACAGGCCGCACACTTCATGCAGGGATCGGCCTTGTCATGGCTTACCTGCTTGTCACGCTCGCGGCCTTCCTCCGCGTCGGCTCCGCTCTGTCGAATGAGACGTACACTTCTCTGCTGACTGCTGCGGCAATCGCATGGATTGCGGCCTTCATTTTGTTTGTTGGAATTTGCGGTCCTATGCTCGTCGCTCGCCGTCCTGATGGTGACCCGAACTAGATGCAGGCTTAGCTCTAGATGCGAGGCTACGCGGTTTCCTTCAGGCGGGCAGCAAAGGCGAGGCGCTGCGATTCCATCTCGGCGGGCAAATGGCTGCCGAACTGGTCGAAATGCTCTTTGACCTCATCCACTTCAGCGAGGCCGTCTGCTTTGTCGAACGCCATCACACTTTCGTAGCGTGCCTTGCCGAATTGAGAGTTTCCCCACTGAATATCCTCATAGCGGGGCGTCAGACCAAAGGCGACCTCGACTGCATCGGCTTCGCCGTTGACGCGGTCGACGACCCATTTCAAGACACGCATGTTCTCGCGGAAGCCCGGCCAGATGAATTTGCCGTTCGCATCTTTGCGAAACCAGTTTACGCGGAAGATGTGGGGCGGCTTGGCGCTGTTCCGCTGGCCGATCCGCAACCAGTGCGCCCAATAGTCAGCCATGTTGTAACCGCAGAACGGTAACATGGCGAAGGGATCACGGCGAATGGCGGCCTGATTGAACGACGCCGCTGTCGCCTCGGACCCCATGGTTGCGGCCATATACACGCCGTGTTCCCAATCGAGCGATTCGTAGACCAGCGGGAATGTCTTGGAGAGGCGCCCGCCAAACAGAAAAGCCGAGATCGGGACACCCTTCGCATCATGCCACGCCGGGTCGAAAGACGGGCATTGGGTTACAGGGGCGGTGAAGCGTGCATTGGGATGGGCGGCGGGACGGTTCGCATCTGGTGTCCAGTCGTTGCCTTGCCAATCAATGGCATGGGCCGGCGGCGCGCCATCCATGCCCTCCCACCAAATATCGCCGTCGTCGGTCAGCGCCACATTGGTAAAGATGCAGTTGGCCTTCAGCGTCTCCATAGCGCTCGGGTTTGTCTCGTATGATGTCCCCGGAGCAACGCCAAAGAAACCTGCCTCGGGGTTGATCGCCCGGAAGGTCCCATCCGAGGAGGGCTGAATCCACGCGATATCATCGCCGACAGTTCTGACCTTCCAACCGTCGAGATCATCGGGTGGAACAATCATCGACAGATTGGTTTTCCCGCAGGCGCTCGGAAAGGCAGCGGCGATATACGTATTTTCACCGGCTGGACTCTCCAAGCCGACGATCAGCATATGCTCGGCCAGCCAACCCTCTTCATTTGCCATTGCCGAGGCGATCCGCAACGCGAAACATTTCTTGCCCAACAAAGCGTTTCCACCGTAGCCGGACCCGTAGGACCAGATCGACCGTTCTTCAGGAAAATGAGCGATGTATTTGTTGTCGGTGCTTGGCTCACAAGGCCAGGGAACGTCGGCCTGGCCATCATCGAGCGGCAGACCGACTGAGTGCAGGCAGCGTATGAATTTGCCGGTGTCGCCAAGTGTATCAAGTGCGCCTTTGCCCATCCGGGTCATAATGCGCTGGCTAACCGCGACATACGGACTATCGGAAATCTGCACACCGATATGGGAGAGCGCCGAACCGAGCGGTCCCATGGAAAAGGGCATGACATACATCGTGCGGCCTTGCATGCAGCCGCTGAAGATGCCGGTCAAAACTTCCTTCATTTTCGACGGTTCCACCCAATTGTTGGTCGGTCCCGCTTCGTCTGGTGTGGGCGTGCAAATGAATGTGCGATCTTCAACACGGGCGACATCGCTTGGATGTGAGCGAGCGAGGTAACAATTTGATCGTTTTTTCTCATCAAGTTTGATGAGCGTGCCGGCGCCAACCATTTCCTGGCACAAACGGTCGTATTCCTCCTGGGAGCCATCACACCAATAGATTTGATCGGGAGTGCAGAGTGCTGCTATTTCAGCGATCCAACCATTCAGCTCTGCATTGTTGGTCTTGTTGTAGCCCGTCGACTTCATATTTTGCCCCCCCAAAGGCAAGGGCAGCGAGGCAATCTTCGTTGCTATCGCTATCCCGCATTAAATCTTCCCAACGCCTTCGCCAACATCTTCGCTGACGCCTCTGCCTATCGAAGCGTGTGAGACCGACAAATGCAATTAATCTTTGACCTTTTTCGCGATTTTGGACGCAGGCCATCCTCGAAACTGGACATTGCCTAGGATTGATTCGGTTTTCTCGCCGATTCAAAAAACAGAATTTGTGTAAGACGACCGTTTTCAATGGTATCGCCGAAGTCGACACCCCCGGCATGCCACAGCCAGGGCCGGAAAAATACGGCGCGGTTAAATTTTAACGGTAATATATGAGTACACTCCCATAGGCTCCGGTCTTTGCCTTGCTGCCTGATAATTTTCTCATAGACCTCATCGAGGCTGTCCATGGAATAGACCTTCCTTGCCTCCTCGTCGCTGAGCGGCACGCGCTCGGTACCATAGTGCTTGTGGCGGAAGAATTCGGTGCCGCCCTGGCAATGCTCGTCCAGGGTCAGGCCAATGACGCCAGACCAAGCACATCCCGGATCAACATGAACTTCGCCGCGACACACGCTCGTCGAAATCGAAAAACGGCAATGCCCGTGCGCGATGCTACCCTTGTCCCTTACGGGTTCACGGGAATTTGGCTGAAACCCTCGTCCGAATCCTCCGGTAACATGACCTCAACGGATGTGCGACCGCCGAACTGATCATCTTCATGGGTCGGTGGGTAGGTCAGCTTGAAGGCTTGTTCGCGCACCTCTTCTGGGTTGGCAAAGAAGTCGTCAATGATGAGCATGGTTTGAAGCATGGTGACTATCCCGCTGCGGAGGATGCACCTTTGAGGTTCGCCGCAAAAAAGGCGAGCATCCTTGCCCAGGCATCGTCTGATGCCTCCTTGCGGTAGCGTTCCTCGCTCGTGAAATTCTGGAAGGCGTGACCCGCTCCGTCGTAGCGGTGGAACTCAAACGTTTTACCGGCAGCTTCCAAAGCCGCAGCGTATTCGTCCACATCGGCAGGCGACGGCCTGGAATCGTCGTTGCCAAAAAAGCCAATGACCGGGCAAGGCATGCGATCAGCAAGTTCGATCGGCGGCTGGCTGCCCTCTGGCCTGCCCGCATTGATGCCGCCGCCCCAAAACATGGCGCAGGCTTTTAGCGTCGGGTTGTGGACCGCGCCGAGCTAGGACAGCATGCCACCAAAGCAGTAGCCGGTGATGCCGAGGTGGGCGGAATCGACGTTTTTCATGGCGCTCAAATGGGCAAGGCCCGCGCTGAGATCTGTAACGATCTGGCGGTCGTTGAGCTTCTCCCGCTTCTCCGCTATAGGCTCGTCGGCTGGCCAACTGTTGTAGGGGTTTGGTGTTAAGGAAACGTAACCTTCGGCGGCAAATCGCTCTGCTGTGGCGATTGTGAATTCGTCAGCAGCTAAGCTCGCATGCGCCGGGTTGTGCATACCGATCAGGAGCTCCGGAAACGGTCCCTCTCCGTCGGGCTGGGCGACGATCAGCTCCATCGAACTGCCGTCGACGACAATCGTATCGCTAAAATGCATGGGTCGTTTGTCCTTCTTTAAGTCGCGCTGAATATGATGTCCTGCGCCCCTTGCCACAATACAAGTTTGCCAAATTCAGCGAGCTGGTCGCGGCCTTCCGTGATGGTCAGAAAATGGTTACCGGCCAGCACGCCCATTTTACTGGCAAACTGGCTGCTGCCATAGGCAAACAGGATTTCGATTTCGCTTATGCCACCGGGATACAGTAGGATATCGCCGCGAGCTGGATAGGCCGTGTGATTTTCATATTCGAGACCGGTCGCGAGATCGGCGAGCGGAATCCACACCGCCTCGCCACTCCAGCGTGCATGAATGACCTTGCTCCGATAGGGCAGTTGGTCTTGGAACCAAGCACAGGTTTTCGGCGTATCAGCTGTATTAAGGGTGGCCTGAAAGGTAAACGGGCCGGCGACGATCTTGATTGAATCCATGGAACGCGTCTCCCTAGCAAGCCTCCTTAACTGGATTAGGCCGCAGCGCCTGTTTTTACTTCAGTGGGCGCGCTGCCACCAGTCCGTTCCCGGTAGGCCAGATAGGCGGCACTGGCGAAAATCATCAATCCGCCGATCCAGAGGAAGATGTCGGGGAGCTCGCCGAAGAAGACGAAACCGATCAACGACGCCCAGATCAGTTGCAGGAACATCAGCGGTGTGACGACGCTGACCTCCGCCACCCTAAAGGCGGTTGCGGTCAGATATTGGCCGATGATCGCGCTGAGGCCGATGGTGGCCAGCCATCCAAGCGCCACCCAACTCGGCCAGGTCCAGAAGAAGGCGGCGGGCACCAGCAACATCGGTGACATCAGGCAGGTGACATAGACGGTGATCGTGATCGCGTTGTCGGTGCGGGCAAGGTTTTTCATGATCAGCATGCCGACCCCGGCCGAGACGGAGGAGGCCAGTGCCAGTATCGTTCCGAGTTCGATTTCGTCAAACCCGGGCCGGACGATGACCAGCATGCCACAAAAGCCAAGCGCGACCGCCGCCCAGCGCGGCAGGCGGACGACCTCGTGGAGGAATATCGCTGCCAGAGCGGTGCTGATGATAGGCGCGAAAAAGAACAAAGCCGTCGCCTCTGCCAACGGAATCAACTTCAGCGCGACGAAGAAGGCAAGCACGCCGGCGACGTGGATCGTGCTGCGCAGGAGGTGAAGCGGCAGCCGCTTGGTCTTGAAGGGAACCAGCCCCTGCCGCATCAGCCAGGGTATGATGAAGAGTACGCCGAAGAATGAGCGGAAAAAGGCGACCTCGAAGGGATGTATGTCCACCAGCATGTGCCGCGCCATGCCGAAAGACGTCATCAGTAAAAGCCCGGAGATCACCATGGACGCCATGCCGCGGAAGTTGCCGGGGACCAGCAGGTAGGCGTCTCTTGCGCGTGCAAAGGCACTGATGTCGCTCATGTGGTTCTCGTTGTATGACCCTGTAGAATTGGCAAGACGATAACGTGGGCCTGCGGCCATGGGAAGAACACCGCAATTACATACCTCTGTCATCTAATTGCATGGTACCGCGAGCAAGGTTGCTTTCAAACCGGGGGACCAGTCCCAGTCATTTGAGTGGTTTTCGCGGAGGTAGCTGAGCTCGGTAGCGTAGGCCTCGATCTCGCGCTCGCGGATGCAGGTCGGGCCGATACCGCTGACGACCTGGGCGTGGTGGAGTAATTCGTGGAGCAACGTGCCTTTGTCTTGCGGTATCTCACCGCTCCAACATTGCTTTAAATAAAGAATTTGGGTGTCGTAATTGTAGGCGGCGATCAGGCTTCTTCCGCCGAAGTTGATTCGGCTATTCGGAAGCGTCGCCACAATCTTAATCTTTGGGGGTTTTACGATGGGGTAGCGCGTGTTCGCAGCGATCCAGGCGATCAGCTCATTGGCATTCAGTTCAAGCGCATCATCGAGGGGGGTTTGCATTATCGGCGCGCACGCGGTGGCGAACAAAACGAGTACGTCAACGAGTAAACAGAGATCCCGAAGCGTGTGCGAGCGCCCGGCGTTTAACGGGGTGTCAGGAACGGCGGTCGTCAAAGCGATGCTCACTTAGTCAAACTTCCAGCATCGCAGTCGCCATCGATCAGGAGGGTATACGGCCCCTCCACAGAGAGCCTGGCATCGCTGGCGCTGGAGTGAAACTCGGCGAGGTATTTCAGCTGGGTTTTGTAGGCCTCGATTTCCTGGTCGCGGATGCATGTCGGCGCAACGGCGTTTCCCGCCTGAAGATGGTGGGTTAGTTCGTGCACGAGGGCGGGCTGATCGAGAGGTGTGCTGCCCCACCAATCGGGCCCGAGGCCGATCAATTGCCGCTCTCCGTCATAGGCCGCGTAGATACTGAGCAGTTCGGCGCCGGCTTTACCGGATAGCCAGTCTGATGGCTGACCCAGGGAATAAGTTCCTTAGCCTTGTAATAGAGCTGGGCCTGGCCGCGCAGCGGTGGCGTCATCGGCGCACAGGCTGCCAACACGACTATCACCGATATTGAAATAAACCAGCGCATGCGCCCGAGCATAGTGTTGTAAGGGCGCCTGTGGCTAGTTCGACTGCGGGTGTGAATCGCTTTAAATTTAGGCATTGTGGCTTCCCATTGCAGCGAATCCGGGTCACTGTTCGCGGCTCATTTATCGCTTACCGTGAAAGCAGGGCGAAGAAAGCTGCGCCGTCGGTGGCGTCTACTATTGCCGAGTGACGCGGTTTGGAATTATTGATTCAATGAAGTCGAAGCTGTGAAGTCAAAGCTGTTTTCGCTTACCATTTTGGCACTGTGCGTCGTTCCGGTTATGGCGTTGTGGTTCTCAGCGTCAGCAGTGGTTCCATCGTTAACAGCGGAATATGGCCTGAGCGCGGTCCAGGCGTCCTTTTTTACAAGCGCCGTTCAGGCGGGGTTTGTCGTCGGGACCCTTGTCAGTGCAATACTAACTCTCGCTGACCGGATCGATCCGCGGCGCTTTTTCATGGTATCGGCGTTAGTCGCGGCTGTTGCCAACGGGATGATTCTGTTGGTCGAGCCGACGTCGTTCATCGTTGTCGTATTGCGCTTTGTTACTGGTGCCTGCATGGCCGGTGTCTATCCGGTGGGAATGAAAATTGCGAGCACTTGGGCGAAAGGAGATCTCGGTCTTTTGGTCGCGGTCCTGGTGGGCGCCCTCACATTGGGATCTGCCGCGCCTCATTTGTTTAACGCGTTTGGCGGTGTCAATTGGCGCTTCACGATCGGGTTGGCATCCCTGGTCGCGCTTGGGGCCGCGTTCCTCGTTAATCTGGTTGAGTTGGGACCTAAGATGGCGTCGCCACCGCCGTTCGATCCACGAATTCTCGTTAAGGCGTATTCTTCGCGATCCCTGCGGCTGGCAAATTTCGGATATCTCGGCCACATGTGGGAGCTTTATGCCATGTGGGCTTGGCTCCCGGTATTTCTCGACGCGAGCTTCCGTCTCACCGTTGCCAGCGACCCCGAGATTTGGGCGCGAATTGCGGCGTTCCTCTCGATCGGCGTCGGTGGCGCATTGGGATGTGTCGCGGGAGGCTTCGTCGCCGATCGTTATGGGCGCACCACGACCACAATGACAGCGATGGCGGTTAGCGGGACATGTGCGATGTTCGTTGGATTCATGTTTGGGACCAATCCGATTCTACTGACGATTGTCTGTGTGATTTGGGGAGTGTCGATCGTCGCGGATTCCGCTCAATTTTCGGCGAGTGTGGCTGAATTATCGGATCCCCAGTTGGTTGGGACCATGCTGACGGTTCAAACCTGTTCGGGGTTTCTACTGACATTGATTACCATTCATCTCATGCCGTTGCTCGTCGCGCAGACAGGATGGGGCGTGGCGTTTGCGATCCTGGCACTGGGTCCGGTATTCGGGGTCTGGTCGATGGGCAGACTAAGACGGCATCCCGATTCCCTGAAGTTGGCGGACGGGCGTCATTAGGAAATATTCGCCGCGAAAATAGTTTGGGTATGGACTGATCGCCATTGTCGAAAGTCGTTTGTCATCTAGAATGGCAAATTGCGTAGGCAATTATTTGCGGCGATCATTTGCGCAAGATGGCGAACGGCAGAACTTAGTTATGGATCATAGACTAACTAATCTTGTTTCCGCCTGCGACACGCTGACCGGAGCGTGCGGTGATGCGGGGCAATGTGTCGCCGCAGCTGCGCCATTGATGCTGGACCTGGCCGCGGCTGGATCTGGACTGTTAACCGACGAGCAAAAACGTGATGATCCGTCGAAATACGCACGCGACGCAATTCATCTGGGCGACACCGATGGTGTTTCTCTCTTTGCGCTCGTCTGGCGGCCCGGACAATGGACACCCATCCATGACCATGGAACCTGGGGCGTTGTCTCTGTCCTGGAAGGTGTTTTGGAGGAGCGGAGCTACGTCCCGGCTGGGAATATAATAGACGGCGGCGAAAAAATTGACTTGCAGTCGGGTGGAATCGTGCTTCTCGCTCCAAGCTCAGTCACAACGTTTGTGCCGAATCCGGATCATATCCATATCACGGGAGTTCCAAAGGACAGGCAAAGAGTAATCAGCTTGCGCCTCAACGGAAGGCTAATGAGCAACTATCATTTCTACGATTTGAAATCACAATCCCGACGACTTGTCGAAGTCTCTCATTTTGAAAATTAAGTAATCATGTGCCGCTGGCTCGCCTATTCCGGCCCCCCTTTGCTGCTTGATGAGCTTCTCTTCAAACCGGAGAATTCACTCATTCGCCAAAGCATGGCAGCGACACAAAGTATCGTGCCGACAAACGGTGATGGCTTTGGGCTCGGGTGGTATGGGAAGCAGGCATATCCAGGAATATTTCGCGATACGTTGCCTGCCTGGAATGATGCGAACCTCCTAAGCCTGGCTGAGCAGATACAGTCCGAATTGTTCTTTGCTCATGTGAGAGCGTCGACCGGTACATCGACGAGCCGCGAAAACTGCCATCCGTTTCGCCTGGATCGCGTCATGTTCATGCATAACGGGCGCATTGGCGGCTATGGCTCGATTCGCCGCGAACTGGAGCAAATGATACCGGATAAAATTTTCCGCAAGCGGTCCGGTACGACCGATAGCGAGGCGTTTTTTCTTCTCGCCTACGGCAACGGTCTTGCGGGCGACGTTCGCAAAGCTCTGGCAAGAACAGTCGGCCAAGTTCAAGACGTGATGGAAAAATCAGGAACCGATGAGCCGCTGCGGATAACTGCCGCTATCGCCGATGGCGACCGAATTTATGCGCTGAGATACTCAAGCGACAACCAATCACCGACTCTCTACTACGGCACGGGCGGCGCTATACAGGTCATTGACAGGCATGTGCAGTTCAGCGCTGGCGACGAGGCGGTTCTCGTTCTGTCGGAACCGTTGGACGCAGAAGTCGGCGATTGGATTGAAATTCCAGAAGGCCATCTGCTGGAGGCATGCGGTGGAGTTGTAAACGTCACGCCGTTTCGACCGTAGGCGTTTGGCGGTTAGGGCGGTGACACGCGGCAAATCCGAAAAGCGTCGATTGGCTCTACAGCTCTAGCAGGGTAAAGAAACTTACGGTGCCGGCGAGGACAACGAGTGTCATCATGAAAACGAGAAGAAGGTAGCGAATAATATTGGCTTTCGACCGTGACTTGATCGCTCTAATTTTGCGAAATTGGCTGGAAAACAGGGTTTCAATACTTTCCAGCTTGTGCCGCTCGGTATTTTGCCAAAGTTGATAAAAAAGCAGAATGACGAGTGCGGGTGGGGTTGCGACTAAAACGATCGCGCCTAGGCCTTTGATAAGAAATGGATCATTTGAAATGAACCGCGCGATGGCGAGAAAGACGAGATAGAGGAGCAGTGTTGCGCCGACGGTTTTCCACTGCTGAGATTTTACAAAAAAGACGGCATCTACCGATTCCCGATACAACAAGCGCATTTCAGAATGGGTGGCGTCGTCGAGGTCAGAGGGAGTCAGTACTTCCTCCTCGACCTCCTTGTTGTCTTCGTTTTTTTCTTTCCGAGATTAT
>CAVOAK010000051.1:0-18031 GCA_963693665.1 Alphaproteobacteria bacterium | reverse complement strand
GAACACTTCACTTGGATTCGGCCACGGTGTTGCGGTGGAAATTCGCGCGGTCATGTACGAGATCAGGAAGCAACTGAAGATGAATGTGTCGCTGAGGAGAAAAATCCACATCATAGCCTTGCCCCAAGGTACGTTTTTAAACGCCCTTTGGTCGGATCCCCAGTCGGCGACAATACCCTGCCAGCCGACAGGCCTCGGTTGGCCGTCTCCAGAATCGGTAAGTGTGGTTTCTGTCATGCGCTCCTAGTCCCGTTTTACGTAAACAACAACAGACCAAACATGGCCAACCAAATCACGAGTAGAAATTGCCAATAGACTGCGCAGAGTTCGATACTTAGACGCGCCTCGGCGATGTCATGCGCGTTCCGAACTTTGATACAGGCTCGGCGCCAGGCCACGAGCCCCCCTATTAGATGCAAGCCGTGTAACGCAGTGAAAGCAAAAAAGAATGCGTTGGCTGGGTTCGTTTTGGCAAAATATCCTAATGCCACCAATTGTTGCCAGACTAGAAGTTGCCCTGCCAAAAATGCGAAAGAAAGAAACCCTGCGATCCGCAATCTTAATTTCGCAGGCTCGGTCCGACCATGGTCAGCGGCAGTCCGTGCTTTTCGAAAGAGGTAACTGCTCAACAACAAAATCGCTGTGTTGAGCCACATCAGCCACGGCTCATGCAGCGGGCGCCAATCCGGAAAGGTCATTCGATCTGCATAGGCAATAAACATCAGTGAAAATATGATCGTCGCCACAGTTAGAAAGACACGCAGGCCGAGAGATACTCTAGGGAGAGCAAATGTTCGTCTACGGCGAAGGGCCGCAGCACCGTCGCTTTCTGGCAACCACGGTTTTTCCGTAAGCTGTTGGAAGAAGTTCATGTCGTTGAACAACTCATGCAGCACATACCGGAATTACGTGAAGCTAAAGGCAAATGGAGTACCATCAAACCGCCCTATTCAGCCGGCTTAGCGTTGGTCATTACGACTTGGTCCGGCGCTAAATTTTGCGGCACGAAGTCCAGCTCTACCCCGGGCAGATTGTATTCGTATGCCCACCGGTAGACCACCGGCAGCTCGTCTCCCCAGTTGCCATGCCCCGGTGGAAATTCGGGTGTCTGCCATTCCAAACTTGTCGCCCGCCATGGATTGCGTTCGGAAATTTTGCCCTTAGAGGCGCTCCTGACAATATTGAAGATGAAGACCAACTGGGCGAAACCGACGATGAGTGCCGCAATTGTTATGTTGGCACTTAATGTCTGGGCCGAGTCGATGATGAAGTCTGTTTCGCCGAGTTCATAGTACCGGCGCGGTACGCCAAGGAAGCCTAAATAGTGCATCGGGAAATATATCGAATAGGCACCAATGAAGGTGACCCAGAAGTGAAATTTTCCGAGCCCCTCATGCAACATGCGACCTGTAATCAGCGGAAACCAGTGATAAACCGCGCCTAAAATTACAAGTATCGGCGCAACGCCCATGACCATATGGAAATGCGCTACGACAAACATGGTGTCTGAAAGCGGGACGTCGATAACGACATTGCCAAGGAACAACCCGGTAATTCCGCCGTTCGCAAACGTGATGATAAAGGCGATGGCAAAAAGCATCGGCACGGTGAAATGGATGTCACCTCGCCACAAGGTCAAGGTCCAATTGTAGACCTTAAGGGCAGTTGGAATGGCAATGATGAGAGTCGTTGTGGCGAAAAAGAACCCAAAATAGGGGTTCATGCCGCTGACATACATGTGGTGAGCCCAGACGATAAAACTGAGGCCACCGATCGCGACGATCGCCCAAACCATCATTCGATAGCCGAAGATGTTTTTTCGGGCGTGGACGGCCAGTATGTCCGAAACGATGCCGAAAGCCGGCAAGGCAACGATATAGACTTCAGGATGACCAAAGAACCAAAACAGATGCTGAAATAGGAGCGGGCTGCCGCCACCGTATTTGAGGTGTTCGCCGAGTTCGACGATCTCAGGCATAAAGAAACTGGTTCCCAAAAGCCGATCCAAAGTCATCATAATTGCGCCGACAAATAGTGCCGGGAATGCAAGCAATGCGAGAACCGTGGCAACAAAAATTCCCCAAATCGTCAGCGGCATGCGCATTAGCGACATGCCACGTGCGCGGGCCTGCAGCACTGTCACCACGTAATTCAACCCGCCCATAGTAAAGCCGACGATGAAGAGCGCGAGCGATATAAGCATCAATAAGATGCCCGCTCCCGAACCTGGGGTGCCTTGGAGAATTGATTGTGGTGGGTACAGCGTCCAGCCGGCTCCCGTGGGACCGCCTGGTACGAAGAAGCTCGCGATGAGCACAAGCACTGCAACCAAATAAATCCAATAGCTCAGCATGTTCAGGTAAGGGAACACCATGTCGCGCGCACCGAGCATGAGCGGAATCAGGTAATTGCCAAACCCTCCAAGGAAGAGCGCAGTCAACAAATAGATGACCATGATCATCCCGTGCATGGTGATCAGCTGATAGTAGGCGGCCTCGCTGATGAATGAGAAGCTGTCCGGGAAACCTAGTTGCAGCCGCACCAACCACGACATCACCAAACCGATCATACCAATCGAGACGGCGGTGACCGAATACTGGATCGCGATGACCTTAGCGTCCTGGCAAAAGACGTATTTCGTTATCCAACTCTTCGGGTGATAAAGGTCGACTTCTTCGATTTCTGCTGGCGGGACATACGCCGAGCCGTCCGGTGCAACAGTGGCCATTAGGACACTCTCCTTACTAAACATTTGTGACAGTCAAACGGATTGCAGCTCATTGAACCGATCCGTCTTTTGCAGGCTCCAGTTTCGGCTCGCGCAATACCAAATCAACTCCCTTGCCCGTGGGCGTCGTCGCCCGCGCCAATGAACTTGCGAACGTTGGCTGTTCGTCTATCCATGCTTGATACGCAGTTGCTTCTTCTACGACGACCTTGCCACGCATGACATGGTGCCCGACCCCGCAAAGCTCGGCACAGAGAATGTCGAACGTGCCGGTTCTTGTCGGAATGAACCAGAAGAAGGTGACTTGACCGGGGACCAAATCCATTTTGGCGCGAAATTGCGGCACATAAAAATTATGCAGGACATCAATTGAGCGCAACAACGCTTTGACCGGCTGTCCAAGGGCCAGGTGCAAGTCATCACCTTCAACAAGGATATCGTCCTGGCCATTTGGGTCGTCTGGATTGATGCCGAATGGATTGTCGCCGTTGATGTGCTTCACGGCGCTGGTGCCCATGACGCCATCTTTTCCTGGGTAGCGGTAGGCCCACTGCCATTGCTGTCCGACAACTTCGAACTCAACTGCATCGTCGGGAACAGTGATGTATTGGTTCCACACGAACAAACCGGGTGTGAGCATCGCAATGACGCCAATTGCGGTTAGGATCGTCAACCACCACTCCAGTTTCTTACTCTCAGGCTCGTAGGCCGCCCGCCTTCCCGGCTGATGACGGAAACGATACGTGCAATAGGCCATAAACAAGATGATCGCGACGAAGACGAAGCCGGTAATCCAAAACGTGATGGTTACGGTGTCGTCTATGAAGCCCCAATTTGAAGCGATCGGCGTCCACCACCACGGGCTCCAAAAATGGAAGACGACCGAGCCCACGCCTACCAAAATTAAAATTACTGCGACACCCATCCCCGACCTATCCCTGTATCCTTGAAATCGCGAGCGAATTTAACGGAAGTCACGCGCCCGGTCTAGGCCTCCTCACTTCAGCAACCAGTGTCACGATGCAGAAGTTATTTTTTCGCTTCGATGTATACTCAAATAGCTTTTTGACGCCCTAAAGTTGTCGTGTTCTCTATGCTTGCTAACGATTCTGGCTGGTAAAATTAAGAAATTAGTGCTCGCTTATGAGTCCCTCTGACATCAGAAGATCAAATCCTATGAATCAACTCTTTGTCTTTGGCACCTTGAAGCGAGGATTTCCCAACTACGAACTCGGGATGAACGGACTTCGATTCGTCGGCTGCTGTCGAACGTGTGAAGTTTACCCATTGGTCGTTGCCGGGGAGTGGTTTTCGCCAGTCTTGATATTTGAGGCAGGCCTCGGGTCTCGTGTGTCTGGTGAGCTGTTCGAGGTCGACGACGCTGCGCTGGAGCGCCTAGACTTCTTTGAGCATGTACATTTGCCAATGGGTCACAACCGACTGAAGATTGCGGTGGAAATGGTCACCAGTGCTAGTGGTGGCGGCATGGAAGGAGTTTTGGATGCCTGGGCGTATATGAAAAATCGTAGTCAACTACAGGTAATCCACTCCGAGTTAACAGACGAGTATCACCACGATACGAGATACATACTGCCTGCGGACCGGGCCTCCCATCAATGAGGTATCAAGAAAACAGCATGTTGTCTTCGTGGGCGTGTTGGCGCGACCAACCAAACAAATCAGCGGGTTGCCATTGACCTATCATTTGGCGAATGAAAAAGACTGGTTGGCCGCCAGCGCGAGCGACGTCCCCTATACGGGCGGGACTCAAGATATAAGGGACGGCTACGTTCACCTATCGACGCGTGATCAGATGGAGGGGAGCGCGGCCCGCCATCGTGCGGGTGAACCGGGTCTGCTACTGCTCGCGGTTGATGAAGGAGAGCTCGGCGATGCGTTGCGGTGGGAAACCTCCCGCGGTGGCGCCCTGTATCCCCATTGTTACGGACCGATTCCGCTTGCAGCCGCGGTTTGGACCGCTCTATTGCCTGTGGCGTCAGACAATCGCCATGTATTTCCAGATCGGTTGGATTGAGAGGACCAATCAGAAGCCGAGATGCGCACGTAACTACTCCTCACTTGGCATGGAATTTCGTGCCAGCCATTTTTTCTTGGCGTGCGACAGAAGAAGCACCGTGATGCCAATGGCAATAAGAAGCAGCAGCGCCTTGCCGCCACCTGAAGTGCCGTGGGACCCGCTCATTCCATGAGCCAAAGCCGGCGAAATCCACATTCCAAATTCCTATACATGATCTGCATTGACCTTACCTAATGGCGGTAGAATCCGGCAATGATTACATTAATGCTTGGTAGCGCCATGGGCCTACATGTCTGCCAGCCCTCACCACTGGTGTGGCAACAATGCGAAGTCGACAGCGTATACTCTTGCCGACGACGGGTTGTGATATGGCGTGTATGGTCGCCGGAATGCCGACCCCCCTCTGCGATGCAATGGCAAGCTGGATAAAGCCGTACAAGTAGGTAGAGGCCCCACCGATTTCTACGCAGAGCCTGTTCCCCTGCCTCTATGTTATAGCGCGCTTGCTTTAGCCCTCTGCTGATCTCGCCAGTTACCTGAAAATCCACCAGCCAAGCCCCTCAGAGACGTGCAAGAGGCGTTTCACTGTGCAATTGACCCCCCCCCGTGGGGCCTGGATATAGGCGACGATGACGAGAGCATGCTTCCAAGGCTTCAAGCTGCGTCGCTGCTATGTCCGGGGTTTGTTCAAAAGGCTCCCAAAAATCTAATATTTATTTTTCGGATAACCCGTGTGAATTTTGCCATCGGCGAAAGGCGAGATGAGTAATTAAGTCGAGATATAGGGTGGTAATCGTGAGATAGGGGGTGCCCCCTTGCGCTGGGGGACCCCGGATCGATCTGGGCGCGGTGCCCGCAACATTTCAGGCCAAAATGAGGGCGTGAAATGAAGCCGGGTGGTTGCTAATTGGTTGCTGGAGGGAAACAAGTGCCCAACTAGAAAAGGCTAACTCCTTGAAAAGACTGGTGGGCGCGGCTGGGATTGAACCAGCGACCCCCGCCGTGTGAAGGCGATGCTCTCCCGCTGAGCTACGCGCCCTAATCCAGTTTGGGAAAAGGCCGGCAGATGTAAGGTCGGCTAGTGCCAGGTGTCAAGTCGTCGAATGTCTAAGGATTGGGGCGAGCTTGCCTAGGCTCCCTCCACGATGCAGAAGTCTCGGTCGGCAGCGCCGACCTGGTATGATAGGGCATCTTGATATGCAGGCGAGTCGTAACAGGCGACGGCTTCATCATATGTCGGGAATTCGACGAGCACATTGTGGGCGTGGTCGCGGCCTTCCTTTGTGACTGAGGTACCGCCGCGCGCACAATACTGCCCGCCATACTGTTCAACAGCTGGTCCGGCGCGTTTTGCGTATTCGGCGTATTTTTCGCTATCGGTGACGGTTATGCGGACAATCCAGTATGCAGCCATTTTCTTATCTCCCCTGTGGCGTTATCAGCTAACGTTATCGGCGTTGATTTTGCCGCGACTCGACCAGTGTCTTCGGCATTCCAAAGTCATGACCAAGCTGCCTGAAGACATAAGTCTAGGCGACCTGAGTAGTTTTCTGCAAAGCCATTGCTTGGATCGCTCCTTATCCCATTGATTTAACACATATACTTTTGACAGCATGTTGGCCCCCCGATTCGTAAGACTGCGAAACAATATGTGACTTGGCGACTTCAGAGCGCCTGTGGCAGTTTCACAACTGACAGCTAACAATAACAAGCTCCGAGAACGGACCTCATTTTGACCATTATCGCCACATATGCTTGGCTCCATGACTACACATAATATCGCCGCCGTGATCTTGGCCGCGGGCCGTGGGACACGAATGCGTTCGGACACGCCTAAGGTTCTGCATCAGATGGCTGGACGGCCGTTGATTGGCCACGCGCTTGACCTGATTTCTGGCTTGATACCGGAGCGGACGGTCGTCGTCGTTGGCCCCGGCATGGACGCAATCGGTCCGGTCGTCGCACCTCATCCGACGGTAATACAGGAAAACCCTCGCGGGACCGCAGACGCTGTAAAGGCGGCGCGTGACGCCCTTGCCACTTTCGGCGACGGGTCGGTTCTCATTATCTTCGGTGACACCCCTCTCGTTCAAGCCGAAACCCTGAGGCACATGATTGAAGCACGGCAAAGTGGTGCTGCAATCGTGATCCTGGGCTTCTCTCCCGATGATCCGACCGGTTATGGTCGCCTCATTCAAGATGCGGACGGATCACTTGCCGCCATCGTCGAGGACGTTGATCTTGAAGAGGCACAGCGTGAGATCGCCCTCTGTAATTCCGGCGTCATGGCGGTCAATGCGGCTCATCTGATGACATTGGTTGATGCCACATCCGACGACAATGCCAAGGGCGAATTCTATCTAACCGATATTGTTGGCATTGCGCGCGGGCAGGGCCTCGCTTGCGCAGTCGTTGAGGCACCGGCAGCGGAACTTGTCGGCGTGGACAGCCGCGCCGATTTGGCCGTGGTCGAGGCATATTGGCAGCAATTACGGCGCGCTCGTGCCATGGGGGAGGGGGCGACGTTGGTTGCTCCAGAGACTGTTTGGTTCAGCTATGACACTGAGCTTGGCCGTGATGTGGTAATCGGACCGAATGTCCAGTTTGGTCCTGGTGTAACCCTGGGCGATGGCGTCGAGGTGCGTGCATTCTGTCATCTTGAAGGTGCGGCAATCGAAGACGACGCGGTGATTGGGCCTTTCGCGCGACTGCGGCCCGGCGCCAAAATCGGAGCGGGGAGCAGGATCGGCAATTTCGTTGAGGTGAAAAACGCGGTGCTGGGTGAGGGAGTGCGTGCCGGTCATCTCGCCTATCTTGGTGATGCGCAGATTGGTGCTGGTGTTAACATCGGTGCTGGCACGATCACTTGTAACTATGACGGCGTCGATAAGCACCGCACAGTCATCGGTGCCGGTGCGTTTATCGGTACGAATTCATCTCTGGTCGCTCCAGTGACGATTGGCAATGGCGCCTTCGTCGCGGCGGGCAGCGTGATAACCGATGACGTCAGCGACGACGCCCTCGCAATCGCCCGTGGACGTCAGGCTGAAATGCCCGGACGCGCGGCGCGGATGCGCGACGAAAGAGGGACAGTGGAGAGCGCGACAGCAAGCCAAGAATCCGAGCCTAAACCAACAAAAACCGCAGACGTAAATGCTCCTCGACCAAAACGCAGGAAGACCGGCTGATGTGTGGCATTGTTGGCATCCTCGGACGCAACGATGTGGCTCGGCCGCTGATAGGCGGCCTTCGACGCCTGGAGTACCGGGGTTATGATTCGGCGGGTATTGCCACGCTGGTGAACGGGCACGTGGAGCGTCGGCGCGCCGAGGGCAAACTTGACAATCTGGAAGTGTTGCTCGCCGCCGATCCAATCGGTGGTTCAAGTGGAATCGGCCACACCCGTTGGGCGACCCACGGTGTCCCCAACGAAGTGAATGCGCACCCCCATGCCACCAATCGGGTTGCGCTTGTTCACAACGGAATTATTGAGAATTTCCAGGAATTGCGCGACGAACTTGCGCCCTATGGCAACTGCTTCGAAACCGAAACCGACACCGAGGTCATCGCCCATCTAGTCACACGCTTCTTAGAGGATGGAATGTCCCCGGTTGAGGCTGTTGCAGCAGCACTGCCGCAGCTCGAAGGAGCATTCGCGCTGGTGATGATATTCACTGGTGAGCATGACCTGATGATTGGCGCCAGGCGCGGAAGCCCGCTTGCCATCGGTTACGGCGACGGCGAGATGTATTTTGGATCGGATGCGTTGGCTCTGGCCCCGTTAACACAACGTATCTGTTATCTCGAAGAAGGGGATTGGGCCTCTGTAACCCGTGCCGGTGCAACGATCCGGAACGGTGGCGAGGATGCGATTGTCGTGCGGCCGATCGTTGAGACCGCCCTTTCGGGCGCAGCAACCGGCAAGGGCAGCTTTCGCCACTTCATGTTGAAAGAGATCTACGAGCAACCCGCGGTCATCGGCGACACGCTGCATTCCGTCATCAACCCTCAGAACCGAACGATAACGCCGCCGCCACTTCCGTGCGATTTGGCGTTGATCCCCAAGATCACAATCGCTGCCTGTGGCACGGCTTACCTGGCTGGTATGGTTGGCAAATATTGGTTCGAGCAGTTGGCACGAATTCCGGTCGAGCTCGACGTTGCTTCGGAATTTCGTTACCGCGCACCACCAATGACCGACGGCGGGCTAACTCTGTGCATTAGCCAATCCGGCGAGACGGCTGACACGCTCGCGGCGTTGCACTACGCGCGTGATCGCGGTCAGCACGTCATCTCGGTCGTTAATGCAATGGAATCGACAATTGCCCGTGAAAGTGATGCGGTTCTGCAGACGCTCGCAGGCCCTGAGATTGGCGTTGCGTCGACCAAGGCCTTTACGACGCAACTCACCGTGCTCGCCTACCTTGCGGTTGCGGCGGCGCGCGCCCGCGGTGAAATCGATGCCGAGCGAGAGGCCGATCTCACCGTTGCTCTCACTGAAGTACCAAGCAAGGCTGCTGAAATCCTTAATCATGATGGCGCGATTGAACAACTGGCGCATGAAGTCGCTGAAGCGCGTGATGTTCTCTACCTTGGCCGCGGTACGTCATATCCAATTGCCTTGGAGGGGGCGCTCAAGCTCAAGGAAATTTCATATATCCACGCCGAGGGCTATGCGGCGGGCGAGATGAAGCACGGTCCAATTGCGCTCATTGACGACCGGGTGCCAGTAATTGTTATCGCGCCCTCCGATGCACTCTTCGACAAGACCGCGAGCAACGCCCACGAGGTCATCGCCCGCGGTGGTCGCGTGATCTTCATTTCCGATTTGGATGGCGTTGCCAAATTTACGCGGCAGGTGAAACCGGCAGCGGTGATCGAACTCCCTAAGGTCGATCCATTCGTGGCGCCAATCCTCTACGCCATTCCGGTGCAGCTCTTGGCCTATCATACGGCGGTCATCAAAGGCACGGACGTGGATCAGCCACGTAACTTAGCGAAGTCCGTGACCGTGGAGTAGTTTCCAAAGCATGGGTTCAGAGGTCGATTATTACCTCTGTTTCAAAGCAAGAAAATACAGGTCAAACCTAAATAGAATTTAGGCTGATGGGTTCTCGAATCGCTGTTTTCCAATTATCCACGTTACGTAGTTCAACCTATTGGTCGTAGTTTTAGCCCATATTTTGGTTATGGGTTAACCACCGGGGAAGTTCAGTTTTTCCACGCGGAGACAATGCATAGACTCCCCTACCTAGACGGTCGAACCAGCCGTAAACATTGTCGTAAAGAATTGCGCGGGTTTTTGGTTCCGTGAGCGATTGTGCAATGACGGCGGCTTTCGTCTCACCGTGCTCTTGCAGATGCGCAGCTATTGCGAGCGCCTTCTGTCGGTAGACCGTCATGAGGCCGCGCCGCGCAGGACTGCCTCCAGAATTAGGATCGCCAACGCGGTGCATGAACTCGCCAAGCAGGCGCTGCGTTCTACGTTTCGACTTGCGCGGTTTGTAGTCGCCGGGGTCACACCAAACGTCCACGCTGCCGATTGTGACCTCTGGGTCAATCACCAGCAGGCCAAGACCAAGCATGCGCATAAGCTTAATGGTTTGTTTGCGCCGTTTCTTTAAGACTGCGATTCCCTTAGGCACGCCGATATAGACGTTATCCGAAAGTTGCAGCCGGTCGACTGCCTGTAAGATCACCGTAAGACTGATTGAAAGTTTGAGTTCAACAATCATAACTGGCTCGTCGCTGCGAACTGCAACGACATCGCAATTTTGCACTTCGCCCTTCACCTCATAACCCTGCTGGACGAGGAAGTGTTTTAGCGGTGGGTATAGATTAACTTCTTGCATATCACGGATGGGCAGCAGTGGATCATAGTTCAGCCAGTTGATAAGATAGTCGATGGCACATTTGCTGTGTTGGTTCATGAATGTATTTACTCATGAACTTAAACCCGCAGCGTTCATAAAATTGTCGACCGATTGAGTTTTCCTCAAAAACTACGACCTCTAAATCTCCCGCTTCGTCAACAGCGTGGTCCATCATTGCCTTGGCGTATCCTAAGGAGTGGTGTTGAAGGTCAACAAAGATGGCCATCACGTCATTCTTCAAAAGAGATACGAAGCCGATGACAATTCCTTCATTTTCAAAAACCCACGTTTTTACATTAGGCAGATAGATTTCGCGAATATTGATCTTTTCCTGCTCAAGAAAATCGTGATTTAGAAATGGGTGAACCAGAAGGCTCGCCTTGTAGAAAATATCCACAATGGCTTCAGTGTGTTTTGGTTCAAATTTCAAGATCACGGGGATCAATCCTTCCTGCCTAAGAACTGCTTCGCCGCAAAAGGACGCTGATCATTTCGCGGATCAGCGACTCCAGCGTCGCTACATGACGGGCCGCAGAGACTGGCGTCATTCCGCCGTCTCGCCAGTCCCATTCAGCTTCCTGCTGCCATTCGCGAAGATATTCCTCGCGGGCGTCACCTTCCGGCAGATCCACGGCGGTGGTAGCAACGGCGTTGATCAACTCCTTCATTGCCGCTTAGTCTTCATCACTCATCATTCTAGTAACTTCTGAGCAAAAAACTATTCCACTCGTGTCCAAATCTGTCCTTTGAAAAATATCAGAAAACATCCCTCAACCTTGAGTGTGCCCGTCTTCGGGATTATAGATCCTGCCTTTGCAACAATTGCCATCGGTGCCAGCAACAAAGTTTCGTATGATCATCAGGCCGAGGATCGGGCGCAATTTTAGCGCATCATCACTATTAAATTTATCGAGCTTCGGGTCGCCGCGTTCATTGTTTGGCTCTTGAAGCCAAGCGAGCTTTCCGCACAGCGCCTCTCCGCAGCGCTCGACCTGGACGTGGGATTCCGATCCTTCCGTTGCTCAAAGTCCGAGCATTCCTGCATGGGCGGCAGAATGCCACAAATGCCACAGACGACGTCAGGAGTGTCGTAAATAAGAGGAGCATGAGGATTCGTAGTGGAGGAGTCCTAGTCATCTGGGGGTAAGGGAAATTCCGTTGCCAGCTCGTCAATTTTCCCGGCGGCGAGCCGGTCGAGGATGTGGGGTGCGTCAGAAGCGTTCGCTCCCATGACAAATGGGCCGCCAGGGACAATGCGCACTGTTGGCCCAATATGACATTTGCCCATGCAGTGGGTACGGACAAGATCATAGGAGAGGGCGCGGTCTTTTATGCCCAATTCCAGCGCGTCCGCAAGTTGCGCGCTCTCCCGTCTACCGCAGGAATCGACAAGATTGTTGGCGCGAAAGTTGATGCAGATCATTAATGTTGTGTGGCGTGCGTTCGCCATCGATCCTCACAGGGTTGGTTGCTTCAACGCACGCAATGTCGCGCTGGACACTGCACCGATTGTACCTACCCCGACCCTATCACGGGATTGATGGTTACGGGAATCCAAGCCGTTGGTTACAATTGCCGAAACGCAAGTGCAGGCGCTAGGGTATGGTGAAGCGCTTGCAACGATAACAACTTCATTCAGCAATACCGGTTCGGCATTACTGTCAATGAATAGAAAATGCGGCGAGGGGGAGGTATGACGGAACATTTTCCACTAATGGTGCCTGGCGCAAAAAGTACGGGCGCAGTCGTATCAGTAACGGCGCCATTCGACGACAGCGTGATTGCCGATGTCGCTGTGGCGGACATGAAAACTGTTGAAACCGCGCTTTCGACAGCGGCGGCGCTGTTTGCAGATCGCGATGGCTGGCTTTCGCCGGGAAAACGCATCGGAATTTTTGAGCGCGCTGTCGAGTTGATGGCGGGGCGTGCTGAAGAATTGGCGGTCGAGGCTGCTCGCGAAGGTGGCAAGCCGCTCGTGGACAGCCGCGTCGAAGTGACCCGTGCGATCGATGGTATGAAGTTGTGCATTGAGGGACTGCGAACGCAGGCCGGCGCAGAAATTCCTATGAACCTAAATGCGTCGTCGGCAAATCGTCTAGCGATGACGACTTATGAGCCAATCGGCGTTGTTGCTGCTGTCAGCGCTTTTAATCACCCGCTTAATCTGATCATACATCAGGTTGCCCCAGCGATCACAGTCGGCTGTCCAGTGATTGTCAAGCCGGCAACCATTACGCCATTATCCTGTCTCCGGTTCGTGCAGATCTTGCGCGAGGCAGGTTTGCCCGATGGCTGGTGTCAGGCGGTTGTGACAACGGACCGCGCAGCGGCCGAGGCTCTTGTTACGGATGCACATGTCGCTTTTTTCAGCTTCATCGGTAGCGCAAAGGTTGGCTGGGCGTTGCGCTCGAAGCTGGCACCCGGCGCGCGATGTGCGCTGGAGCACGGTGGTGCAGCACCTGTCATTGTTGCTGCCGACGCCGATCTCGACGATGTACTGCCACTTCTTGGAAAAGGCGGTTTCTACCACGCCGGTCAGGTCTGTGTGTCTGTGCAGCGCGTGTTTGCCCATGAAAATATTGCACGGAAGGTGGCGGAAGGTTTGGCTGAAGTTGGAAAGTTGATGACGGTTGGTGACCCGACCAAACCGGAAACTGACGTCGGCCCGCTCATTCGTCCAAATGAGGTCGACCGCGTACACGAATGGGTTCAGGAAGCGGTCAAAAGTGGCGCCGAATTGTTGACTGGCGGCGAGAAATTATCGCCGAGTTGTTATACACCGACAGTCTTGTTCGATCCTCCAAGCGAGGCACGGGTCAGCGCTCAAGAAATCTTTGGTCCGGTCATCTGCGTCTATCCGTATAGCGATATTGATGACGCGATCGCTCGGGCGAATGCATTGCCCTTTGCGTTTCAGGCTGCTGTCTGCACTGCTGATATTAACATCGCGATGCGCGCCTTTCGGCGGCTTGATGCAAGCGCCGTCATGGTCAATGATCACACGGCTTTTCGGGTCGACTGGATGCCATTTGCCGGCCTCAAACAGTCTGGCCATGGCGTCGGCGGCATCCACCATACGATGCACGATATGCAGATCAAAAAGATGCTTGTGATTCGCTCGAAGGAACTCTAAGAGCGTCACCGCACCAAATTGAAGAAGAGCACGGACATGAAACTGACGGATCCAAAACTGTTGCGCCAACAATGTTATATCGACGGTGCCTGGGCGGAGTAGACGACGGGTCGGTCATTGATGTGACTGATCCGGCCACAGGCGAAACGCTTGGTAGCGTACCCAAGATGGGCGCTGCGGAGACCAACCGTGCCATCGCAGCCGCGAACCGGGCCTTACCCGCGTGGCGTCGTAAGACGGCGAAGGAACGCGCGGCAATATTGCGGCGCTGGAACGACTTGATGCCCGAGAATCAGGACGATCTGGCCAAACTCATGACATGTGAGCAAGGCAAGCCGTTTGCCGAGGCCAAAGGCGAGATCGCCTATGCGGCATCCTTTGTCGAGTGGTTCGCAGAGGAAGGCAAACGCGTTTATGGCGAGATCATCCCTGAACCGACGCGCGACCGGCGCATTGTGGTCATCAAGGAGCCTATTGGCGTTTGCGCCGCGATCACACCCTCGAATTTTCCATCGGCGATGATCACACGCAAGGCAGGACCAGCTCTTGCCGCCGGCTGCACCATGGTCGTTAAGCCGGCAACGTCGACGCCGCTCTCGGCGCTGGCCTTAGCCGAACTTGCAGAGCGCGCGGGAATTCCAGCTGGTGTATTCAATGTTGTAACTGGCGGCTCGACCGCGTTTGGTGGCGACATGACCTCCAACTCGATTGTCCGCAAACTCACCTTCACCGGCTCGACCGAGGTTGGAAAGCTGCTGATGGCGCAATGTGCGGGTACTGTGAAGAAAGTATTGCTGGAACTCGGCGGCAACGCGCCGTTCATTGTGTTCGACGACGCTGATCTCGACGCGGCGGTAGAAAGCGTAATGGCGTCAAAATACCGCAACGCAGGTCAAACCTTCGTTTGTGCGAATCGTTTTCTCGTCCAGGAAGGCGTTTATGAGGCCTTTGCTGACAAACTCACCAGCGCTGTCGAGGGGCTCAAAGTTGGGTCGGGGCTTGAGGCTGGAGTTATGCAAGGACCGCTTATCGATATGAAGGCGGTCGAGAAGGTCGAGGCACATATCGCTGATGCTTTGGCGAAGGGCGCAAAACTCGTTCTTGGCGGCAAGCGCCATGCGTTGGATAGAACGTTCTTCGAGCCGACCGTGCTCACCGATGTAACGCGGGATATGGCGGTCACTCACGAGGAGACATTCGGGCCGGTCGCACCCTTGTTCCGGTTTAAGACCGAGGATGAGGCGATCGCCATGGCGAACGATACGGAGTTTGGCCTCGCCTCATATTTCTACAGTCGCGATATTGGCCGTATCTGGCGTGTTTCAGAAAGGCTTGAATATGGAATCGTCGGCGCCAATGTGGGTATTATTTCGAACGAAGTTGCGCCGTTTGGCGGAATGAAGGAGTCAGGCATCGGGCGCGAAGGCTCACATTTCGGAATCGATGAGTTTCTTGAAGTAAAATATCGCTGCCTAGGCGGCATGGATTCATAAAATTCGCAAACTTTAAGTCAATACAGTTTTTCGGACGGGCGATGCGTATCGCACCAAGGAGTGAATAGATAATGCCTAAATACGATTATGACCTGTTTGCAATTGGTGCTGGATCGGGTGGTGTCAGGGCCTGCCGCATGGCGGCGGTAACCGGGGCTCGGGTTGCTGTGGCGGAGGAGCGCTATCTCGGTGGAACATGTGTCAATGTTGGTTGTATCCCAAAGAAGCTGTTTGTCTATGCCGCGCACTTCGCGGAGGATTTTAAGGATACGGCGGGGTTTGGTTGGACCGTTGGTGCGCAGACATTCGATTGGCCGCACCTGATCGCCAACAAGAACAAGGAAATTTCCCGCTTGAACGGCATCTACGACCGGCTTCTCAAGAATGCGGGCGTTGAGGTGTTCGATGGGCATGCGGTGCTTGAAGACGCCCATACAGTTAAGATTGGCGAAAAGACGTACACAGCGGAAACCATTCTGGTCGCGACCGGCGGTTGGCCGTTTGTTCCGGATATTCCTGGCAAAGAGCACGCCATTACATCCAACGAAGCGTTCTATCTTGACGACATGCCGCGCCGGGTGATTGTCGTTGGTGGTGGATACATCGCCGTTGAATTTGCGGGCATCTTCAATGGTCTTGGTGCGGAGGTCACCCAGGTCTATCGCGGACCTTTGTTCTTGCGCGGCTTTGATGAGGATGTTCGTGGCTTTCTGTCTGGTGAGATGAGCAAGAAAGGTGTCGACCTTCGATTCGATACGGACATTGCGCGTATCGAAAAAGTCGCCGATGGTCTTCGCGCTGTGTTTAACGACGGAAGTGAGCTTACAACCGACTGCATCATGTATGCGACAGGCAGGAAACCGCTGACGGCGGATATCGGCCTCGAAGCGGCGGGCATCGCGTTGGCCGACAACGGGGCGATCAAAGTCGATGATTACTTCCAGACATCGGTCGCCAATATTTATGCAATTGGCGACGTGATTGATCGAATTGCCCTAACGCCGGTCGCTATTGCCGAAGGAATGGCGCTTGTTAAGACCCTGTTCGGGGGCGTGCCGACGAAAGTCGACTATGCTGATGTGCCCTCAGCTGTGTTCAGCCAGCCATCCGTCGGCAGTGTTGGTTTGACAGAAGCACAATCGCGCGAAAAGTATGGTTCAGTCGATATCTACACATCCGATTTCAGTGCCCTCAAGAACACTTTGAGCGGCAACGACGAGCGAACCTTTATGAAACTCATTGTCGATCGGGCGAGTGATCGTGTTGTCGGCGTTCACATGGTTGGCCCCGACGCCGGCGAGATCATTCAAGGTATCGCCATCGCGGTTAAGTGCGGTGCGACCAAGGCACAATTCGATGCAACCGTCGGTGTTCATCCGTCAGCGGCTGAAGAATTTGTCACTATGCGTGAGCCAGTTGTTGAACCACTTCCCGATCCGAAACAGGCTGTAGCTGAGTAAGATGGCCGCTTCCGACCCAAAGCGGACAGTATAGTCACCTGCATCGGTGTAGCGGTAAATTGGGGCAGTTAGGGTCCGGACACAATCCGACGATCATTTACTCGGT
Source organism: Alphaproteobacteria bacterium (assembly GCA_963693665.1). Classification (GTDB taxonomy): domain Bacteria; phylum Pseudomonadota; class Alphaproteobacteria; order UBA8366; family CAVOAK01; genus CAVOAK01. The sequence continues at coordinate 1,200 of CAVOAK010000051.1, read as the reverse complement.
AACTGTCGAATGGGCCGGCGCCAGTTTGGCGAAGTCAGTTTTGGTTTTCGTAATCGTCTCAATTAGAGTCGGCGAGCTTAAGTCGCTTTCGTTAGCTTCTTCTTCTTCTTGGCCGCCACTTTTTGGGCGGCCTCTTTCTCGGCAACTTTCCTGTCTTCCGCTTCTTTGGCAAGACGGAGGGCCCGTAGCCTTGCAATTTTCTGGTCGCTCACAAGCTGAGCTTCTTCTTTCTGCTTCAGGGCTTGTTTGTTTTTCTTTTGGGTAGCCGCATATTGTTCCTCGGCTCTCGATTTTGTCGACGTCAACATTTCAATGATGCTCCATTTCAAATTGCGGTGTCCCGGGCGAACAGCTTGATCCGGCGTGCGGGCAAGACCCGGGCACGCTGGTAACAAAGTCGGAAGTTATGGAGAAAAACCTGCCCTCAACGAGAGTTGGGGGCAGGTTCTTACTGGCTACTCGATGACGGATAAATTCTCGGCGGAAGATTTTCCGTTCTGTCCGGGCTGAAGCTCATAGGAAACCTTCTGCCCTTCGCTAAGCGAAGTTAGTCCGGCCTGCTCGACAGCGGAAATGTGGACAAAAGCGTCTTTTGAGCCATCTTCCGGCTCGATGAACCCGAAACCCTTTGCAGGGTTGAACCATTTAACTGTACCTGTAGTCATAGCTATTTCCTCTTATAGGAGTGTTGATTCCACGCCACATATCATTGTGATAGCGCGGTCGTATAAACGCTCACATTGTCGAGGGATAACTAAGTTAAACGGCGTACCGGTTATTTAGATAGCACAAGAAATTGCGACACGTATGTGTGTAATGTAGTGAATATCGTGGAATAATCAATGACCTGCCGCGCCTAGCGGGCAAATGGGAAGAAGAAATGACCAAAGCAAAGGCTCGTTTACGGGCAAAGGCGAAATCGGCACAGAAAGCCAAAAAGCGAGAAACTAACACCAACCAGTCCGGTCCAAAAGCCCGGTTGGGGCAATTTGATCCGGGACCAAATTTGATAAAGGGTGCCGGTATGAGTTTAAACATCAAGAGCATCGCCGGGACAAAACGGGGGCCGGGGCGGTCGAGATAAGCCGTGCCGCACCTTTCTCAAAATCGTTGTTGTGCGGCATTCGTTTAATCCGCAACTGGCTAAAAGCGAACATATAGACGGTCTGGAATAGGATCATGACGGCGCTCTGCCTAGCG
>CAVOAK010000050.1:0-18456 GCA_963693665.1 Alphaproteobacteria bacterium | reverse complement strand
GTCTCGCTCCCGTCATCGGTCATGTAACGGTTCCTTTTTGCCCTAATTAGTCAGCCCCACGAACCTATCATGACTCAGCGTCAAACTGAGATAAACGTCACTTCGGCACGAGAAAATTCAGTTATTTCACTTCAAATGCAGGATTGTAGATTAGTCCGATAACGTTGCCCCACGGGTCCTTTACAGACGCAACCATAATGTCGCCACCGACATTCATTGGTTTAGCGTCCTCCGTCGCACCTGTTGAAATGAAGCCCTCCACGGCTTGCTCTATATTCTCAACACCCCAGTAACTGAGAACATTCGAGGTCTTGTCAGCTGCAGCCAATTCGTCTTCCATCAAACCGAGTTCGTATCCGCCAACATTGAAACCAACGTGGAACGGTTCATCAAAGTACGGTGTCACCTGAAACGCCTTGGCATACCATTCTTTGGCTGCGTTGATGTCACCAATTTTATATATCGTGGTTCTAAGTCCGAGGACTGAAGCCGACATCATTCACCTCCCTTAAATTATCTAAAACTATCTAAAACTATTTGACAGAACTTCTGTTCTCAAAATCTTTGATAAACACTTGAGAACAAAACAGTAACAATAACTAAAAATCCGCTGTCGAGCAGCCAACCCTTGCAGTCGCACGCAGCATCTACGAAAGTATGCGTTCCTCACGGTAACGATCGACAGGTGGCACAGCATGGCAAACACAGCCGCTGCAACAGATGTCCACGCTCCTACCAAGGAGCCGCTCCTCCTTTGCGATGACGATGGCAGCGTCCGTACCCTGACGCTTAATCGACCAGAGAAATACAATGCACTTAGCGCCACACTCATTGGCGAGCTTCTCGCGGCCTTTGAAGCTGCGGCACACGACCGATCGGTGCACGTGATTGTGCTGGGCGCTGTTGGCAAAGCCTTTTCGGCGGGTCACGATCTGAGCGAAGTCGCGCAGGCCGGCAGGTCGGAGAATGCAACGGACTGCGAGGCTATCTTCAAAGAAACGGCTGGCCTCATGACCGCGATCATCCACCAGCCGCAACCGGTTATTGCTCGCGTGCAGGGCATTTCCACGGCAGCTGGGTGTCAGCTCGTTGCAAGCTGTGACTTGGGGGTTGCTTCAACAGGTGCGCGGTTCGCGACATCAGGCATAAATGCCGGGCTATTCTGTATGACGCCTGGTGTCGCCCTGTCGCGCAATGTTGCGACGAAACATGCGTTCGAAATGCTGACAACCGGCGAGTTCATTTCTGCTGAACGGGCAACGGAGATTGGCCTCATCAACAGGGTTGTCCGACCGGAGTCTCTCAATGCAGAAACAGCTGCACTGGCCGAAACCATTGCCGGAAAGTCTTCGCCAGCGATCAAGGCCGGTAAATCGTTCTTCTACAAGCAACTCGGCCTGCCACTCGACGAGGCTTATGCGTTATCTGCCAGAGAAACGGCGCGTAATATGACCTTCCGGGATGCACAAGAAGGCATTGACGCCTTCCTCAATAAGCGCAAACCGGTGTGGCGGCACGAATAGGGGGCACCTTCCCCTCCCATGCCAAATCCGATGTCAGACAAACTCGACTACACCGACGACTATCTGCGGCAAATTCTTGACGAGGTAAAAACAATCGCCATGGTCGGTGCCAGCACAAACTGGAATCGGCCGAGCTATTTCGCGATGAAATATCTTCAACACAAGGGCTATCGCGTGATCCCGGTCAATCCAGGTTCTACCGGCGAAGAACTGCTTGGTGAACGTATTGTCGACTCTCTTGAGGCAATCGAAACCGGTGTCGATATGGTCGATGTCTTTCGCCGATCGAGCGAGGTCAGCGCAATCACAGATCAGGCTGTCGCTATAGGAGCGAAAGTGATCTGGATGCAAATTGGCGTTCGTGATGACGCCAGTGCTGAACGTGCGAAGGCGGCGGGGCTAAAGGTTGTCATGGACCGATGCCCCAAAATTGAGCTTTCGAGGCTTAACGGCGAGTTGAGTTGGCTCGGGTTCAACACTGGTCTGATTTCTTCCAAACGTCGGAGGATATGAACGTGGCGAAAGACAAGCCCGGTTTCGAGACTCTGGCAATCCATGCCGGAGCGTCACCCGACCCAGCGACAGGAGCCCGCGCGACGCCAATCTACCAAACCGCTTCATACGTTTTCGACGATGTTGAACACGCCGCCTCGCTGTTCAACCTGCAAACGCCGGGATTCATTTATTCGCGGCTAGGCAATCCGACGGTCGCCGTGCTTGAGGAGCGCATTGCCACACTCGAGGGTGCTCGGGGTGCGACCGCAACATCGACCGGCCACGCAGCACAAATTCTAGCGCTCTTTCCGCTTATGTCTCCAGGTGACGAAATTATCGCTGCGCGCCAACTCTATGGCGGATCGCTTAACCAAATGGGTAACAGCTACAAAAAATTCGGCTGGCAGGCACAATTTGTCGATGCGACGGATGCCGATAACTTTCGCAGGGCGTTAACACCAAGGACGCGGGCAATATTCGTGGAGAATATCGCTAACCCCGGTGGGGTCATTACCGACATTGAAGCAATCTCTGCAGTTGCAAACGACGCGGGAGTTCCTCTCATCGTCGACAGCACGATGGCGACACCTTACCTCTCACGACCAATCGAACACGGCGCCGATATCGTCGTCCATTCGACGACCAAGTTTCTGACGGGAAATGGCACGGCCATGGGAGGAATCGTCGTCGATTCTGGACGCTTCGATTGGTTGGCCAGCAACAAATATCCAAGCCTGTCAAAGCCCGCTCCGGAATATCACGGACTGACATTCGCAGAGAGCTTCGGCGATCTCGCTTACACGATCCACAGCCATGTCGTCGGCCTGCGCGATCTCGGCGCAACGCAATCGCCGTTCAATGCTTGGCTGACGCTCAACGGAATCGAAACACTGCCATTGCGCATGGAGCGTCATTGCGCAAACGCACTTACAGTGGCGAAATACCTCGAAGCCCATCCGGCGGTATCTTGGGTTTCGTACGCAGGACTTGAGTCGAATGCGTTTCACACACTGGCTCAGAAGTATTGCCCGAAGGGTGCCGGCTCTGTTTTCACTTTCGGCGTAAAGGGCGGCTATGAGGCCGGCATTAAAGTCGTTGAGGGCGTCGAGTTATTTTCTCATCTCGCCAATATTGGCGATGCACGCTCGCTGATCATCCATCCGCCATCGACAACACACCGCCAGCTTAACGAGGAACAGCAGATCGCGGCGGGAGCTGGACCGGATGTTGTTCGTTTGTCGATAGGAATTGAATCCGTGAATGACATCATCGCCGATCTTGACCAAGCCTTGGCTCTCGCCACAGGCGATTAAACAGCGGACAAAATGCGGTCGACTTGGCGACGACAACTTTCTGGCCTACCATGAGCAAATACATGAGCGAGATGGTGTTTCGGATGGAGCAAAAAGACAATGTGGTCGACATCCAAAACTCCCGGCAAGCCGTCGATGGGAAAAAGAATGCTCGACCGACGGAACATCAGCGCACCTGGCTTGCACGCGGCCTAGAGGAGCCGGGAGGAAAACTTCCGCTGTTCGACGAAAATGGTCAGCGTGTCAATGAACGGACAATTCGTTCGTGCATCGACCAAGGTTGGGCCAATCGCTGGTTTGTGAACCCGATTAAGCCTAATTGGCTGGTCTGCGAATTGACCGATCAAGGTCGAGTATTTTTCAAGAACGCCTGATTAATAAAACTCGCCACAGCCGCATATTTTCGCTCGAAGCAGTCTTGACTAAGGCGATTGTAGTGCGTATCCCTCGATCACTTGTCGACGTCAATCGCGACGGCAGGAATTGCAGGCCGCTTGGTCGTCGTTCGCGTCGCCATCGTTGCCCCGATTATAGTGTTTTCACCATCAGGGAGAGGAAAATGGCCGATACAGATGCAAATGCTGAATGGCATCGCGTGGCCAGCGTGGGAGAAGTCGAAGAAGACGAACCGAAGCCGGTTCGCATCGGCGAAACGCTGATTGCACTCTACAATATTAAGGGCAAGTTTTATGCCACCGCTGACGTATGTCCACACGAGTTCGCATTGCTTTCAGATGGCTACGTCGAAGGTGACACTGTTGAATGTCCGCTGCACCAAGCACGCTTCCATATCCCTACTGGCAAGGTTCTCGACCCACCAGCCGAGGACGATGTTGCAGTCTTTTCGGTAAAGGTCGAAGGCGACGATATTCTCATTGGAATTCCAAAATCCTAACGATGAATTTGTTCAAGTTCCGGCGATGTTCGGAGATGCCAACCTGTCATGGCGACTGACGAAAAATTTGTAATTATCGGTGCGGGCCAAGCCGCTGGACGGGCGGCTGAGGCCATGCGCACGCAAGGTTTTGACGGTTGCGTGACCATCGTTGGGGACGAGGCTTATCCACCCTACGAAAGACCGGCACTTTCGAAACAGGTTCTGATTGGTGAAGACGAGCCAGACTCAACCTATGTCCATCAACCCGCCTACTACAATGAACATCAGATTAAGCTCAAGCTGGGTGTTTCAGCAAAGGCAATTGACCGGGCGACCAAATCCGTTTCGTTGAGCGACGGTACGACCCTTGACTATACAAAGCTACTGATTACAACGGGATCGCAATTGCGCCGGCTCTCGCTCCCGGGATCTGACCTCGCAGGCATCTATTATTTGCGGGGCATTGATGATTCGCTAGCTATCCGGGCGGCCCTGTCAACTGATGCAAAAGTCGCAGTCGTTGGCGGAGGGTATATCGGGCTTGAAGTCGCCGCAGCGGCAAGAAAACGCAATTGCCAAGTGACCGTTATCGAGATGATGGATCAACTCATAGGTCGCGCAGCGGCGCCCGAAATTGGCACCATCTTCGAGGCCATTCATCGCGGCCACGGCGTCGATATTCGCACCAGTACAACGGTAACTGGATTCGAAGGCGATGGCCATGTCAGCCGCGTTCTATGCGGCGACAGCGAACCAGTTGACGCCGACATCGTCATCATCGGCATTGGTATTTTACCCAACGATGACCTTGCATCTGCCGTAGGACTTGCGACAGACAACGGCATCGTCGTTGACGAGCATGGGCGAACCGAGGACCCTGATATTTATGCAGCCGGGGACGTCACCAACCACCCGAACGCCATCCTTGGCCGACGCATCCGACTCGAATCTTGGCAGAATGCACAAAATCAAGCCATCACCGCTGCGAAGGCGATGTGCGGGGTTGAAGAGACCTACGCCCAGGTCCCGTGGTTCTGGTCGGACCAATATGACGTCAATCTCCAGATCGTCGGCATGCCGGAGGCATGGAGTGAAGTCGTGATTCGCGGCGACACAGGTGCGTTGACGTTCACGGCGTTCTATTTGCAAGACGGCTGCGTGGTCGGTGCAAACGCTATTAACAGTCCCCGCGACATCCCGATCGCACGGCAGATGATCCAGCGTGGAGCAAAAATCGACGCGGCTGCACTCGCGGACCCCGAGACCTCACTCCGCAAACTCCTAAAGTCACTCGACGGATAATCGGCTACCGAGCTTAGCTTATCCTGCGTTCAACTTCATGATCGTCATCATCAGAGGGCCAATCAACGCACGGCAACTAGTCCGGCTGCTGTTGAGGAGCCTTTACATAGACGGCGATGACGGCACGATACGGGCGCCTTTTGCCATAGCGTAGCGCCAGCATGAATTCCATGGGCTTTATTCGTCGAGAATCACTCGCAAATTTTCCATCCCCGCTTCGTACACGCTGCGGATTACGCTCTTGGAGTCATGCTCCGAAAACCCTGCCGGCGCAAAGTTCGCCGACCACTCTACAATTGAGCCCGTGCCATCTTCGCCGACACGCACTGAGATCGCACCTGCGCACTCGGCCACCGGAAGTGGCGATTCAACACAGAAATAGCGGTAAATTCGTTTTTCGTCATCATGACTAACCAAGCGATCAATGGCCGCCCCGCCTCCTGTCAAACAGAGGCGCCGAAGATTACCGCCAGCGCCCAACTCGCTACGCTCCACTGCCGGATGCCAATCTGCCATTCCATCAAAGTTTCCGATCAGTGCCCAGACCTGCTCCGACGAAGTTGCGAAGTTAGCCGACACCGATACTTTTGCCATGCGTTGTGTCCTCGTTAACGTTGTTCAACCGTGAGTTGACTAAACCCAAGTGTAGTCCGTGCCTTCGCTTTATCGCAAATAGGGCGATACTTCACAGCAAGACAGATCCGGCCACGAAATTGTTCTATTGACGTTCAAAAATGACGGACAGGTTGTCTGACGGCATGGGTATTGTTTTCCGCAAAATCAGACCTTCCTCTGCCGCTATCTCGGCCACGCTTTCAAGTGAGCGCACCCCCCACTCCGGGTTCTTTGCACGTAATGATTGATCGAAATCGTCGTTGCCCGAACCAAACTCCACGCCCATTTGTTTGAACGGACCGTACAAATATAGCATGCCACCAGTTTGCAGAATTCGACCGGCCCCCGCCAAGAGCCCCAAACATGCACTCCATGGCGCGATATGGATCATGTTAATGTTGAGAATCACAGAGATTGGCGGCTGAACTCGAGGATCGATCTCAACAGGCCAAGTGTCTTCTGTCACGTCGAGATCAATCGGCATGCGGAGATTTGCGGCCATCGAGTGTCTACACCAAGCCGCGACGCTCGCGCGTAAATCCGGGTCAGGTTCGCTGGTAAGGAACACGCGAGGAGCCAGCGCAGGCGCAAAATGGATCGCATGCTCACCTGTACCGCTACTTGTTTCGAGAATCGACCCTTCCGCCGGTAAGACACGCTGAAGAACATCGAGAATTGGCTTTTGGTTCCTCAATGTGGCCGGGAAAAAACGCCGAGATTCTGATTCTGATTTCAAGACTCTTTCCCAGCAGGCAATGATTCAACGAGTTCATTCAAAGCTTCGATTTGAGAATCGACACAGCCGATCGCCGCAAGTTCACTGACAGTGTTCGAAAGATAGTCTCTACATCGCCCGTTTTCGCCTTCCGCGGAAGCGATGATTGACGCGGCTTCGTTTTGATCCAGGCCGGCTGCGTATTGCGGGTGTCCCGTTTCAATTGCAAACGAAATAGCCCGGACCTTTCCCATCACGGTTTCCACATCAAGCCATTTTGGCTGATAAATTGCCGTATACATTTCGCGCCGCCAGGTCGCCTCGAGGTCGGCTTTGGTGGTAAACGGATTAAGCCGAAAGACGATTCCGTCGCAGGACGCGCCCGCGGCATCCTCAAGACCAAGAGCTAATCCTGGGTTTTCTGGTGTGCCACGCGCCACTAGGCTCCAGACACAAAAACTGCGGCGGTAACCATCAAGATTTGCCGCGTGTCGCTCTGCCGGTTCAAACAGCGGGTCCCACATCATCGAACCGTAAGCGAAAACGTAGATATCATGGGGAGCGGCGCGCGCCGCGAGGACAGCTTGCAAACTGATCAGCCGTTCAGAATCAGACAACCGCTGGAATGGAGAGTGTGGTCTCTCAATCGAGCTCAATAGAAAATCCTGAAACTACCCAATTCCATTCCAGGTCCGCGGCGAGCCTTAAGCGAATCACTCCGCGGCTTCAGAATGCCTAGCGATACGATCTTTCGCCTCCTCGACCACCTTGGCTAATTCATCAGGGTCGTCAGCCAAGAAACGCCGGCCCGCGATATTCCAGTCGCACATGACGATACGACACTCCCGGATGAAGTTTGGGTCCTGTGTCAGTTCCGAGGGGTAGCCAAGCTGTTCGAGCCTTCTGCCGACAACTACCGGGTTCGACCACGCCGGTGTCACTCGATAGCTGACCTCCTGGCCAATCGTCTCCGGCGCTAAATCACACGGCAAATCGGTCTGCTCGAACTGGTCATCGATGTAGTGATACGCCTTGCTGCCAATCACCGGGTGATACTGATGCATCGGCTCGCCCATATGAATACGGGACATCCGGTCGGCGATTTCTGTCAGGCGCTTCACATCGTAGTTCTTCTTTACGTGCGGGTTACCGGCTCTCAAGAGATTGCTGAACAGCATGGCAGTGGATCCATGCGCGCCCATCGCTGCCTCTGGTGTGAAGCCCGCCCACACACCGTCAGCGCCAGCCAGCACCGCTTCGATAACACTCGCATCCTCCAGCCCGTTACCGGAATGTGGATGCACCAAAATGGGAATCGGTGACGGGTGATAGCGGCGGATAAGTTTGACCAATTCAGCGGTTTGAAACGGAAAATGTGTGCCACGAACATCTTCAAAAATGATGGCCTGAATTGGCATATTCGACAGCAGCTTCATGACCTGTGCGACGAAGTCCGGGTCTTCGTCCCACGCATCGAAGATATCGAGGAAACGCAAGAAAATACGCCCCCGGCGCTCGGATGCTTCGGGCAGGACTTCCGCCCGCATATATTCGATAGATTGGATCAAATCTGCAAAATAGTCTTCGTAGCTTGTGCCATTCTGTTTGACAGTCTTTGGACGAATTTCCGTCAGCAACAGAATATTGGGAATTCCAAATTCAACGATTCTATCCATCGAATATGACGGCTTAAATGGCTTTGCCTTATGCGTACGTACGACCATTGCGTTGCCGAAATAGCCGTCCATCGTGTCGCCCTGATCGTTTAGATAACGGCAGAACTGCTCGTCGACATTCGGAAAATCGAAGAAGCTACCGACTGCGAGATCGGTAAAACCAAACTCCTTCGCGAGCTTCAGGACCTCCTTCTTATCGTCGAGAGTATGGCCATAGGGCGCGGGCAGTGTTGGTTCGCGGCAAGACAGATCGAGAATGACAGGAACGACATCCCGCAGACGCGCCATTTTTGCGTCTATCTGGTCCTTCGCATCGCGGACAGCATCGCGGTCGTCATCAGTCAGTGTCGTCAGTTCGTTAATATCAACCATCATCTTACTCCATGTCGGTGCCGCGGCTCGTCAGCCGCTATGCTGCTGTTTCCTGTATAGCTGAACTGTTTTTCAGCGCGCTGCGTATCTGTCGAGCAGCGGTCATCGTATACCCCTTGCTAACTACCTTCTCATGATCCCGAAGAATCTTGTGCAACTCGGGCAGTTTGTAGAACGGAACAAGCGGTATGGCGTGGTGTTCCACGTGGCAGGGCATATTCCAGCACAACCAGCGAATTGGCGCCCATGTATACAGCGTGCGCGTGTTCTCGAATATGTTGCCGTTATAAGAACAGCCAACGTGCTCGGCCATCCGAATAACTTTCTCCAGCGGCTCTCCCGCGACTCTTGGGACCAACCAAAAAATCACCGCCACCCAGCTCTGAAACCAGATCGAAACCGCCGCAATCGCGATATAAATGAACCAGAAAATCCAGGCCTGCCGTTGCAATGCAGGGCGGGCACTTTCAGGCGTACTCTGCTTCTCAAATTCAGTCAGAAGGCCGAACGGGATCCGTACAAGATTGCGGAAATGTCCACGAAAATGAGGTATCGATGAGGCGTAGTAGAGCCATCCACCAATTTTTTCTCCGACCGAGAGTATTTGCGGATCCCGCCCCTGTTCCTGCGTATAGGTGTGATGGTCAGCGTGTTCATAACGAAACTTCAAGGGAAACTGGAGAATAATTAAACCAATGAGGAAGTAGATCGCGTTGTTTAGCCACCTGGATTTGAATGGCGTGTTGTGGCCGCACTCGTGGTATGGCGCAAACAAACAGGCGATGATGAAGCCATGTAGAACTGTCGCCGGAACCACCCACCAAGTTCCGAGCGAGAGAAACAGCAGATATCCAGTCGCCGCCATCGTGCCGAAGTGACCAAACAGGAAAAGCAGCCCCCAAGCGTCGCTGCGACGCATGAGTTCCTTTATCTTTTCTCTGCCAACGATATCGCGAATGCTATCCGACTCGTGGACATCACCTGATGCATCTTTGACGTAGCCATCCATCTCGTACCCCGTCCATCCCATTGTGCTGGTTCAACTGTAACGAATGTCATGCCCGTATTACAGGCGCATTCGTGATCCCTCGAGGGCACCTGATATATGACCCGTCGCGTTCAGTCTCCCGAACATGCCTTCTAGCCGGATCTTCTCTTGCCGCAAATCGATATTTGATGACTATTACTCGCAGAAATTTTGCGAGTAAATTTGATGCGACAACGCATGCCTTCAATCAACGCGCTTCGAGCTTTCGAAGCAGCAGCACGGCATCTCAACTTCACCAGCGCGGGAGAAGAACTGCGCGTCACCGCTGGGGCAATCCGCAATCATGTTCGGGCTCTCGAGCAGGATTTAGGGGTTCAGCTTTTCACACGCATCGGCAACAGGTTCGAATTATCCGATTCGGGCAAAATTCTCCTGCCCGACCTGCGGATCTCTTTTGAGCGCATGGAGAGCGCGGTCATGCGGCTACACGAAGATGCATCGCAGCAGGTACTGACGATCCGCGCACTACCGACTTTCGCTTCAAACTGGCTCGTGCCGCGACTTCCACACTTCAAAACTGCGCATCCCGATATTGACGTTCGCATCGACGGTTCGTTCGACCTCGCCGACTTTTCCCGCGATCAAGTCCACATCCTGCTGCACTACGATGACTGGGAACACTCCGGCCTGCACGTCGAACCATTGTTCGAAGAAAATGTTTTTCCGGTCTGCAGTCCGCGTCTCATTGACGGCATACCTCCGCTGAAAACACCGGCTGATCTACGCGAACATACTCTCCTGCATGTGGATTTTCATGCAATGTCCCGAGATTGGCCGGATTGGAATATTTGGCTCCACGCAGCAGGCTTAGACCTGGCGAATGCGAGAGAAGGGGCGCGATTTTCCCACCAGAGCCTGGCCATTCAATCGGCTGAACAAGGCCATGGCGTTGCACTTGGAAGCGCCATGGCATTTGACTCTCTTGCCGCAGGCAGTCTTGTCAAACCATTCGACGTCAGCATCAAAGCAGACCTAACGTTCTGCCTGTTCTGCCCGACAGAAGCCTCGAACACTCACAAGATTGAGGCATTTCGCACGTGGATTGTCGCGGCAAATCCGCCCCACTGAACGGTTTTTCTCCGTCGATGCGAGCGAATGCTGGCTTTACTCTGGGACGCGCAACACCTCGGGATTAACGACCATTTCTTGGTCCAGCCTGCCGTCAAATGCATCGAGAACATTCTGGATGCATCGCGCGGCAGAGCGTGCTTCACATTCGATCGGAGCCGCTGCCCCGTGTGGGCTCAAAATCAGATTGTCCAAAGCAAATAATGGATGGTCAGCTTTGGTTGGTTCTTCGACGAACGTATCGAGTCCAGCAGCCGCCAACCGCCCCGCCTTCAGCGCGTCGAAAAGTGCTGCTTCATCGACGATACCACCACGTGCTGCATTAATAAGAAATGCTGTCGGTTTCATTACCGCGAGCGTTTCCTGGTTAATCATATTCACCGTATTGGCCTTGCGCGGGACATGCAGCGTTACGACATCGGCAACACGCAATCCCTCTTCGAGTACTTCAACGCGTTGGCAAGCAGCATGTTCAAATTCCGCATCATCGATAAACGGATCGTATGCAAGAACGTTAAAACCAAAACCAATACAGCGTTTTGCAACTTGCTTGCCCACTCGACCAAGACCGACGATTAAAAGCGTTTTCCCAAAAAGTTCCATGGTTGGGTTATTCTTCTTAATCGTAAAATCTCCGTCTCTGGTCGCGCGGTCGTGTGCGAACCCCTTGCGCGCTAAAGAAAGCATCATAAAAAATACATGCTCGGCAACGGTTGCTGCATTGGCGTCGCCGACGATTGTGAGTGGGATTCCCCTTCCGGTCAGCGCCGGAACATCGACGGCATCGTAGCCAACACCGTGGCGTGACACGACGCACAGGCGAGGTGCCTTTTCGATCAATTGTGCCGTCATTGGCATGCGGCGTAGGGTAACACCGTCAAACTCATGAATTTTTTCGTCCATATACGATTGAAGGTTGTCCGTTATCACTTCGAATTCGATATCCGCGCGCGCGCGCAACAGCGCCAGCCCAGCATCGTTTACCGACTCGACAACAAGTACTCGCTTCATATTTGCTTCAGCCATGCATTGCTCCACTTCAACCATCCATATTTATAAGTCCGCATTCAAAATGCGGTTCCACATGAGTACTAATTTTACGCCAAACAGACCATTGCTAGAATCGTTGAAGGCAAACATTCTGCGCTCTGGAATACTTACACGAATGAGGGTGCCATATGAACCGTGATGACGTTGAAATCATTGAGAAAAAAACGAAGTTTAAGGGCTTTTTTCGCTTAGACTGCTATCGGTTACGGCATCGTCTTTTTGAAGGCGGTTGGAGTGAGGTTAGAAGCCAAGAAGTGTTTGAACGTGGCAACGCCGCCGCTGCGCTACTTTATGATCCGGACAACAACGCTGTTGTCCTTATCGAACAGTTTAGGCCAGGCGCGTTTACTTCAGATCGCGGTACTCCCTGGCTAGTGGAGATTGTCGCTGGCATGGTCGAAGATGGTGAAGACGTTGAGCAGACTATCCGCCGGGAGGCAATTGAAGAATCGGGAAGTACAATTTTAGATATCGTACCCATGGTCAATGTCTTCGCAAGCCCAGGCGGTTCGTCTGAAATCGTTTCCCTTTTCTGCGGACGCGTCGACAGTCGCGATGTTGGCGGCATACATGGTCACGCCGTTGAGGGAGAGAACATCCGCGTAATCGTTGAACCCGCAGACATCGCATTCAAGCGCCTTAGATCCGGCGATATTCATAATGCTATTTTCGTTATCGCTCTCCAATGGCTGGAGAAGCATGGCGATGCTCTACGACAAACTTGGCTCGTCCAGTCAACTGGATAACCGGGCTTATGCTTGCGGCGTGCCAAACCGCGGAGGTAGTCTGCCGCCTTTCAAATAAGCAGCCCTCACCCGCGGAGGTACAGGCCAATGACAATTCGCAAAAATTTTGCCGAGGCGATCGGCAACACGCCAATGATCAAGCTTCGTAAGGCGTCGGAGATCACGGGCTGCGATATTATCGGCAAGGCAGAATTCCTTAATCCCGGCAGTTCCGTGAAAGACCGGGCCGCACTCGCCATCATAGAGGATGCCGAAAAACGAGGCACGCTTAAGCCCGGCGGCGTCATCGTCGAGGGAACGGCTGGCAATACAGGCATCGGCCTTGCCCTCGTCGCCAATTCACGCGGCTACAAAGCCGTGATCGTCATTCCCGAAACACAAACGCAGGAAAAAAAAGACATGCTGCGGCTCTGCGGTGCCGATCTGCGGGAAGTCCCTGCGCTGCCTTATCGCGATCAAAATAACTACGTTCACTATTCGGGTCGGCTCGCCGGAGAACTCGCCAAGACAGAGCCAAACGGCGCAATTTGGGCCCAGCAATTCGACAACACCGCAAATCGAGATGGCCACTATAGAACGACTGGCCCGGAAATCTGGGAACAGACTGACGGCAAGGTCGACGGCTTTATATGCGCTGTCGGGACAGGCGGCACGCTGGCGGGCATTGCTATGTTCCTGAAGGAACGCAACAAGGATATCGTCATTGGTTTGGCAGATCCTATGGGTGCCGCGCTTTATAATTTTTACGCGAATGGCGAGTTAAAGTCTGAGGGTTCGTCAATTACCGAAGGCATTGGCCAAGGCCGAATAACCGACAACTTGGAAGGCGCACCGATCGACGAACCTTTCCAAATCCCCGATGAAGAAGGGCTGCCGATCAACTTCGATCTGATTCGCGATGAAGGTTTGGCCCTAGGGGGATCAAGCGGCATCAACGTTGCCGGCGCTATCCGCCTGGCAAAGAAAATGGGCCCGGGACACACGATCGTGACAATCCTGGCTGACTCTGCATCGCGCTACCAATCAAAGATGTACAATCCCGCTTTCCTGAAGGAAAAGGGCCTGCCCTATCCGGAATGGCTGGCGTAAGATCGGAGCGCGCCAACAGAGGAACGAGCCATGACGGAAGAAGTCTTTCATTCAAACGCCTATTGCCGCGAATGTGAGGCCGTGGTGACGGCCAGCACACCTGGTACGATACAGCTCGATCGAACGGTTTTCTATCCAATGGGCGGCGGACAACCAGGTGACACCGGCACGCTTATCTTCGCAGATGACATCGAAATTGAAGTACTCGACACCCGCAAGGGCGACGGCGAAGGAGAAATACTTCACATCGTCGACGAACAATCGTCGATGCCGGAAGTTGGCAGTGCAGTAACCGCACGGATCAACTGGGAACGACGCTATCGACATATGCGCGTCCACACCTGCCTGCATCTGCTCTGCGCGACGGTTCCCTTTGGCGTGACCGGAGGCCAGATTGGCGACGGCAAGGGCCGACTAGATTTCGACATTGCCGACGCGGCCCTCGATAAAGAGGCTATTACAGTCGAGCTAAATCGGCTGATCTCTGAAGACCATGAGGTCGGATCACGTTGGATAACAGATGCGGAGTTAGAAGCACAGCCTGAACTCGTCCGCACGATGTCGGTTGCGCCGCCGAGCGATCAGGGATCCGTCAGGCTCCTTGAGATAGGCACCATTGATCTGCAACCCTGCGGTGGAACGCACGTTTCACGTACGGGTGAAATAGGCGGAGTTGTCGTGCGCAAGATCGAGAACAAAGGCAAACACAATCGACGCGTTAATATTGCGCTTGTGGAATAGCACGGCACCAGCCCCTATCGATCCCGCGGAGCCTAGGTCTGCGTACTAAATATTGAAATGACTATGAGCATATACCCTATCGCCGATGGCGACGTGTCGGCGCTGATCGCGCTTTGGGACGCGTGTGGACTAATCAGACAGTGGAATGATCCAGCAACTGACATTGCGCGTGCGCGTGCAGCGCCTAAAGCAGAGATTTTCATCCTCAAAGACGGTAATACAATTGCTGCCAGTGTGATGACAGGCAGCGATGGACATCGTGGCTGGCTATACTATCTTGCCGTCGCTGAGAGCCACCGCCGCCAGGGTCTCGGCCGCAAGGTCATCCGTCACGCCGAGGACTGGTTGCGCGGTCAAGGTGTCCCCAAGGTGGAATTGATGATTCGGCCGAACAACGAACATGCGAAGGGATTTTACGAAGCCACGGACTATAAGATGGAGCCTCGCCTCATCATGTCACGATGGCTGGATCGTGACGCGGGCCGCAAGGCCGCCCGTGGAGACAGGAAATTGAAGGTCACAACGACATACTTGGAGATGCATCAGCGACCGAAAACGCCTTCAGTCCGTCCACCTTCAATCGGTCTGCCGATCGTATTGCTGCGCGCCGAAAAACCTAGCGTCGATTTCTATCGCTTTCTATACAACACCGTCGGCGGGCCCTGGTTATGGTACGAACGCCGCGCGTTGAATGACGTGTCGCTCACCGAAATAATTCAAAATCCGTTGGTGGAAATTTATGTTCTCTATGCAGGTGGCACTCCCGCAGGATTCGCCGAACTCGATCGCCGAGTGGCAGGCGAGATCGAAGTTGCCTATTTCGGACTTTTGCCGGAGTACACTGGGCGCGGCCTCGGGAAATGGTTGCTGGATTGCACGATTGATACTGCCTGGCGGCATGAACCAAACCGGCTGTGGATACACACCTGCACGCTAGACCATCCGGCCGCACTACGGCTTTATCAACGCGGCGGTTTCGAACCGTACAAACAAGAAACCGGACACATTGCCGACCCACGGCATTCCGGTGTTATGGGCACAAAAGAGTGAGTACTCACGCTGCCAGAAGTTGTAGGACTCGGTTGCCAATCGCCAGCGATGCGGTCAATCCAGGAGATTCCATTGCAAACAGATTGATCAGCCCCGGCACACCGTGGTCGGCTGGTCCTTGTATTTCAAAATCTTGAGGCAATCCGCCGGGACCTACTGTTCTCGGCCTAATTCCGGCGTAACCCGGACTAAGTGCGCCTGCCGGTAGGCCGGACCAATACCTCCCGACGGCGTCATAGAACTGGTCCGCACGCTTTGGATCGACATCATAATTCACCTCTTCGACCCACTCGACATCAGGACCGAAACGAACCTGACCGCCGAGGTCAAAGGTCAGATGGACGCCAAGTGCAACCTCGTTCGGCATTGGGTATATCAAGTGTTTGAACGGTGAGCGGCCGGCGTAGGTGTAGTAACTGCCCTTGCACAAGAAACCTTTCGGCACCGACGTTTGCGGAAGACCCTCTAGCTTTTGCGCAATATCCGGCGCACGAAATCCGGCGCTATTCACCACGGAATTACAAGACAGTTGCAATCCGTCGCTGCCACCAGTTTCAAGGATGATCCGCCCCTCTTCTACTTTCCCGCCCTTGACGTCAGCATGTACGGCAACAACGCCACCGCAAGCTTCGAGATCACCCTGATAGCCCAGCATAAGAGCATGACTGTCGATGATCCCAGTCGACCCCGAGAACAGCGCAGCGATGCAGTTTAGCTCCGGCTCCAGTGCCCGCGCTGCGCTAGCATCAAGATGCCTAACGTCGTTAACATCGTTCCTAATTGCCTTCTCGTGCAACGCCTTCAGAGGCTCAAGTTCGTTTACATCGGTAGCTACAATAAGCTTGCCGCAGCGGCGGTGAGGTATTCCGTGCTCTTCGCAATAGCGATAAAGCGCGACCCTACCAGCGACACATAGCCGCGCCTTCCAACTCCCCGTGGGATAATAAATCCCGGCATGAATAACTTCGCTGCTTCGCGCGCTTGTTTCCGTGCCAATTGCCGATGCACGCTCCAACACGACGACTTCACGACCTTCAAATGCAAGGGCCCGCGCGATAGCCAAGCCAACGACGCCGGCGCCGATCACTGCACAGTCGATTTTTTCCATCGCTCCTATCCTTGTCGTCAGCGGTGCCTGTCGATGCGGATACGCCGCATAAAAATGCTGCTGGTATCATGGCGAATCAGGTGGTTCAATGCCTAGCGTCCAGCTGCCTCAAATCACATTATGGTCATCCCATGAAAGACGACACTATCCTCGCCCATGTGGGCCTGCACCCGCACGATAACCATGGCATCGTCAATCCGCCGGTTTATCACGCATCGACAGTACTGTTCCCGACGCTTGAGACCTATCGGAATGCGTCGACCGCCCGCGTGCGTTATGGACGCCGTGGCACACCGACAACCTTCGCGCTCGAAGAGGCAACAACTGCGCTGGAGGGTGGCGAGGGTTCCATACTCACACCGTCTGGCCTTGCAGCAATTGCCCATTCGCTGATGGCGTGCCTCAAAACCGGCGATCATGTGCTTGTAACGGACAACACTTATGGGCCGACGCGCAGGTTCTGTGACGGTGTACTCAGCCGCTATGGCATCACGACCGATTATTTCGACCCACTAATCGGTGGCGATATAGAGAAGCTTCTGAAGCCCAACACCAAAGTCGTGTGGGTTGAATCACCTGGCACGCAAACCTTCGAAATCCAGGACATCCCCGCTATCGCCAAAGTCGCTCATGATCATGGCGCTCTTGTTCTAATGGATAACACTTGGTCCGGCGGTTATTTCTACAAAGCGCTAGAACATGGCGTCGACATCTCGGTGCACGCCGGTACCAAGTACATCGTCGGCCATTCGGACGCGATGTTTGGGGTTATCGTCTGCAATAAAGCCACGTTTGAAATCGTCCGCGACAGCGCTCAATTGTTCGGCAATTGCGTTGGACCAGACGATGTCTATCTCGCACTCCGTGGCCTTCGCACGATGGGTGTGCGGCTTAATCGTCACAACGATAGCGGCCTCAAAGTTGCTGCATGGCTTCAAAGTCGACCAGAAGTGCTCAAAGTCATGCACCCTGGCTTGCCGGGTGATCCCGGGCACGCGCTGTGGCAACGCGATTTTACCGGAGCCAGCGGTTTATTTGGCTTTGTCCTCGACATCGCTGAGGAAAAGCCACTCGCCGCGTTCGTCGATGACCTGCAATTTTACGGTATGGGTGCAAGCTGGGGCGGTTTCGAATCGCTTATCCTGCCAACTCAGCCAGAAAATTCACGGACTGCAACCGAATGGAATGCGGGCGGCCAATCAATGCGCATTCACATAGGTCTTGAGGACCCCGACGATTTGATCGCCGACCTTGAAGCAGGATTCGACCGCATGAATAAGGCGCGCTGAGGGTAGGTTCAGTAACTAATTTTGAATATGTTAACAGTTTATTTATATTATTTAACAATAAATTAATTAATATATTTAAGAAATTACTCTAGATAAATGTCGTTTTGGAATTCTTCCGATGTTGTCATCAGCCCTCGCGCCTGTGACAGCCCTGTTACTTGGCGCGGCATTTCTTTGTCATGGGCAACGGATTCCAAGGCACGTTGCTGCCTGTGCGCGCCCAAATCGAGATTTTCTCGATCCTTGATATCGGAATTCTTGGTTCTTCCTATTTCGTTGGTTTTGCCGTTGGTTGCCTTAAGGGCTCGCCGCTCTTACATCGCGCCGGGCATATCCGTGTGTTCACGGCGATGGCGGTAATCGCGTCCGCAGCCGCTCT
>CAVOAK010000049.1:0-18633 GCA_963693665.1 Alphaproteobacteria bacterium | reverse complement strand
ATGGAAATTATTGTCGAAGACGTGCAGCGGCTCGACCGTCTGCTCAGTGATATTTCCAATGCATCACGGCTCGACGCAGAGTTAAGCCGGGCAGAGCTAGAGCCGGTCGATGTGGCGCAAATGCTTGCCATGCTGCCGAAATTTTCTTCGGCAGTAGACGCCGGGCAGCCACGGGTATCGGTAGAGTTTGTCGACGACGGAGAGTTGAAGGTCAATGCGATTGGAGATCGATTAATGCAGGTTTTTCACAACCTCATTGAAAACGCCACGAGTTTTTCGCCGCCCAGTGGCGCCATCCGGGTCAAGGCGTCACGCACTGGCCGCAATGTTGAAGTCGTAATAGAAGATGAAGGCCCAGGCTTTCCTGAAGGCAAACTCAAAGAGATTTTTGACCGGTTCTATACCGAACGTCCGCGCGGTGAGAAGTTTGGTACACACTCCGGGCTCGGACTTTCGATTTCCAAACAGATCGTCGAGGCCCATGGTGGGACGATTCGTGCGCAAAACCGTTGCGATGTCGATGGCACGGTTCTCGGCGCTCGCTTTGTCGTTTGCCTTCCTTCTGTTTGAGGGCTGACTAAGCGGAGTGCAGGCTGGCAGTGTCTTTTTTGGTGGAGATGACAGAGAATAAGCTTATGCGCGAGGTCGGCTTAAAATTGTAGAGGAGCAAGGTAACTCGGACATTTCTCGAGGAAGAGCAGTCCTTGTAACCGGCATATCTGGTGCTGGGCGGACGTCTGCATTGAAGGCCTTGGAGGACATGGGTTACGAAGCAGTTGATAACCTTTCGCTATCACTCTTCAGGGGCTTAGTTCGGTCCGGCGATCTCTTTGGACAGCGACCGATCGCCATTGGCGTTGACGTTCGTACGCGGGACTTTGGCGTTGAATCTGTCCTGGAGGACCTCCAAGCAAAAATTTTGTTTCTCGATTGTGAAGATGAGGCGCTCGCTCGGCGGTTTACGGAGACCCGTTGTCGGCATCCGTTGGGCGCGGATCGACCGTTGCCTGATGTCATTAGATTGGAACGTCGGTTGCTGCAAAACCTGCGTGATCGTGCCGACGTTTTGATCGACACGACAGACAAGAATACACGAGAGCTGAAGGAACAGTTGGCGGAGCGATTCGCGCTTGAAGACGCGGGAGGGCTTGGGCTTTTTGTTCTTTCCTTTTCCTATTGCGCCGGACTTCCACGCGATGCAGACCTAGTATTTGACGTAAGATTTCTCGTTAATCCCCATTACGACGTGACATTGCGGCAGCTTACGGGTGTCGATTCGAGAGTCGCCGCTGTGATCGCTGGGGATTCCGATTTTGTACCCTTCTTTGACAACCTCACTGCGATGTTGGATCGGCTGCTTCCGCGTTATGAGCGAGAAGGCAAGAGTTACCTGACTATAGCAATTGGCTGCACAGGAGGCCGCCATCGGTCAGTTTTCGTGACCGAGCGATTGGGGAAGTGGCTTACTCAGGAAGGCCGGCGCTATCATCTCAGCCATCGCGACATCGATAGTGGCGCGGGCCGGAATATGATTTAGGCCAACGGACAATTATGAGTTCGAGGTGATGTAACGCCGGCCAAGAACGGCTAACAAGAATTATATAAAGAAATCTTTATATTTCTCTTGCAGGCGATTTGGCAGGTGTTATACCATTGTTCGAGGTCATGGTTTGCCGGCGTTTCTTGGATCAATTCTTGAAGGCAGTTGGCGTTAATTGGCGGCTTTAAGCGAAGTCGCCAGCACATATTTATAAAACGGAGACGTTCGGATGACTGCAATGAATGACTACAAAGTGGCCGATATTGAGCTTGCTGAGTGGGGTCGTAAGGAAATCGCAATTGCCGAGACGGAGATGCCTGGCTTGATGGCTCTGCGTGAAGAGTTTGCGGCAACAAAACCTCTTGAAGGCGCGCGTATCGCAGGTTGCCTGCATATGACGATTCAGACGGCGGTGCTCATTGAAACCCTGACCGCGCTTGGCGCAGACTTACGATGGTCGTCCTGCAATATCTTTTCAACCCAAGACCATGCAGCGGCAGCAATCGCTGCCACGAACGTCCCGGTGTTTGCCTGGAAAGGGGAGACGGAAGAGGAATTCTGGTGGTGTATTGATCAGACAATTGAAGGGCTGGATGGATGGACGCCTAACATGATTCTCGATGACGGGGGCGATTTAACGCTTCTGATGCACGAGAAATATCCGGCTTTGCTCGATGACGTAAAGGGGTTGTCGGAAGAGACGACAACCGGTGTGCATCGACTATATGAAATGGCTAAGGCAGGGACGCTCAAGGTTCCGGCTATTAACGTCAATGACTCCGTCACAAAGTCAAAATTCGATAATCTTTACGGCTGCCGTGAAAGTTTAGTCGACGGTATCAAGCGGGCGACGGACGTTATGCTGGCGGGAAAAATTGCCGTGATCTGCGGTTATGGCGACGTTGGCAAAGGGTGTGCAGTTGCTTTGCGAGGACAGGGTGCCCGCGTGGCGATTACGGAAATCGACCCAATTTGCGCATTGCAGGCCGGGATGGAGGGCTATGAAGTAGTCACCATGGATGACGCCGCGGCGACCGGCGATATCTTCGTAACGGCAACAGGCAACTTGGACGTCATTACGGTCGATCACATGCGTCAGATGAAGGATCGCGCGATCGTTTGCAATATCGGCCACTTCGATTCTGAAATCGATGTCGCCGGCCTCCGCAATATGAAATGGCATAACGTCAAACCTCAAGTTGATGAAATTGAATTTCCCGATGGAAAACGCATTCTTCTTCTTGCCGAAGGTCGCCTCGTTAACCTTGGTTGTGCAACGGGTCACCCGAGTTTCGTGATGAGCGCCAGTTTCACAAACCAGGTTTTGGCGCAAATCGAACTCTGGGATAATCATTCGAATTACGAAAATAAGGTCTACGTTTTGCCAAAGCATCTCGATGAACGGGTCGCGACACTCCATTTGTCGAAACTCGGTATAAAGCTGACGCAACTTACCACCAGTCAATCTGACTATCTGGGTGTGGATAAGGCCGGACCCTACAAGCCGGACTATTATCGCTATTAAATTCGGGACGGTGTGTTGAGCGACAGACTTTGAGTGCTGCCGCTGAGGCTTGCCGTGGCAGTCCAGCGGCGAGTACAACCATGCTCATGGCTACCGACGCCGGCCTTGTCATGCAGCTTCGTTACGATTTGCCTTGTGCAGAAGCCACGGGCCTTTTTGCACAACGGCTTGCACCCCTTCTGCGGATGGGCGATGTCATTGCTCTTAAAGGAGAACTCGGCGCTGGAAAGACGACTTTCGCGCGTGCGCTAATTCGTGCCCTCGGTGCAGCTGATACAGAAGTTCCAAGCCCTACCTTTACGTTAGCGCAAAACTATCAGGGCCAGACATTTAGTATTTGGCATTTCGACCTGTACCGCCTCAAGTCCGCCGATGAAGCGTCGGAGTTGGGAATTGACGAGATGCGGCACGACAGTGCGGTTCTGATCGAATGGCCTGAGCGATTAGGTGCCGCACTTGCGAGCGACCGGCTCGAAATTGTTTTCGAATATTGTGCCGATGAAGATGCGCGCCGCGTTTCGCTTTTTGGTGTCAGTGACTGGTTGAAGCGTCTTGCGGACCTGCACATCAAATGAAGCGCGACGCGCAGATCAAGAGTTTCTTGGAAGTTGCTGGATGGGCCGACGCCATTCGCTCGCCTCTAAGCGGCGACGCCTCTTTTCGCCGTTACGAGCGACTGTCACTCGGTAACACAAGCGCGATACTGATGGAGGTGCCGCCCCCCGGCGAAGATCTTCAGGCCTATATAGGGATCGCGCAGTTGTTGTCTCAATTCGGATACAGCGCGCCGGAAATTTTAGCCAAAGACGAGTCCGGCAGTCTAGCCGTGATTGAGGATTTTGGTGACGATACGTATACTCGAATATTGACCTCCGAGGGTGCTGACGAAGATGCGCTCTACACGCTGGCTTTAGATGTTTTGATCGGCCTACATAGGCAATTGCCACCGGGTCAGCCGATTCCCGAATACGACAACACAAGGTTTCTTGCTGAGGTGGCCTTGTTTGTGGATTGGTATCTACCGGCGATCCGAGGCGCAGATTTACCAGTGGCGGCACGTGCCGAATTTTTGGAGTTGTGGCAGCCACTTCTGTCAATTGCTCGCAAAGTTCCGAATGGCGTCGTCTTGCGTGACTTCCATGTAGATAATTTAATGGTTCTCAAAAACAGGGAAGGCGTTAGGGCGTGCGGTTTGCTTGATTTCCAGGACGCTGTGTTCGGGCCCGTCACCTACGATATCGTTTCACTTCTGGAGGATGCCCGGCGCGATGTCTCTCCAGAGTTATCAAAGCGGTTGATCCGTCGCTACCTTGATGCATTTTCGACACTCGATCACGATATTTTCAGTGCGTCCTATGCGGTAATGGGTGCGCAGCGCGCCATGAAGATCATTGGTATTTTTACGCGGCTTGATCGGCGCGACCGAAAGCCTCACTACCTCGCCCATCTCCCCCGGGTGTGGCAATGGTTGCATAGTGATCTCGCGCACCCCGCGTTGGCGTCGATCGAGGCATGGTTGGGTCGTGAGTTGCCGACGGTTGAGCGAATCACACCGCACGCGTTGACTGAAAAGGCTTCGTGATCGCCATCACCAAAGCAATGATATTGGCCGCTGGCCGCGGCACGCGTATGCGCCCATTGACCGATCTGCGTCCCAAGCCTTTGGTTGAGTTGGTTGGCCGGCCGCTAATCGATCACGTGCTGGAGCGGGTTTTTGAGGCGGGCGTGTCCCAGGTCGTCGTTAATACGCATTATTTGAGCGAACAACTCGAACATCATCTACGTGACCGGACAGGGCTCACCCTATCGCCAGAATCTGAGCTTCAAGAAACAGGTGGCGGTGTAAGAGATGCTCTCCGGCATTTCGGGCAAGATGCTTTCCTCGTGGTGAATAGTGATGCGGTTTGGCTCGAAGGGGCGGAGCCCGCGCTGACCAGGATCATGGCTCAGTGGTCCGACTCCAAGATGGATGCTCTCCTTCTGCTATATCCGGTTAAGGAGGTTCACGCCTATCATGGTGCTGGGGACTATGACATGAGCCCAGATGGCCGTGCTCAGCGGTGTCGACCAGGGGAACAGACTCCATTTTTGTTTACGGGTATGCAGGTTCTCCATCCACGCCTTTTTACTCACGTACCCGATAAACCGTTTTCGTTGAACGTTCTTTACGACGCTGCTGAAAATGCAGGGCGTCTCTATGCCACAGTTCACGATGGCAAATGGTTCCATGTCGGTACGCCGGACGAGTTACGTTACGCTGAGCGCGAGTTACATGCGCGATCCGGCGAAATACGATACCGATGATTGATGTGAGCCGCATATTTACCATCAGCCCCGGGCGCCCGTTTCTTGATGCGCTTGCAACGCAGGTGCTGGAAGAGACCAGTGGCGATCCACTGGCATTGGGCCGTTACACCATCCTTCTGCCAACGCGTCGTGCCTGTCGAGCGATTGGCGAAGCGTTTCTTCGGGTAGGCGGTGGTCGAGCACTTGTTCTTCCTGCGCTGCGGCCGATCGGTGAAGTTGACGAAGACCAACTAATTCTTGATGAAGCTCTTGGGATTGAAAACCCCGATATACCACCGGCGGTACCTGGGCTCCGCCGTCAGCTCTTACTGACACGCCTCATCCTGCAGTGGCCGCGTGAGGATCGAGATATCACACTCGATCAGGCAGCTCGACTAGCGGCAGAATTGAGCCATTTTCTCGATCAAGTGCAAACCGAACGTTTGTCATTTGAAGAATTGGCGACACTCGTTCCAGAGGATTATTCGGCACATTGGCAAGAGACGCTGGATTTCCTGAAGATCCTGACCGACTACTGGCCGGCGATTTTGGCGGACGACGGTGCACTCGATCCGGCTGAACGTCGAAACCAAGTCCTCAGCGCACAAGCGGAAGCGTGGACGAATAGCCCACCGGACGATCCGGTCATCGCCGCCGGCTCGACTGGGAGTATTCCGGCGACGGCAGAACTCCTCGCTGTAGTCGCTGGCCTGTCCAAAGGTCGCGTTGTCCTCCCCGGATTGCAGCGTGATGTCGATGAAGACGACCTCGCTGCGATTGCGCGCGAGCAAACCCATCCGCAAAACGGGATGGTTCGTCTATTGACCTATTTTGGTGTGAAGCCCGAGCAGGTTGAGGAATGGCCGAGTGAGATCCTAGAACCACCGAGGGAGAGTGTCCGCTTGGTGGCGGAGGTTTTGCGGGCTGCGGAGACGAGCGATGCCTGGCGAAATTTACCGGCGCTCGCACGCTCATCTTTACCGGCGCTCGAACGGATTGACTGTGCTGACGAGGGGGAAGAAGCGGGCGTCATCGCGCTAAAGTTGCGCCACGCCTTGGAGATTCCAGGTAGAACTGCGGCGCTTGTAACGCCGGATCGCAACCTTGCCCGACGAGTTGCCGCCGAGCTCCTGCGCTGGGGTATCGAGATCGACGACTCTGGTGGTCAGGCCCTTGGTGATACGGCACCAGGGACGTTTCTTCGATTGATTTTGGAGGCGGCATCGACGTCATTCTCGCCGGTCGCATTGTTGGCTTTGCTAAAGCATCCGTTAGCAGTAGGCGGATTGGCACCGGGTGTATTCAGGGCAAAAATTCGTGAACTGGAGAAGTTCGTGTTGCGCGGGCCACGGCCTGGCGCTGGTGTAGCTGGTTTGCGGGCGGTTCTTCTTGACCGTGAAAAATCAAACCGGGTTGAAGGGTTGCAAGTGGCGTCGATTAACGCGCTTCTAGAAATTCTTGAGAGGTGCGTTCAGCCGTTGTCGCAGGCGATGATGGAAAACACAGTGCCATTTTCAGCGTTGATTGAACTTCATTTGGCAGCGACAGAATTACTTTCGGCGAGTGACGAATTGGATGGCTCAGTACGGCTTTGGGCCGGTGATGCTGGCGAGGCGCTTGCAATCTTTTTTGCCGAGCTGCACCAATCGGCGGATGTCTTGCCTGAAATACATGGAAGCGCCTACGCGGCTCTGCTTGATTCTCTCATGTCCGGGCAAGTCGTGCGGCCAAAATTTGGGCGTCACCCCCGCCTTAATATTCTGGGACCATTGGAAGCGCGGTTGCAACGCGCCGATTTGACCATACTTGGCGGTCTGAATGAAGGCACTTGGCCACCGGAGCCGACGGCTGATCCCTGGATGAGCCGGCCAATGCGCACTGCATTCGGCTTGCCGTTGCCAGAACGGCGCATTGGGTTGGCCGCGCACGATTTTGCCCAGGCTTTTTGTGCTGATGAAGTCGTCTTGACGCGCGCGCGGAAGGTGGATGGGACGCCGACCGTTCCCTCACGTTGGCTCGTGCGTCTTGACACGGTGCTGGTCGGTTCCGGTCTCGACCCAAACGTGTTGAGGCCATCAAATTGGCAAGGCTGGTGCCGTGCCCTCAACCTACCGCAGAAACCATTGCGCATAGCTGCGCCAGCACCGCGGCCACCGCTGTACGCGCGGCCGCGTAGGCTTTCGGTGACACGCATTGAGACGTGGATCCGAGATCCATACGCAATTTATGCACGATACATTTTGGGTCTCGTACCGATCGATCCGCTTGAGGCCGATCCAGGTGCGGCGGAGCGTGGCATCTTCATTCATGAAGCGCTGGAATCTTTTCTAAAGGAAGAAATGGGTCCTCCTCAGGAAAGTGACCTGGCAAGACTGTTGGCACATGGTGAGCGCGCCTTTGGACAAGCCCTTAGCAAGCCATCCGTCCGCGCCTTCTGGTGGCCACGATTTGAGCGTATTGCTGAATGGTTTCTACGACAGGAACGAAGCAGGGCAGAGGCCATTGAAAGGTCTATCGTTGAAGTAAAAGGTAAGCTTGAGATCGACGCGCCATTTGGCCCTTTCACACTGACAGCGACGGCGGATCGGATCGATCTCGGCACAGATGGGCACCACACAGTTATCGATTACAAGACCGGCGCCGTGCCGACAAATTTAGAAGTTATGCTCGGATTTTCGCCTCAGCTCCCACTTGAAGCCGCAATCGCGGCGGCGGGAGGCTTTCCAGGAATTTCTGAGGCCACAACGATCTCTGATCTTGCCTATTGGCGTCTAACGGGTGGTGAGCCAGCGGGTGAGGTGCGACGCGTCGGCGGAGACGCAACGCAGTTGGCGGCTGATGCGCTAGAGGGACTGCGTCGACTTGTTGCCGTCTACGATGATGAGAGCACACCCTACCTGGCTGTTCCAAATCCGATACGCGCCATGCGCTACAACGACTATCTACATCTTGCCAGAGTGCAGGAATGGTCGTCTATCGGCGCCGAGGATGCCGGGCTATGAACGAAATTGCCCTGGATAGTCCGACTGATGAACAACAACGCGCGTCAGATCCTAACGCCAGTATCTGGGTGGCAGCGTCCGCAGGCAGCGGCAAGACAAAAGTATTGGTCGACCGTGTGTTGGGATTGCTCCTGGGCGGAACTGTGCCGTCGCGTATCCTTTGCCTGACATTCACCAAGGCCGCGGCAACCGAGATGGCAATTCGTGTCAATGCGACCCTTGGGTTGTGGGCAACGAGCGCTGATGATGTTTTGGCTTCAGCTATCGCGGTGCTGACAGGGAGGCAACCTGATGCCGACAAAATAGCGCATGCCAGGCGACTTTTGGCATATGTCCTGGATGCGCCAGGCGGCCTGAAAATCCTGACCATCCATAGTTTCTGCGAGTCGCTCCTCGCACGCTTTCCATTGGAAGCTGGAATAGCGCCTCACTTCGAGGTGATGGATGAGCGAAGTGCTGCGGAATTGCTTGCAGTTGCGCGTGACAGAGTCCTCATAGCGGCACGAAATAACGGCGGCGCTCGGAGCCATATTGCGGATGCACTTGCAAACATTACCGAACACATCCGTGAGGACCAGTTTGCGGAATTGATGCAAGTGCTTGCCAATGAGCGAGGACGCCTTAAGCAATTGCTCAGCAAGCCGGGCGGTATTGACGCAGCAATTGATGCGATATTTCGACAACTTGGCGCTGATATGTCGGTCGACGAACGTACTCTTCTCGCTGCGGCCAGCGACGATGCAGCATTTGATCGTAGTGGCCTCAAGAATGCAGCGCTGGCACTCGCCCAAGGAAGCGAGAAATCTGATCAGCCGCGAGGCAAAACTATCGACAACTGGATCGACTCCGATCAGCAACAACGCTTAGAGACCTTCGACGACTACGCCACTTGCTATTTGACGAAGGAGCTTCAGCCCCGCGCACGTTTGATCAGCAAAAGTGCGAGTGCTGCTGCTCCGGCCGCGGACTCAATATTGGCCGAAGAGTCAGAGCGTCTCGTCCAGTTTATGGAGCGACGCCGTGCGCAGATTACGTCGCATGCGTCGGCATCCTTGCTGCGCCTGGGTGAGGCACTCATCGATGCCTACGAGGCGGAGAAGGCGACCACGGCTCGTCTCGATTACGATGACTTGATCCTCACGGCTCGTCGGCTATTAGAGCTACCTGGCATAGCGCCATGGGTGCTCTACAAGCTCGACGGTGGGCTCGATCACATACTCATTGATGAGGCACAGGACACGAACCCTGAGCAATGGGCTGTTATAGCCGCGCTTGCAGGCGATTTTTTTTCTGGCGAGGGGGCTCATAGAGAATCGCGCACGATATTTGCTGTCGGCGATGTGAAGCAGTCGATTTACAGTTTCCAAAGAGCAGATCCGGCGGCATTTAGACGGATGCGCGAGTATTTTTCAAGCCGCGTTATCGGCGCAAAGGCAGAGTGGTTTGATGTCAATCTCGAGTTGTCGTTCCGCTCGACAGAGGCTGTACTGCGCGCGGTCGACGCTGTTTTCAATGATGAAATTGCTGCTGACGGCGTGCTCGAAGACGGACTGAAGATGCAGCATTTTGCGGCCCGCTCCGGGCATGCGGGCCGCGTTGAAGTATGGCCGCTTGCGGTGCCAAAGGAGACCGAGGATGACGAGCCCTGGACGCTTCCCGTCGAACATCGACCGCAGGATAGTCCGCGGTCGCGGCTTGCGAATTCGATAGCGCAGCGTATCAGGGAGTGGATCGGTACGGAGGTATTGGAGTCTCGCAACAGACCGGTCCGCGCCGGTGATATTGTCGTTTTGGTCCGGCGTCGTGGGGCATTTGTCGAGGAGCTTGTACGGGCGCTTAAAGGCGCGGAAGTGCCTGTTTCTGGCGTAGATCGCATGGTGCTGACTGAGCAACTCGCGGCGATGGATCTTATGGCATTAGGTAGGTTTCTTCTGTTGCCCGAAGATGACCTGACGCTTGCGACAGTGCTCAAAGGTCCGTTCATCGGATTTGATGATAACGATCTATTTCAACTCGCTTGGGACCGTGGTCGCGACAGCCTATGGCAACGTCTCAGTCAATTGGCAACAGACGATTCACGTTTTGCGAAAGCCCGTAACTGGCTGGCAGGATTGTTGGCACGAGTTGATTTTACGCCGCCATATGAACTGTTTGCACATGTCTTGGTCACACCGGCTGCTGGTGAGCGCAGCGGTCGGGCAAGCTTACTGGCACGCCTTGGCAGTGACGCTGGAGATGCGATCGACGAATTTCTCAATCTCACAGTTGCTTACGAACGCGCACACATTCCCTCTTTGCAGGGCTTTTTGACTTGGATCGAAGTGGGTCGTGCGGAAGTAAAACGCGATCTTGAACAGTCAGGCCGCGATGAGGTGCGCGTAATGACGGTTCATGGCGCTAAAGGCCTTGAGGCGCCAATTGTAATATTACCGGACACGGCATCGACTCCGGTGACGCACAGTCCGCCCATCTTGTGGCATGGCGAGTTTCCTCTTTGGCCACCGAAGCGCGCGTTGGAAGAGCGGATCTGCCGGATGGCACGAGCGACGGCGCATGAGGTGCGTGACCAAGAATATCGACGGTTACTCTATGTTGCGATGAGCCGTGCCGAAGACCGTCTGTATGTCTGCGGCTGGCACGGCATTCAAAAGCCAGCCGTCGATTGCTGGTACAATCTCATTGTCCGGGGAGTAGAGCGTCTGGATGGCGTCGTGCCGTTTGAGTTTCACGAGGAAGAAGGCGAGGGTTGGAGCGGCTCTGGTCTGCGGTTTGACGGACAACAGAATATACCTGCTGCTCCAGATGGCCGGGATAGAGACGCAACCGATGATTTGGTTGGTCTTATGCCTTGGATGGTCAGTACACCGACCGCTGAACCTACACCGCCTCGCCCTCTTGTGCCGTCACGGACTGAAAGTGAACCCGTTGTCCGGTCTCCCCTTGATGGCGACGACGGCGCGCGGTTTCAACGAGGTCTTCTCATACATCGCTTACTTGAGACCCTACCGACGTTGCCGGCGCACCAGCAGCGCTCAAGCTGTCAGCGGTATCTTGCGCGACCGCTACATGGATTAGAACCTGCGGAACGCGATGTAATAGAGGACGAGGTTTTCGCAGTACTGACAGATGCGGATTTAGCGCCAATTTTTGCAGAGGAAGGGCGGGCGGAGGTGCCGATTGTTGGCACGGTTGTTGGCCCAGAGGGCCCGTACGTCGTATCTGGACAAGTAGATCGACTTGTCGTCCGCGAGCAGGAAATCCTGGTCGTCGATTATAAATCGAACCGGCCGGCACTCACGCATCAGCAGGATGTGCCTGAGCTCTATTGGCGCCAAATGGCCTCATATCGTGCAATTTTGGCTAATATTTGGCCCGATCGTGCGATTCGGTGCGCCCTCTTGTGGACCGATGGTCCACACATAATGTTCTTAGACGAACAGCGTCTTGACCGGTTGTTCCCCGCCTCATAGACTCTATATAGGGTTTACCTCGTCACTACGGTTTGAGGTGAAATGAGTCCGCAATGGAGGGCATAGCCATGAGCAGCGTAAAAGTAAGCGACAACGATTTTGAAACCAGTGTGCTGAAGAGCGAAGGCCCCGTATTGGTAGATTTCTGGGCAGAATGGTGCGGCCCGTGCAAGACGATTGCGCCAGCTCTAGAGGAAATCGCTGGTGATTTGGTTGGCCGGGTTACCGTTGCGAAGTTGAATATAGACGAGAATCCACAGACACCGACGAAGTACGGGGTGCGTGGTATTCCCACTCTGATGCTGTTTAAAGATGGCCAAGTGGCGGCGACCAAAGTTGGCGCATTGCCAAAGAGCCAGTTGGCGGAGTGGGTCGAATCAGTCATTTAGGCTGAATTTGAAACGAAAACCAAAGGCGACGATGTAAACCGTCGTAATTCCAACACCCGAGAAAGCATTGCTGCGCGCGGGCAAGGCGGAGTCGCTTAGTCTGAAATAGGGCGTTGACGACCAAATTTGTTGTTGAAGTGTTGCAGAACCTCTCGTAGCTCTGGCAATAGGCGATATTTTCCCTCCTGCGCTATGTGATTGGGGATACCGTAGAGCACTTCGGCTAAACCTCCAGCGATGCAGGCGAGGGTATCTGCGTCGCCTCCGAGAGATATAGCGTTCCGTAGAGCATCCTCGAAATTTTCTGCGTCAAATGCACAAATGATCGCTTGTGGCACCGTGCCCTGACACGACACATCAAAGCTGTACGTCGGTCGAATTGCATCGACTGAGGGACTGAGGTCGTATTTGAACCTATCGCCTATTTGGTGTCGGATTGTTGGCGCTGACTCTCCGGATAAAGCCATAAAAACGCCAGTAACGACCGCCTGCGCACCTTTTATCGCCTCGGGGTGATCGTGGCTTACACTTGCTGACCGGCGGGCAAGGTCGATCGCGGCGTCAAAAGTGTCGGCGGCGTAGGCAATCGGCGCGACGCGCATCGCCGCGCCGTTTCCCCAACTTCCGTAAGCAGGCGCCCCGTCAGCAAAGGCCCATTCCAAAAACATCTGCCCATAGCCCCGATCGGGAAAACTGCGCACATAACCACGCAGATATTGGGCAAAATCGCCACCGGTGACTAGGCAATCGGCAACAGCCAACGTGCAAACCGTATCGTCAGTAAACGTCGCGGCTGGATGAAACAGCGGCAAGTCCATGGTTTTGATGGGGTTGGCTTCGTAAACGGAACCGACGATATCGTTGATTATGGCACCGAGCATGAGAATTCTCGTTTAACCGTTCTCGGCCAGAACAATGCCGGCCATGTAAAGTGAGCCGCAGATTAAAATGCGCCCTGTAGCGAAACTCTCCGTTGTTAAGTTCTGCAACGCAGCGCTGACGCTATCTGCTGTGTGCGTTTTGATCTCCAATTGGCGCGCAACTTGTGCGAGATCGCTGGCTGGCAGGGCGTTCCCTTCTCTCGGAATCGTCACAGCGTGAAGGCTTGTGACCAGTGAGGCTAGGGGCCTGAGAAAAGCGTCCGGCGCCTTGCTGTTGAGCATGCCGAATACGAGATGAAGTGGGCGGTCATTCCATTTTATCGCCACTGACGCCAATGCAATAGCCGCCGCTTCATTATGACCGCCATCGAGCCATAGTTCCCAGCCAGTCGGCAATATCGATGCTAATCGACCCTGTTCCAGTCGTTGAAGTCGTGCTGGCCATTCGGCGGTAGACAGCCCAACACGTATTGCCTCGTCGGAAATTGTGAATCCGTCGAGATTGTCCGCTATGGCGATGGCTGTGCCAGCATTTTCGATTTGAAATGCGCCGGGAAGCGCAAGAGATGCGGCTTCTAAATTACGCGTAGGGGAGCTATAGGCAACGCCCTCCTGCCCGTTTGTCGTTCGAGTTCCCGCTCGCCATTCCACTCCATGACGCTGGAGCTGTGCTCCTACTCTCTTCGCGTAATCGGAAATGACCTCTGCCGCATCGGCGGATTGTGGTCCGACGATCGATGGAACTCCAGGTTTCTGGATCGCGGCCTTCTCGAAGGTAATTTTTGCGAGCGTATCGCCGAGGAACTGCATGTGGTCCATTGAAACAGGGGTTATTGCCGTAGCGAGCGGGCGATCAATGACTGTTGTGGCGTCGAACTGTCCACCGAGCCCGCACTCAAGAAGCAGAATGTCCGCCGGCGCGTTTGCGAAGGCATAAAACGCCGCTGCCGTCGTGATTTCGAAATAGGTAATCGGTCGGCCATCATTCACTTGTTCGCAATGGTCGAGTATGTCCGCAAGTGCCATCTCATCAATCAACTTGCTGGCAAGCCGGATGCGTTCGTTGAAATTGACGAGATGCGGAGAAGTATATGCATGCACTGAATAACCAGCCGCTTCGAGAATTGCGCGGAGAAATGCCAGCGTGGAGCCTTTGCCATTGGTGCCTGCGATGTGGACAACTGGCGGCAATTTGTCGTGCGGTCGACCAAGGTCGTCGAGGAGTGCAAGAACGCGGTCGAGGACTAAGTCTATCGTTTTGGGATGTAGTTTGAGCAACCGCTCGAGAATGGCGTCACTTTTCACGGCCAGTTCTGCCTTATGACGTTGGTGGCGGACTTAGGCTTCAGCGGGTGCGGACAGGCCAGTCTCAGTAACCCCGCTGGAAACAATTGACGCTGCCTCGCTTACTGGGCGTGGATTGCGAATAAGCTGAATTACGCGAATTAGGGTATCACGTAGGTTTTTTCGCTGTACGACCATATCGACGATCCCATGCTCCAAAAGATACTCAGCACGCTGGAAACCTTCCGGGAGTGTCTCACGTACAGTTTGTTCGATCACCCGCGCTCCGGCGAAGCCAATTAATGCACCAGGCTCAGCCACGTGTATGTCCCCAAGCATAGCGAAACTCGCCGATACACCTCCCGTCGTCGGATCGGTCAAGACGACGACGTATGGCAAGCCGGCTTCCTTGACCTCCTCGACGGCAACAACGGTTCGCGGTAACTGCATGAGCGAAAGTGCGCCCTCCTGCATGCGGGCACCTCCCGACGCGGTGACAACGATAAGCGGTGCCTGTTGAACTACCGCCAGCCTCGCCGCGGCGATGAAACCCTCACCGACGGCGATCCCCATCGACCCGCCCATGAAGTCGAAATCCAATATGGCAACCACGACATTAAGGCCGCCCATGCTGCCGTGGGCTACGACAATGCCATCGTCTTCACCGGTCTTGCTCCGCGCTGCCTTGATGCGGTCAGTATAGCGTTTGCTGTCTCTGAATTTGAGCGGATCAGGCGTTGATTCAGGTAATTCTATGCGTTTATAGCTACCGTCATCGAACAACATCGTGAGACGTTTTTTTGCCGGTAGTCGGAGGTGGTGATCGCAATGCTGGCAAACATGCATCTCGGCTTCGAGGTCACGATAAAATATCATCTGCCCGCAGCTGTCACATTTGCACCACAGGTTGTCCGGTACATCTTGTTTCTTAACAAGTGCCCGTATTTTAGGCCGCACAAAGTTAGTCAACCAGTTCATGTTTCACTCACTTCCGCTTCGCCCCGAACGCCATGCGCGAGTTCGGATACGAAGCTAAGTACATTTGCCACCAAGTCCGGACCCGCGTGGCCCGCTTCATCGAGCTGGTCTGCAATCTTATTTACAATGGATGAACCAACCACGGCCGCGTCAGCAGAACCCGTGATCGCTGCAACTTGTTTTGCGGTTCGTATGCCGAAGCCGACCGCGATGGGTAGGTCCGTGTGACGTCGTAGCCGATCCACGGCGAGGTGTACCGCGTCTTCTGGCGCCGCCTTTGTTCCTGTGATGCCCATGACTGAAACGTAGTAAATGAATCCACTGGTGTTGGCGAGGACAGTCGGCAGGCGATCGTCGTCGGTTGTCGGTGTAGCAAGCCGAATGAAGTTCACTCCTGCGCTCAAAGCGGGTAGGCAAAGCTCTTCGTCTTCTTCCGGCGGCAAATCCACAATGATTAGACCGTCGACGCCGGCGGCTAGCGCGTCGGAGAGAAAACGTTCGACCCCGTATATGTAAATCGGGTTGTAGTAGCCCATGAGCACAATTGGAGTTTCACTGTCACTGTCTCGAAAGGCGCGGACCAAATCCAGCGTCTTGATCATGCTGGCACCTGACTTGAGTGCGCGCAAAGAAGCGGCCTGGATTGCTGGCCCATCCGCCATAGGATCAGTAAAAGGCATACCCAATTCAATTAGATCAACACCAGCTTTGGGTAGGCCTAGAACAAGATCGAGTGACGTTATAGGGTCGGGGTCACCGGCTGTGACGAACGTGATCAAACCGCCCCGATTCGCTGCTTTGAGCTTCTCAAAGCGCCGTCGAATTCGCCCAGAATCGGCCTGCTGCGCCGCTCCTTTCGTCATATGTCCGCCCCAAGCATCTCAGCGACTGTAAAGATATCTTTGTCGCCTCGGCCACACATATTCATGCAGATGATGTGGTCCGGCGAAAGCGGCGGTGCAATTTTAGCGACATGGGCAAGCGCATGTGCCGGTTCTAGCGCCGGAATGATGCCCTCAAGGCGCGTGCAGAGTTGAAACGCATCGAGCGCTTCTTTGTCGGTTGCTGAAACGTACTCGACGCGGCCGCTTTCCTTAAGCCATGCGTGTTCGGGACCAATACCTGGATAATCGAGGCCGGCAGAAATCGAATGCGCTTCATCGATCTGACCATCTTCATTCTGCAGGAGGTAGGTGCGATTGCCATGTAGAACGCCAGGGACGCCTCCAGTTAGGGATGCTGCGTGACGTCCTGAATCAAGGCCCTCCCCCGCCGCCTCCACACCAATGATGTTGATGCCAGCATCGTCCAGAAACGGGTGAAATAGACCCATCGCATTCGAACCGCCGCCAATGCAGGCGACAAGGGTGTCCGGCAACCGTCCCTCTGCTTCCATCATCTGTTCACGTACTTCGTTGCCAATAACTGACTGAAAGTCCCGCACCATTGCCGGATAAGGATGCGGACCCGCGACTGTACCGATGATGTAGAAGGTATTGTCAACGTTGGCGACCCAATCACGAAGCGCCTCGTTCATGGCATCCTTGAGGGTGGCTGACCCACTGGTTACAGATTTAACCTCTGCGCCCAACAGCTTCATGCGAAAGACGTTGGGTTTCTGGCGTTCGATGTCCACTTCGCCCATGTAAACCGTACAAGGTAGGTCAAACAAGGCACACACTGTCGCTGTTGCAACACCGTGCTGACCCGCGCCTGTCTCTGCAATGATGCGGGTCTTTCCCATGCGGCGCGCAAGTAGGATTTGGCCGATGCAGTTATTAATTTTATGGGCGCCAGTGTGGTTCAGCTCGTCTCGTTTGAAATATACCTTAGCGCCGCCGAACTGTTCAGTCATGCGCTGCGCAAGGTAAAGCGGCGACGGTCGCCCGATATAATGCTTGTGGTAATACTCAAGCTCGCTTTGAAATTTGGGGTCGCTGCTTGCGCTGGAATAGGCCTGTTCGACTGCGAGAACCAAGGGCATCAATGTCTCGGCGACAAACCGGCCGCCGAACTTGCCAAAATGCCCGGTTTCATCGGGGCCGCTACGATAAGTGTTGGGTTGTTGCATGCGCTGGTCTAAAGGCCTCGGTAATTTAATGCTCTGGGCGGAATATTGCCCAGTGGACGCATCTTACAAGGGGCGTATTAGCGTAAGGTCTGGGCGGTTGTCCACTGGCGTTGAAACCTACTGCTTGAGTTATAGCTCAGCGACGACTGCCAAAAATTTGGCTATTTTAGAAAGGCTCTTGGACCCCGGCCTGTCCTCGACCCCAGAAGAACAGTCGACGACGGCAGCGCCAGTAAGAGCCACTGCCTTGCCAACATTCGCTGAATTGAGCCCGCCGGCTAACATCCAAGGGATTGGCCATTGACGTCCAGAAAGCAGCTTCCAATCGAACGAACGCGCATTGCCACCAGGGAGCGGGTTTTCAATATCTGTTGGTGGTTTTGCATCGAACATTAGCCAATCCGCAACTTCACAGTATTGCTCGACTCCTACTAAATCCGCGGCTTGAGCAACCGAAATTGCCTTCATTACAGAACAACCAGTTCGCAATTTTAACGCTGCAACATGGCCTGGCGTTTCCGAACCGTGGAGCTGCAGCA
Source organism: Alphaproteobacteria bacterium (assembly GCA_963693665.1). Classification (GTDB taxonomy): domain Bacteria; phylum Pseudomonadota; class Alphaproteobacteria; order UBA8366; family CAVOAK01; genus CAVOAK01. Next base: position 668 of record CAVOAK010000049.1, on the reverse strand, counting down.
TGTCGAGCGCGGCTGCTGCTACGGCACTATCGATGAGCGCGTCATCAGCATCGACGAACACTCCAACAGTACAGACGCTAGCTGGTATGGGCTGGATGAGGCGTCCCGCCTCGTCGACAGTCACGGCACGCGGGCTCGGCGAATAGAAATTAAGACCGATGTGGCTAGCTCCGCCGGCAACAGCTGCTTCAATGGTCGCCGACTCGTTGAGCCCGCAAATCTTTGCCGTGACCGCCATGTGTCTGGACTTAGCTGGCTTCGATTTCGGCCGCGATTTCGTGCACGGCAGTGAGCGGATCGGCTGCTCCCGTGATCGCCCGTCCGATGACTAAATAGCTCGCCCCCGCAGCAATTGCCTTTGCAGGTGTCGCGACGGATTTCTGGTCGTTCATCGCGACCCCCGCCGGCCGAATTCCAGGGACGACGAGCGTAAAGTCAGGGCCGCATGTTTTGCGGATTGCGTTTACGACCAATGGCGAACACACGACACCGTCGAGGCCACAATTCTGTGCAAGACGAGCAAGGCGTACTGCCTGTTCCTCGACCGAGTGTCCTTGCCCGGTTACGGCGATATCATTCTCATCAAAGCTCGTCAGCACGGTGACGGCTAAGACAAGCGGTCGCGCGACGCCAGCTTCATTTGCTGCAGTGCTTGCGGTTTCACTTGC
>CAVOAK010000048.1:0-18848 GCA_963693665.1 Alphaproteobacteria bacterium | reverse complement strand
TCACCATCGCCTGGCCACCAATTTCGGCCAAAAGTTTATTCACCTGTCCCATACGTCTTGACTGGCCCGCTGCAAGAACGACTGCAGCGATGGATGACGTCTTCGACGGTGTGGTTGCCTTGTCAATCTTTGATCGCGGCAACGGGCGCGTTGGAATATCGGTCAACAGACCTCCGGCACCCATTGTCGTGATATCTGCTGAGGTGATTGGAAGACGCGCGGCGATCCGCCGTAAGACCCAGTCAAAACCATTAAATTTTGGCGATCGAGCGCAGCCGGGTAGGCCAACAATTGGCGTTATGCCCAAGCGAGCGACAAGGAGTAAATTCCCTGGATCGACGGGCATGCCGAAATGATCAATGATTCCACCCGCGTCAACGACCGCTGCAGGCACAATGTCCCGGCGGTCTGTAATCGCTGATGCGCCCGAGATCAAAATGATGTCCATGTCTTGATTGTGCATCTCAACAATCGCGTCCGCCACGTCGTCCGCGCAATGGTCGCAGCGTATTTCCGCTGAAATACGACTGCCAAGTGTTTCGAGGCGAGAGGCAGTAACGTTCGCTGTTTTATCGAGCACCGATTCCTTTGTGCCGGACAGGCGCGTTTGAATTAAACCCACATTTTGCGGCACAAGTGGAACGACCCGGATGAGCGGATCGAGCCCAGTCTGTCCGCGTGCGATGTCTACCGCGTCGTTGCAAATCGTACCAGAGATCGCAAACGGGATGATCTTTATGGTGGCGATGGTTTGTCTGGCCTGAACCAGCTCGAAAGGCGAGACGACGGCAATCGTAATGGCCTCGTCGACTTGGTTAACCTCGTCGAGACGCGCACGATCCACCACCGCCAAGCCTTGGATATCGGAATGTAGGTTTACACGGCCTGTAAATGGCGCGCTGGCGATTGCATGGGTACCGGTCATAGCATTCGCAATTATTCCTGCGGCTTCATCCTCACCAATGTCTCCAGCTTCGGTCCGCGCTGCGATGATTTTGGTGATACCATCGGCAGCCAGATCGGCAACGTCTTTTGAGGATAGTACCCGGCCTTTTTTTAATGTGCGACGACCGAGCCGTTGGCTATGGGCAAGGATGGAGCCTTCAGCCACTGCGAGGAGGATCTCACCAAACTTCACGCAGCGCGCTCTGATAAGGGTATATGCAAGACCTGCGTCATTTGGCCAAGAATAGAAACGGCGATCTCCGCCGGCGATATGGAGCCAATATTGAGCCCGACCGGACCATGGATGCGGTTGAGTTCTTCTTCGGAACGCCCAACTTCACGCAATCGTTCCAGCCGTTGCCCGTGGGTACGGCGGCTACCAAGTGCGCCGATATAAAACGCCTCGGAAGCAAGTGCAGAATTTAGTGCCGGATCGTCCAGTTTGGGATCGTGTGTCAACGTAACGACTGCCGTCCGGCGATCAGGGGCCAATTTCTCGAGTTCTTCGTCCGGCCAACCTTGCGCCAAAGTAACGCCTGGAAACCGTTGAGCGGTGGCAAATGTGCCGCGTGGATCGACAACGGTCACATCGTAGCCGGCGAGTGTAGCCATAGGCGCGAGAGATTGAGCAATATGAACGGCGCCCACGATGATCAGGCGTTTTGGCGGACTGTAGATGTGGATGAACAATCTGTGGCCGTCATTGTCGCCAACGGAAACCGTACGGCTCCGGTCGTCAGAACACATCTGGTCAATTTCTGCGATGATCGCGGGTTCTAGCGTCAAATTGCCGTATTGATCTTGCCCAATGAGAAGACATTGATCGCCGGAAGCCAAATCTGTGACCAACACGGCAGATAATTTTCGTGCACGGGCGGCCTGCAATTTGTCGAGAAGCGCTTTTTTCATTCGAGTCTCTCAATAAATATCTCTACCTTGCCTCCGCAAGCCAACCCGACTTCCCACGCCTGCTCGTCGGTAACGCCGTATTCCAACATTCGTGGCTTGCCATCGGCCATCATTTCACGTGCTTCAAGAACCACAGCACCTTCGATGCAGCCGCCAGAAACTGAGCCGACGATCGAACCTTGATTGTCGAGTGCGAGCTGGCTTCCAATCGGTCGCGGCGAAGAGCCCCAGGTTGTTACGACTGTGGCAATTGCTACTTGTCGGCCCTCAGCATGCCATTTTGTGGCTTGCACAAGGACGTCGCCGCGTTCGTGTTTTGATGATTCTATCGGGGCATCAATCACGCCGCTCTCTCCCGCCAATTGGTCATAGACGAATTGGAGTGTAGGCCGTTACCGCCCACGATTTCTGCCAATTCTATTAAACTTTCCAGATTATGGATTGGTTTGAATTCATCAACGTAGGGCATCATGGCCTTTATTCCACGTGATTTGGGTTCGAAAAGGTCGTAGCGCAAGAGGGGGTTGAGCCAAATCAGCCGCCTGCTTGAGCGATGAAGACGGTCCATTTCTTTCGCTAACCCTTCACCAGAATCGCGATCAAGGCCATCTGTAATCAGCAGGACCAACGCACCTTGACCAAGGACACGACGAGACCAGAACCGATTGAAGTCATGGAGGCAGGTGCCGATACGTGTGCCACCTGACCAGTCTTTGACGATGTCGCTGATCTTGTTCAGGGAGACATCGATATCTTTATAGCGGAGATAACGGGTTACGTTTGTGAGCCGCGTTCCAAACAGGAAGGTATGAACGCGATCGCGGTCGTTGGTCATAGTGTGCAGGAAATGAAGCATCATTCGTGCGTATCGATCCATTGATCCGGAAATATCACACAGCACGACAATCGGCGGGTGCCGCTTGTCCTTAACACGGCACTTGAGTGGGATGATGTCCCCTCCATTGCGCAATGCAGCCCTGAGCGTTGCCCGCATATCAACCTGGGATCCGACATCACGCGGTCTGTAGCGGCGGGTTGGCACCGTGCTGATCGGCATTCGCATTCGCTTGATCGCCGCTCGTGCGGCGGAAACTTCGTCCGCAGACATGTTTTCGAAATCCTTTTTCTGCAGGACTTCGTTCGTGCCCCACGTCATGGCTGCGTCGTACTCAAACTTATCCTCTCTGGAGTTTGGACTCTCGTCTAATTCATCCGCAGCAATTGCTTCGGCGATCCGACGGGAAAGCTCTTCAGGGTTTTCTTGCGGTTCGTCGGCGCCAAAAGAAGGTAATATGAGGGACATCATGCGTTCGAGAAATTTCGGGTTACGCCAGAAAATGTGGAATGCTTGATCGAACAACTCTCGTTGGTCGTGGCGATTAACCAGCACCGCATGGAGTGCCCAATAAAAGTCCTCGCGGCTCGCAAGACCCACAGTGGCAACTGCACGCAATGCCTCAAGCAGACGGCCTGGCCCAATAGGGAGGCCGGCGGCACGTAGCGTACGAACAAAGTACATAATGTTGACGGTAAGCCCGCCGTTGCTGGCATTTTCCTGCATGCGAGAATCAGGCCCTGTGAGCCGCGAGCTCTGCCTTTACCTCAGTCAGAATGCGGCTCGCCTCGCTCCCTTGAATCTTTGCGATATCGTCCTGGTATTTCAACAACGCGCCTAGCGTGTTGTTGATTGTTTCCGGATCAAGGGCCAGACAATTGAGTTGTACCAATGCATGTGCCCAATCGATTGTTTCTGCAATTCCGGGAAGTTTGAAGAGATCCGTTTCGCGCAGAGCTTGCACAAAACCAACGATCTGCTGTGACAGTGTTGATGATACTTCCGGCGCCTTAACCGTTAGAATTTCTAGTTCGCGAGCAGCATCTGGGTAATCGATCCAATGGTAGTAACAGCGCCGCTTCAGAGCATCGTGAATTTCGCGCGTTCGATTTGACGTAATAATAACGATCGGTGGTTCAGTTGCTGAAACCGTCCCCACTTCCGGGATTGTTATCTGGAAGTCCGAGAGGATCTCCAACAGGTAGGCCTCAAACGGCTCGTCGGTCCGGTCGAGTTCGTCGATCAAGAGAACTGGAGGGCCGTCGTGGCTTGGCTCCAGCGCTTGCAGAAGAGGCCGCTTGATAAGGAATTTTTCGCTGAATATATCTTCCTCTAGCGTGCCGCGATCACGGTCGCCGGCGGCCTCTGAAAGGCGTATCTCAACCATCTGTCTTGTATAGTTCCATTCATAGACGGCGGATGCGACGTCGAGACCTTCGTAACATTGCAAGCGCAACAGTTTACGATTGAGCGTTTGCGCTAAAACTTTGGCGAGTTCCGTTTTGCCAACGCCAGCCTCTCCCTCAACGAATAGTGGTCGGGACAGACTGAGCGAAAGATAGAGTGCGGTCGCGAGGCTGCGATCAGCGACGTAATTGCCATTTCGCAGAAGCTCGAACGTCTCATCGACGGAATTCGGTGTGGGGCTTGTCATGGCTCGTTGATCCGGTGTTCGCCCAATTCGCACTCGATTGAGCGAAAGTATTGCAATTCAGAAATGCGAAAAGCGACGATGTTCCTGTCGAAGAGGCATCGCTGCAGTGTGTGTGACCGTGTGCATCGCGCCCGAGTGTTGGGTTAGGTGCACCCAGCTACAGCACGTTTGACCATGACGCCAATCAGATGTGCACGGTACTCCGATGACGCGTGGATATCGGAATTAAGATCGTTTGGTGCCACACTGATGCCGGCGATCGCGTCCGGAGAAAAATTAGCTGTTAGTGCGCTCTCCATTTCCTTTTGTCGAAAGACGCCATCTTGTCCAGCTCCTGTAATGGCGACCCGCACTCCGCTGCTCGTTTTGGCAACGAACGCGCCGACGAGCGCGTAGCGGCTCGCAGGGTTTGGAAACTTCATATAGAAGGCCTTTTCGGCAGCTGGAAAGCTGACTGCTGTGATGATTTCATCTTCTTCCAGAGCGGTTTCAAACAGTCCCTCAAAGAAATCGTCAGCAGAAACTTCACGCTTGTTAGTGCGGATGGTTGCGGCAAGACCCAAACATGCCGCCGGATAGTCTGCCGCCGGATCGTTGTTGGCGATTGACCCACCGATCGTTCCGCGATTCCGTACTGCTGGGTCGCCAATTCCTTCAGCTAGGTCAGCAAGAGCAGGGCTCTTGACCTTGACGTCGGCATTGCTCGCAACCGCAAAGTGGGTGGTCATCGCTCCGATGATGAGTGTATCTCCGTCAGCTGTAATGCCCTTGAGTTCGGCTACGCCCGCCAAGTCAATCAGATCGGACGGTTTGGCAAGTCGTTGTTTTATCGTTGGCAAGATCGTCATACCGCCAGCCATCAATTTGCCGTCGTCAGCGGAATTTAGGGCGTTTACCGCTTCATCGAGCGCAGACACACGTTTATAGTCGAAGTTGTACATTTCCCGTTCTCCCTATTCGGCCGCGATTTTCGTCGGTGCCGATTGAATTTCTTGCCATGCGTTCTCTGCGGTTGCTGGCATGTGGATTATCTCAAGTGGCGCCAAGGCATTAAAACGGCGTTCATGAGGTCTGCCATTTAGCTCCGCATCGTTGCGGCGCCGGCGATGATCGACTTGACGATATTGTGGTATCCGGTGCATCGGCAGAGGTTGCCTTCCAGCCACTCACGAACCTCGCGTTCGGAGGGGTCCGGATTCTGCTTCACTAGATCAAGCGCGCTCATCACCATACCCGGCGTACAAAAACCGCACTGTAATCCATGGTTATCGCGGAATGCTTCCTGCATTGGATGAAGTTCCTCGCCATTGGCAACGCCTTCGATGGTCTTGATATCTGCACCATCGACCTGCAAAGCCAACATAGTACAGCTCTTTGCTGAATCACCGTTGACGTGAACGACGCAGGCACCGCATTGGCTGGTATCGCAGCCGACATGCGTGCCCGTTAACCGCAGGTGTTCACGCAAAAAATCTACGAGTAGCGTGCGGCCTTCGACCTCACCGGAAACGGAATTGCCATTCACGGTCATGGATACGCTAGGCATGAGAACTTCTCCCTGAAGTCTTTTGGAGGCAGCAAGTAAAGCTAACCTCGCACATTCGAAATCTGTGGCGGATGCCGATTTTACTCTCCATCCAATTTTCAACCTCAAGAGCGCCGCGGTCAAGATGATGCTCAGACATAGGCGCCCCACAAAAGGGTGTCGGATGCGAGAGCGCAGTTGGCTCCGGTGCATTCAGTCTATGTTTTAGATTCAATTTATCGGCAGCATGCTGAAAACGAGGATGACAACGAAAGCAACGATGACGACACCGCCAACCCATACGAACGGATGAAGACCACTATTTCCATTCTCTGAAGAATTCGGGCTCGATGTATCCGGAGAACTATCGACGGCAATGGCCACATCAAGGGCAGTTGATGGGCCCGGGTCGCCGGCGACTACTTCTCCAAAACGATTGAAGAAGTTTGCCGCCATTTTCTTTGCGGTCGCATCGATCAGCCGGCTCCCGATTTGTGCGAGTTTTCCGCCAACAGCGGCGTTGACCGAGTATTTAATGAGAGTTCCGTCACCGTCAGGCTCGAGTGTTACTGTCGCGCCACCTTTCGCAAATCCTGCAGCACCACCTTTCCCTTCACCACTGATAGTGTATCCGTTAGGCGCATCGACATCGGACAATGTAACCGCGCCAGTGAAGTTGGCTTTGACGGGGCCTACCTTGGCAGTAACTTTTGCTTCGAAAGTCGTCTCGCCAGTCTTTTCCATTTCAGTGCAGCCAGGCACCGCTTGTTTGAGAATTTCGGGGTCATTCAACGCCTCCCACACACGGTCTTGCGGCGCCGAAACTCGGTATTCCCCTGTCATATCCATCATAAAACTCCAAAACATCCTGGTGGCAATCGGAGACCATAAAAGGCCACGATGCATTTATTTGACAGCTTATGCGATTGGTCACTGTAAATACGGAGTATATATTATATTTAAAGAATAACGCTTATCGTCGGGAATATAGAGTTTTAAGGATAAACAATGCCGGATACGGTAGTCGAATCGACATTCGATGTTGCGCTTTGGTTTCAGGACCGGGCGCGCCGTGAGGACACTTATCTGCAAGCACAAAAGCTGCAACGGTTGCTTTACCTTGCACAGGGTTATTACTCGGCGATGAACTGCGGGCGCAAGTTGATGCCAGCCGTCTTCGTAGCCCAGAAAATGGGGCCGATCGAACCTAATATATACGGCGTTTTCGAAGCTGGCCGCCCAAGCATGGAACTGACGTCACCCCCTCCGGTCGTGGAGAATTTTCTCGAACTCATGTGGCGTAGGTTCAGCCACCACACGACTGAATATCTGACCACGGTTATCAAGTCACACGACATTTATGCGGATGCGTTTGAGCGCGGTGCCGGCGATACTTCACCCGTCGAAATCTCAAAGTACATTGTAATTTTATTTCGCTGCGCTTAGATGAAATCATGCGCAAGAGTCTCTTGTATTTCAAATAGCGTCGAGGACACGAGACATGGAGTCGTTTTTATTGTCTTGATTGAGTGCGTTGGAGTGGCAAGGCAAGTATAGTGCCTAGTCCTTAGGTCAAACGACGAGACACAACGTTACTGCAGCGAGGGTGGTTTGGTTAGAGCGATTTCACTGGGCGGCATATTGTTTGCAGCTTGGCTGCTGCTTTCCGGCCACACCGAGCCATTTCTGATCACTGTCGGCGCAGTATCTAGTCTTATCTGCGTCGTAATTGTCCGTCGGATGGATGGTGTGGACCTAGAGAATATTCGTATCCGTTTCTCTCCAAGGATCGTTGGGTATTGGCTGTGGCTAGCCCGTGAAATTGTAAAATCCAACATTGACGTCGCAAGCCGTGTGTTGTCACCAAATCTGCCCATTAGCCCAAGGCTAATTAAGATCAAGGCAAGCCAGAAAACACCGCTTTACCAAGCCATGTTTGCGAATTCCATTACGCTTACGCCCGGGACAGTGACGATCGATCTTGAAGATGGCATGCTGCTGGTCCATGCGTTGAACACAGAAGCTGCCGACGAATTATTGAGCGGCGAAATGGATACACGTGCCGCAAGGGTTGAGCGATGATGTTTGCTGTCGCCGCCGTCGCGGTCCTCTTGGCCATGGGATTGCTTCTTGTTCGCGCCTTTCTTGGGCCAACTATCTATGACCGCATCCTAACGGTTAATAGCTTTGGGACGAAAAGCATGTTGATGATAGCCCTGATGGGTTTTCTCAACGGGCGGCCGGAATTTCTCGATATCGCGTTGCTGTATGCGTTGATCAATTTCGTCGCAACAATTGCTGTGCTTAAACTCTTTCGTTTTGGTCATTTGGGTGGCGGTGACGCTGCAGATTCCAGCGATGAGACCGCCTCATGATTGTACTGGAAATCATGTCGTGGATATTGTTGTTAAGCGGTTCGTTTTTCGTTGTCGTCGGTGCTGTAGGTATAGTTCGACTGCCAGATGTTTATTCCCGAATGCACGCAGCTGGTCTCACGGATACACTTGGAACGGCATTGATCCTTGCAGGTCTGATGTTGCAGGCCGGTATCAGTTTGGTTGTCATTAAACTCGCCTTGATTGCGTTGGTTTTATTTTTTACCGGACCCACTTCTACTTATGCATTGGCGAACGCTTGCCTCGGTGGCGGCATAAAACCGATGTCTGCAGACGGCACACCGATTGATCTGGATCAGGACACTGGAGAGGACGGATCATCGACGGTGTCATAGATACAACTCTCCTGACATTTATGGCGTTGGTAGTTTGGTTTGTCGTCCGACTGCGTAACCTGTTTGCTGTCGTGATTTTGTCAGGCCTCTACAGCTTGCTTGCAGCCGTGTTGTTTGTGCATCTCGATGCGGTTGATGTCGCTTTTACGGAAGCGGCGGTAGGAGGCGGAATCGCCACGGTGCTGGCGCTGGGAGCACTGGCTTTGACGACAAGCCGCGAAGCGATTCCAGAACGCATTCCGGTATTGCCGTTGTTCATCGTTCTGATTGTCGGCGCTGCACTCATATATGCCAGTTTGGATATGCCGCTATACGGTGATGCGATGGCGGCAGCCCATCTCCACGTTGCTCCGCGCTATATCGCGGAGTCTTTGAGCGAGACTGGCGTGCCAAATATGGTCACCGCCGTGCTGGCAAGTTATCGGGGATACGATACCTTGGGTGAGGTGATGGTCATCTTTACGGCTGGCGTGGGCGTATTGGCGATTTTGGGCGTGGTGAAGGCAGCCGCGACCAGCGGGCGGAGCCGGGACCAATGACTCATTTTATGATCCTGCGGGTTGTTGCAAAGTTGTTAATTCCATTTATTCTGATCTTTGCTCTCTATGTCCAATTCCATGGAGATTTTGGCCCCGGTGGTGGATTCCAAGCAGGTGTTATCTTTGCGGTTGCCTTCATTCTCTATGCGCTTTTATACGGCGTAGATACTGCCACAAGGGTCGTTCCAGATTGGGTTACCCGCTGGGGCCTGGCGACCGGGGTTTTGATATTTTCCGGCACCGGTTTGGTTGGCCTTTTGCGGGAAAGTGAGTACTTAAACTACTCAGTTATCCGGGACAGTCCGGTCGCGGGCCAACATCTTGGAATCACATTGGTCGAGTTTGGTGTCGGGATTACCGTCGCCTCGGCCATGATTTCGATCTTCTTCGCATTTGCCAGACGTCGTCACTGAGTAAGCAGCATGGAGTTTCCTGGTCTCTATAACTACTGGATTGTGACGGGCCTGATGATGGGCGGCCTCTATATTGTCATTAGCCGGCGAAACCTTGTTAAGAAGTTGATTGGCGTGGCTATATTCCAGGCATCTGTTTTCGTTTTTTACATCACTATAGGTAAGGTCTCTGGTGGGACTGCGCCCATCGTTTTTGTTGGAAATATGACCTATTCCAATCCGCTGCCGCATGTCTTGATTTTGACGGCAATAGTCGTTGGTGTTGCAATAATGGCCGTTGGCCTTGCTCTCGTTGTCCGTATTAAGGAAGCGTATGGAGCGATCGAAGAGGACGAGATTAATAGGCAGGATAACAACCGGTGATTCTGAACCAATTGCCGATATTGCAGGTAGTGCTTCCATTGTTGGCAGCACCGCTGTGCCTACTTCTTAAGAATTCGACCTGGGCAACATGGCTCACGGCCGTGACGAGCTGGCTGACGTTTTTCGTAGCGGTATTTCTACTGCAACAAACCCTGGAAATTGGGTCGCAGTCATACTCAATCGGCGGTTGGACGCCGCCATGGGGGATCGAATATCGGATCGATGCCCTGAACGCCTTCGTCTTGCTTTTTGTTTCGGCGATTTGCGCGATTGTGGCGACCGCATCCGGGCCTAGTGTGATACGCGAGATCGGGCGAGATCGGGCATACCTCTTTTATTGCTGCTTCCTTCTCTTCGAAACGGGTTTACTTGGTGTCGTCGCAACTGGTGATGTCTTCAACTTATTCGTATTTCTCGAGATATCTTCTCTTGCTGCGTACGTTCTCGTTTCATTTGGGCGGGATCGGCGAGCGTTGTCGGCTGCATACCGCTACCTCATTCTTGGCACGATCGGTGCCACCTTCTATTTGATTGGTGTCGGCTTGCTATATCAAGCCACCGGTACGCTGAATTTTTCGGATCTCGCTACGCGCATGCCTTTGTTGGAAGATAGCCGCACAATCCGGGCGGCGTTCGCCTTTATCACGGTCGGCATCGCTTTGAAGTTGGCGTTGTTCCCACTGCATTTATGGTTGCCGAATGCCTACGCGTATGCGCCATCAATCGTCACTGCATTGCTCGCGGGAACTGCAACAAAGGTCGCTCTATACATATTATTGCGGATATTTTTTACGCTTTTTGGGAGCAATTTCTCATTCGGCACCCTGCCGGTGGATGTGATCATCATGCCGCTTGCGGTCGCGGCGGTATTTGTCGGATCGGCGGCTGCAATTTTTGAAAACGACGTTAAGCGAATGCTGGCTTATTCAACAATCGCACAGATCGGTTACATGGTGATCGGTATTTCCCTCGCAACGGTTACCGGGCTGACCGGGGGAATTGTCCACATGTTTAATCATGCGGTAATCAAGACTGCTCTATTTCTATCACTCGCCTGTGCCGTCTGGCGAGTTGGCCCGGTAACAATGGATGCTATTGCTGGTCTTGGGAAACGCATGCCATTGACAATGGGCGCTTTTGTCCTTGCCGGAATGAGTCTGATCGGTGTTCCGGGGACGGCGGGTTTCGTGTCGAAATGGTATCTTGTCACCGCCGCGTTGGAACGTGGTTGGTGGTGGATAGCACTTGTGATGGTCGTCGGCTCGCTGCTTTCAATTGTATATATATGGCGTGTTCTAGAAGCTGCATACTTCCGTCCAGTTTCTGAGGGTGCCCCGACCGGTGAAGCACCTCTTCTCATGCTTCTTCCGACATGGACACTTGTTGCCACGACCCTATATTTTGGTGTCGACACGAGGTTTGGTGTCGGCATGGCGCGCCTTGCCGCGGAAAGCCTTTTGGGTCTCGTTCCATGAGCACATCGATGTTGCTGACAGGTGCGCTTATTACACCTTGGGTGGGTGCTGCATTTATCGTCCTTGTAGGTCATTTTCCAAATTTGAGAGAATCGGTAACGCTCGTTTGTAGCGTTATCTTGTTCGGTTTCATTCTCGCGCTCGCGATGACTGTAATGTCCGGTGGTACCGCCAGTTTGGACTTTTTTGAGGTTTTCCCTGGGGTGTCGATTTCATTTTCGATTGAGCCACTTGGAATTCTATTTGCGCTTGTTGCCTCGTCACTGTGGATCCTCACGTCGATATACTCAATCGGCTATATGCGAGCTCATAACGAACGCCATCAAACCCGGTTTTATGTTTTTTTTGCGATCGCTCTTGCGAGTGTCACGGGCATCGCATTCGCCGACAATATGCTGACGCTGTTCTTTGCATATGAGCTCTTAACCTTGTCGACGTATCCTTTGGTAACGCATTCCGGTGACGCCCAATCGATCCGTGTTGGTCGCACCTATATCGGGCTTCTCCTTGGGACCTCGCTTGGGCTTCAGTTGCTAGCAATCCTTTGGACATGGCAGATCGCGGGTACACTCGATTTTCAAGATGGCGGCATACTCGCGGGTAATGTTTCGGACGCAATGGCGGGTTTGTTGTTGGTTCTCTACGTCTTTGGCATCGGCAAGGCAGCGCTGATGCCGTTTCATCGTTGGTTGCCGGCGGCGATGGTTGCCCCGGCTCCGGTCAGTGCTTTGTTGCATGCCGTTGCCGTCGTTAAGGCCGGTGTCTTTACGGTTTTGAAGGTTGTTATTTACATATTTGGTCTCGATCTCCTGACGAGTATCGAGATGGGCCAATGGCTCTTGTACGCAGCGGCAGCAAGCGTGTTGATCGCGTCGCTCATCGCGCTGAAGCAGGACAACCTGAAGGCTCGCCTAGCATATTCGACCATCAGCCAGCTTGGTTATGTCGTTGTCGGGGCGTTACTCGCAAATGCGGCCGGAATAATCGGCGGCGGTTTGCAAATAGGTATGCATGCGTTTGGCAAGATAACTCTGTTCTTTTGTTCAGGTGCGATTCTGATTGCCAGCGGCAAAACCCAGATAAGTCAGATGCGTGGCCTCGGTCGAACGATGCCGATTACGATGACCGCGTTCATGATTGGCGCGTTGAGCGTTGTTGGCTTGCCGCCAATGGGGGGGCTTTGGAGTAAGTGGTTTTTGGGTCTGGGCGCTCTTGAAGGCGGTCATATTGCAATCCTTGTAGTACTTCTCATCAGTTCGATGTTGAACTTTGCGTATTTGATGCCAATTCCTATCCGCGCGTTCTTTAGTCCTGGTGAAAGAGTGGCGAACGGAGAAATCAGAGAGGCTCCGACTGCCTGCGTGATCGCGCTATCATTGTCGGCGATCGGCTGTATCGCCTTGTTTTTTTTCCCTCAACCACTGTTCGACTTGCTGCGCATGATTCCGTTGACGACAAAATAATCTCCATGTCTGAGCAATCACCAGAACCTATCTCCAAAGGCACGGATGGATCGTCGTCGGAACCACCGCGTTTCTTTGACAGCCCACGGAATGTGAAACGAACTCTTGTTCTGTTGTATTTCTTTTGTGCGTTAGTCTTTGGACTTGATTTTGTTGTCGACCGTCATGTTGAGGGTCCTTGGGAGGGCCTCTTTGGGTTTTATGCCCTGTTTGGTTTTGCTGTCTGTGTCACGGTTGTGTTGGTCGCGAGGGAATTACGTAAAGTCTTGATGCGGTCCGAGACCTACTACGGCGGAGAAGGCGATGATTGAGTTGCCGCCGTTTTTCATATTTTTCGTCGGTGCCGGTCTCGTTGCAGCAACGCGCGGACCACTGCGTACGATATTTTTGCTCGCTGTCCCGATTTTTAGTGCACTCAGTTTGAATGGTATCCCAGAGGGATCACATTTCACTGTGGCTCTTTTCGATTACGAACTGCAGTTGCTCCGGGTCGACAAACTAAGCCTGCTATTTGGATATTTGTTTCATTTAGCGGCGCTGATTGCAGTTATCTATTCGTTACATGTTCGAGATACCGTGCAACATGTCAGCGGGTTACTCTATGCCGGAAGTGCGCTTGGCGCCGTGTTCGCCGGGGATCTCATCACCTTGTTCTTGGCTTGGGAGGCGCTTGCCTTATCATCAGTGTTTCTGATCTTGGCACGACGCACGCCGAGCGCACAGGCAGCCGCGATGCGCTATCTCGCGGTGCAGGTAATTTCAGGATTGATTTTGTTGGCAGGGGTCCTGGTACGGTTAAACGACCTGGGCTCGCCGGCGTTTACATTTATTGGGCTCGATAGTGCAGGCGGTTTCCTAATATTCACTGCATTCGGAATCAAATGTGCCTTCCCGCTGCTCCATAATTGGTTGACCGATGCCTATCCCGAGGCGACCCCAACTGGTGCAATTTTTCTGAGTGCATTTACGACTAAGGTTGCTGTCTACGCGCTTGCAAGGGGCTTTCCCGGAACTGAAGTTCTGGTCTACATCGGCGCCGCCATGACGATATTTCCAATTTTTTACGCCTTCATTGAAAACGACCTCCGCCGGGTACTTGCCTATTCCATGATCAACCAGCTTGGCTTCATGGTGGTGGGCATCGGTCTTGGCACCGCCATGGCCATTAATGGCGCGGTCGGCCATGCCTTCAACGATGTAGTATTCAAAGGGCTACTTTTCATGTCCATGGGTGCTGTGTTGAGCCAAACGGGCAAGATCAACGCCAGTGATCTTGGCGGTCTTTATAAGTCGATGCCCATTACGACTGTCTTTTGTATTGTTGGAGCGCTTTCAATTTCGGCGGTCCCCTTTTTCTCGGGTTTTGTCTCTAAATCTATGGTGATGGTGGCGGCACTCGACGAAGGCTATCCCATCGTCTGGCTGGCGTTACTTTTCTCGTCGGCTAGTGTTTTTCACTACGTTGGTATCAAGATTCCCTTCTTCGCCTTCTTTGCGCATGATTCCGGTATACGGGCAACTGATCCCTCGTTCAACATGTTGTTCGCTATGGGGATGGCTGCACTGATCTGCATATTCAATGGCGCGTGGCCGTGGCTTCTCTACAGTATGCTGCCATTCCCAATGACCTATGAACCGTACACCACAACGCATGTACTTGCGCAGAGCCAGCTCTTGTTATTCTCGGCACTTGCGTTTGTCTGGCTTAGGCTATCAGGCTTCCAACCACCTGAGCTAAAGGGTGTTAACATCGATGCGGATTGGATTTTTCGTAAACCTCTCAATTGGATTGCGACAACGACACTGCGTGTTGGGAGTCGCTGGAATGGGGTCGCGCAAAATGCCGTTGCATCGTATCTCGGATATTTAGGCCGACTGGTCTTTAGGTATTCCGGCCCACAGGGCGTCTTCGCACGGACGCTGGAGTCCGGCTCGGCTGCCTTATGGGTGGCAATCATATTGGCTGCGAGTCTGTTGCTGTATTACTTATGATGAACACCCCGATAAATGCTGGTGCTATCCGACGTAAATAAGGGGAGGGGAAAATATGAAACTTTTGACACAGCCGTTGACGCAAGAGGCGTTCGAACCTTTCGGGCAGGTTTTCAAAGCACCAGAGGAACCAGGCCAAGGGTACAACATGGCTCAACTTGAAAATTTTAGGTCTGACGCACCGGCAATTCTCTCGGTGTTTTGCGTTGAGCCGAGCGAACTGCCACTCACCATCGACAACCTGGAGCGTCATGAGTTTTCCTCGCAAAGTTTTATGCCGCTCGATGCCGTCGAGTATCTCGTCGTCGTCGCCCCTCCGAGTAAGGAAGGTGTTTTGAACCCTGACGATATCCGTGCCTTCGTCGTAGGCGGTGATCAGTGCATCAACTTCAACGCAAATACCTGGCACTACTCAATGACGGCCCTTGGTGGAAATGGTCGATTCGCGACACTTACCTGGCAGGATGGCAGAAAAGGCGACACGGTTTTCGTGCCCCTGGAGAATCCAATCGAAATCAGCGCAGGTTCAAAATAGAGGTCGGGAATCTCTTGGCCCCTTGAGCTCGACACGAGCGAAATTGCACAAGGCGCGTTTCGTCGAGCCGACATTCTTCGCAACCGTACATTTTTGCGTGCGCTTGGAATTCCCGCACACCATTTGTATTTGATAAGAATGCCCCACTTGATTGGTGACGTTCGCCCGACTTTCTGGCCAAGCTCTGCCGGATCAGAATTGACAAGAATAGTATTGATGAATGAAACGGTCAACGATGAGCAATACCAGCCTTCTATCTGAAAGTGGGCATCAGGGGCGCCGAGAATATAGTACATTGCTGCTGTTGCTCCCTTATTTGTGCCCGCAGGGGAATTTGGAGATTCGCGGGCGCGTACTCTTGGCGATGGTATTTCTCATCGGCGCCGAGGCTGCGACGGTTTATGTGCCGTTTCTTTACAAAGAAGCGGTTGATCTCTTAAGCTTAACTGCGACGCCAATTGTCGCGCTGCCGATTGGACCGTTGCTTGCCTATGGGCTGGTCCGGTTGCTCATGGTCGCCTTCGCCCAGTTGCGCGACGCGGTCTTCGCAAAGGTAGCGCAGCACGCGATCCGTAACGTTGCGCTCAAAACATTCGAACATTTACATCAGCTCTCCATTTGTTTTCACATTGATCGGCAGACGGGCGGCCTCAGTCGCGTGATTGAGCGTGGTGTGAAAGGCATCGAATTTCTTCTGAGCTTCATGTTGTTCAATATCATTCCGACGCTGCTCGAAATCTTTCTCGTCTGCGGAATTCTGTGGGGTCTCTTTAATGTCTGGTTTGCAGTCGTCACTTTCGTGACGATCATCACCTACATCGCTTTCACGATGGTTTTTACCGAATGGCGTCTCAAATACCGACCGGAGATAAACGACAGGGACACAGATGCCAACACCAAGGCGGTCGATAGCCTGCTTAATTACGAAACCGTCAAATATTTTAGTAACGAAGACCACGAGGCGCAACGCTACGACGTCTCTATGAAGGCCTATGAAAAGGCAGCGGTGCGCAGCATGGTTAGCCTTGCCGCTGTCAATATCGGGCAGGGGGCGTTATCGCCACAGGGCTTGTGATCCTGATGATCATGGCAAGCCATGGTGTGACCACCGGGACGATGACGATCGATGACTTCGTGCTGGTCAATACCTATCTCATTCAGCTTTACATGCCGCTCAATTTCTTAGGCTTCGTCTATCGTCAAATTCGCCAATCCCAGACCGATTTGGAAGTGATATTCCGGTTACTCGACGTTGAGGCAGAGATTGCGGATACGCCCAACGCTAGGGCACTTCACGCGAATGGCGGCGAGGTCGTTTTTGACAATGTGACATTTGCCTATGACCCGCGGCGCACTATTCTTGAGGACGTTTCCTTCGTTGTTCCAACTGGACACACCGTTGCGATTGTTGGGCTGTCTGGCGCGGGCAAATCAACAATCAGTAGCCTCTTATTTCGTTTCTATGACGTGTCTTCAGGCCATGTAAAAATTGACGGGCAGGACGTTCGAGATGTCACACAGGAGAGCCTTCGCCGCGCGATCGGTATCGTTCCGCAAGATACAGCGCTCTTCAACGAAACAATTTACTACAACATCGCCTACGGCGATCCATCCGCATCGACGGAGCAAATCGAACAGGTCGCGCGGCTTGCACGGATCCACGATTTTGTCATGAGCACGCCAGATGGCTATCAAACCCGCATCGGCGAGCGTGGACTTAAGTTTTCAGGTGCTGAGAAGCAGCGCGTTGCGATCGCTCGCATGATTTTGAAAGATCCAGCGATTATGCTGTTCGATGAAGCGACTGCAGCTTTGGATGTCCACACTGAACGTGAAATACAAGAAAGCCCGCGCAACGTTTCGATGAACCGAACAACGCTTGTTATCTCCCATTGTCTGTCCGCAGTCGTAGACAGTGACGAAATCATTGTTCTCGATGGCGGTCGTATTGTCGAACGCGGGCGCCACGACGAACTTCTCTCTCGTGGCGGCGCCTATGCTGCGATGTGGAGGAAACAACAGGAATCAACCGGGCTTGTTCCGGAAGTCATTTAGTATCTGACCGGTTCAAGCATTCAATAACAGGGAAGGGAGAAAGAAATGCTGTCACCAGATGGCCGTGTGATCATGATCAGTGCCGCCAACAGGGGCATTGGCTACGAGTTCGCAAAGAACCTCTACGAGCAGGGTTATACCCTTAGCCTCGGCGCTCGTGACGAAGCCAAGCTTGCGGAGGTGACTCGCGGTTTCGACGCCGACCGCGTGTTGACCCATCTCTTTGAAGCGCAAGATATTTCAACCTCGGAGGCCTGGGTCGAGGCGACGGTCGCACGTTTTGGGCGCATCGATGGACTGCTCAACGTCGTCGGTGTCTCAACACCTTTTTCCATCACCGACGAGGATGAGGCCGATCTCGATATGATGTTCGAAATCAACGTCAAGGCGCCGCTGCGCCTGATCCGGTTGACATTGCCTTATCTCAAAAAGTCGGGCAACGGTCGCATCATCAACGTTTGTTCGGCCTCGGGCAAAAGGGTCAGCACCGATTGGGTCGGCTATCACATGACTAAGTTTGCCACCGTCGCACTCTCCCACGCGGCACGGCGGGTCGCCTGGGATGAAGGCGTGCGGGCCGTTGCCTTCTGCCCCGGTGTAACCAACACAGACATGAGTGTCGGTAGAAACAAGGGTCCAACCGATCAAATGACACAACCGGAGGACCTGGCGGAGTTGGCGGCGACACTGCTAGCGTTGCCCAATAACGCATCGGTGGCCGAGATCATCATCAATCGACGTTTGGAGGACATGCTTTAGGTTGTCCCGAAACGAGCAGTACAGGAAAAAATTGGCTTCGTTTTGCCGTCGTGTCCATGCCCTGTATCATTGTTCGCTTTCAGACTCAGAGTGGATACGGCCCGCGCGCGGCCCCTTCGTTGGTGTTTATGTCGGACACTGCCGGATATGTCGTAAGGCAAAATCCAATATACGACCGTGCTAATAATAGGGTCGCTTGCTACCAGTCGCCTTTCGACAAATCTCGCAGCTCGGTTAAGAGTTCTGGGTGACGGTAACCGAGGTTCTCTCGTTCGCCGGGGGCCTGTTCAAGGTCGTATAGGAACTCAAGGCCGTCCCATAGATACTTCCATTTTCTGCGCCGCACTGCCCGCTGCGCACGGCCACGCCAACCCTCTCCCTCGCCAGGAAGATCGATGCGCCAGTAAAGAGTGCGTTGTTTCTCAGGTTTTCCATCTGGACTAAGTAGACTTTGTCCGTCCATCGCCTGATCGGCATTGACCCCTGCTGCCGCTAACAGGGTCGCTGCAACATCCATCAGAATTGCTGAGCTTGATGATTGGTTTCCCGCGGCCACGCCGGATGGCCATCGAAGGATCAACGGAACCCGAATGCCGCCCTCCCTAAGCGTGCCGAAGCCATGGAAGAATGGCCCATTGGTCGCCATTTCACCGCC
>CAVOAK010000047.1:0-18901 GCA_963693665.1 Alphaproteobacteria bacterium | reverse complement strand
CTACTTCGCGGACCTCGACGAAGACGGCCGACTCGGTGCATTGTTCCGTGGCAACAAAGATCTGTCGCCAGCAGAAAAATCCGTGGTTGAACTGGAAGAAGCTTGGGTCCTGGGCGTTACGTAAAAGTGGATAATATGACCAAACAGCAAAGCCCATATCTTGAGGATCCGAGCGAAATCTACCGCCGCTCATTCAAAATTGTTCGAGACTTGATAGACACCAAACGCCTCGACGACGACATTGCTGTCGTCGCACAACGCCTTGTGCATGCTACTGCAATGCCATCGCTCGTCGACAACTTGATATGGACACCAGGTGCTGCTGCTATTGGACGTACCGCGTTGGCGCATGGCGGGACAATTCTGGCAGACGGACAGATGGTCGTAGCGGGAATCACGTCGGCACGACTACCAAGCGGTGTGGAAGTCATGTGTACGTTAGGGCTTGGAACTGTGCCGGGTATTGCCCGACGTCTGAAAACGACACGCGCGGCAGCGGCTGTAACGTTGTGGGAGCCATGGTTGGAAGGAGCGGTCGTCGCTATCGGCAACGCACCGACAGCCCTCTTCAAACTTCTCGACGGACTCGCGTCGGGTTGGCCACGACCAGCGCTGATCCTCGGACTGCCTGTCGGTTTTGTCGGTGCCGCCGAAGCAAAACAGGCGCTTGCCGAGGGTGATCATGGTGTCCCGTTCATCGCGCTGAAGGGGCAGCTTGGCGGTAGCGCGATGGCAGCAGCAGCGGTTAATGCGCTCTGTGGTCCACCACCGGACTAGGCCGTACATTTATGAGTTCAAATAATTGGCTGACCGTTATCGGGCTCGGCGAAGATGGCCCCTCTGCGCTGTCTCCCGCCGCACGGACGCTTATTGAATCGGCGGAAGTAATTGTCGGCGGCCAACGCCATTTAGACATGGTTCAGCATTGCAAGAACGTTGAACGCTTGCTCTGGCGCAGCCCACTTAGTGACACCGTGGTTGAGATTGGTAAGCACGTGGGAAAACGTGTCACCGTGCTCGCGACAGGAGATCCGATGTGGTTCGGCATCGGTGTTACCCTGACGCGTGTATTTGGTCGCGACTCGCTGACCATAATTCCTGCACCCGGTGCGTTTTCACTTGCGGCGGCTCGGATAGGCTGGCCACTCGCTGACGTGACCTGCCTGACACTGCACGGCCGGCCTCTATCGCTCATCAATTTGCATATTTGCCCAGACGCTCGTCTGTTGGTTTTAAGCGAGAACGGCCGAACACCATCCGCCGTTGCGAAGGCCCTAGTGGAGCGGGGTTATGGTCCGAGCACGCTTACAGTTTTCGAGCATATGGGCGGCTCGAGCGAGGCCATGTGTGAGGCAACGGCTGAAAGTTGGAGTGATAATCGCTGCGCCGATATCAACACGATCGCAATCGAATGCCGCTGTGCAGAGTATGCCCTTGTGCTTTCGCGACTCGCCGGCCTACCGGACAACGTCTACGAGCATGACGGACAGTTGACAAAACGAGAGGTCAGGGCTTTGACATTAGCAGCTCTGGCGCCACAGCCTCGGCATCATTTGTGGGATGTGGGCGCAGGCGCCGGCTCCGTCGCAATCGAATGGATGCGTGCTGGCGGTCAAGCAACTGCCTTCGAGCACAACCTAGACCGTGTCTCAACCATCGCCCGTAATGCAGAGCGGTTGGGCGTACCGAGCCTCAGCATCGTGCCAGGCATAGCTCCCGCTACATTTAGGGGAGTTGAGCGGCCACATGCTGTATTTATCGGTGGTGGCCTCTCAAATCCGGGCGTCGCCGATGCCTGTTGGGAAGCGCTAGAATCGGGCGGACAAATTGTTGCCAACGCTGTGACGATCGAAGGTGAGTCCGAACTCATACGTCGGCAAAGCGCGCTCGGCGGGACACTCGCGCAGTTCGCCATAAGCCACCTGGAGCCACAGGGTCGTTTCAACGCATGGCGGGCCCGGGCACCGGTTACCCAATGGAGTGCAGTCAAACCGTGAAACGCTCAACTGGAACACTGTACGGTGTCGGCGTCGGACCCGGAGATCCTGAGCTGATAACGCTCAAAGCACTGCGTATTCTCAAATCTGTCCCAGTCGTTGCTTGGCCCGCACCATTGTCTGGCGAGAGCTTGGCGCGCTCCATAGCAGCCCCCCACATGCGCGACGGTCAGGTTGAGATCCCCATTCGCATGCCTATCGAGGCCGGGGTGTTTCCTTCAGGTGAAGTATACGATGAGGCGGCCCAGAAAATTGCACATCACCTGGAAGCCGAGCGCGACGTTGCTGCGATCTGTGAGGGCGATCCATTCTTCTATGGTTCGTTCATGTACCTGTTTGGCCGGCTGGCAGATCGCTTTCCTATAGAGGTTATTCCCGGCATCACGTCGTTGACCGCCGCCGCTGCAGTCTTGGGGCACCCACTGGCCGCCAGAAACGATACTTTAGCGGTTGTGCCCGCGCCACTCGAAGAAGGTGTGCTTGAACGCCGTATTGCTGACTGCGATGCCTGCGTGATCATTAAGATCGGGCGACACCTTAGAAAGCTCCGCCGGATTATCGACCGGCTGGGTCTTCTGAACAATGCGCATTATGTCGAGTATGCCACTATGGACCAGCAGCGCACCTCTCCGCTCGCAGACATCATGATCGATAGCGCGTCCTATTTCTCTATCGTCCTGATCCACAAACGGGGGGACGCTTGGCAGTGAATATCGCCATCGTCCTGTTCACGGCCGAAGGGCTGTCCGTGGCTCGGACGATCCAGGCAACACTCAATGGCGGGCGGATTCACGGCTTCGGTGATCGGATCACAGACGTAGATGAGACGTTCACCGATACAAGCAGCCATCTAGGTGCCTTGTTTCTGAGCCGGACCACGATCATCGGAGTTTGTGCATCTGGTATTCTTGTGCGTGCGCTCGCGCCGCTCCTAGACGATAAGATTAATGAGCCCGCTGTTGTTTCTGTTGCCGAAGACGGAAGCGTTGCGGTGCCCCTTTTGGGCGGGCATCACGGTGCGAACGCAATAGCTAGAAAAATCACCGAGGCCACGGGCGGCATTGCAGCGATTACAACAGCCGGTGACATCCGCCTCGGAGTTGCGTTCGACGATGCCCCACCCGGTTGGCGAATTGCAAACCCGGAACTCGTAAAACCTGTAACCGCGGCGTTGCTCGCAGGCGAAGATGTGGAACTCAACTGTGAGGCATGTGACGCCCATTGGCTGCAAGGCATCCGATTCAGCGAAAGTGGCAAATGGCGGGTCTTGATTACCAACCGCAGTAGCGCTGCGAACGCGCGCACACTCGTCATACATCCGCCCGTGCTGGTGCTCGGTGTCGGTTGCGAGCGAGGTATTGAGCCAGTCGAGCTTGAGGCATTGGCTATATCGACACTTGATGAGGCGGGGCTTGCACTAGAATCGGTCGCTTGCATCGCATCCATTGACTTAAAAGCAGACGAACTTGCGATTCAGACACTCGCTGTCCGCCTAGGTGTGCCGGTAAGATTCTTCAGCGCTGTCGAGCTTGAATTCGAGGCACCGCGCCTCAAGACACCGTCAGAAATCGTGTTCCGTGAAGTGGGTTGCCACGGGGTTGCTGAGGGAGCTGCCTTGGCGACAGTCAGCAACCATGGTGAACTCGTCATACCAAAAGTCCGCTCGGAGCGTGCTACCTGCGCAATTGCTTGCGCAAATTCTCCGATTGAGCCTATACAGCAAGCCAGTAGTTCAAAGGGACATCTCGCAGTAATTGGCATCGGACCGGGCGCCGATAGCTGGCGCTCTCCAGAAGCATCACAAGCGCTCCGCACCGCCGACACCGTCATCGGCTACAAACTATACCTTGACCAACTCGCAGATGAACTTGGTGGAAAGGAAGTGCACAACGGCACGTTGGGCGCGGAGGCAAAGCGAACAACTCTTGCGCTCGAGCTTGCTGCCGACGGTAGACACGTCGCCCTAGTTTCTTCTGGTGATGCCGGAATCTATGCCTTGGCATCCCTCGTCTTCGAGCTCATTGATCAGGCAAATGATGACCGGTGGAATAAAATTTCAATCGAAGTCATCCCGGGCATTTCCGCGCTACAGGCCACGGCGTCCCGGGTCGGCGCACCGCTTGGTCACGATTTTTGTGCTATCTCGCTCTCCGACCTTATGACGTCGCAAACAACTATCACAAAGCGGCTTCACGCAGCCGCCCAAGGTGATTTTGTCGTCGCCCTGTATAATCCGCAGAGCCAACGGCGGCGGCACTTACTTGGCGTTGCTCGTGATATTCTGGCGACCGAGCGCCCCTCGACGACACCAGTTGTGGTTGCGAGAAATGTCGGCCGCGAGAATGAAAACGTCACGATAACAACACTGGGTAAGTTCAATGTGGAAGCGGTTGATATGACCACGCTCGTTCTAATTGGCTCAAGCCGTACGCGGACATTTCAACATGGCGAGCGGTTATGGACCTACACCCCGCGCGGCTACTCGGATGCAAATGCAGCCGCTGACGCGGAACAAGTTAATAGCGAGGCCTCCAACTAATGATAGTCCATTTTATTGGCGCAGGACCTGGTGCACCGGATTTAATCACCGTCCGTGGCTTGGAATATATCCGCCGCGCACCGGTTGTATTATTTGCCGGATCACTTGTCCCACTAGCGGTGATCGAAGAAGCGCACATTGATGCCTTCGTGATTGATACGGCGCCATTGACGCTGGAGGAGATCATCGATGAGATAAAAAAAGCGCATGCAAAGAATCTTGACGTTGCTCGGGTTCATTCTGGCGATCCGTCAATTTATGGGGCCACTGCGGAACAGATGCGGCGCCTCGACGACTTGAACATCCCCTACGATGTAACGCCTGGTGTGCCGGCGTTCGCGGCGGCGGCGGCGGCACTAAAGCTCGAATTGACAATACCGGAGATCAGTCAAACAGTGATTTTGACACGCACGTCGGTTCGTTCAACCGACATGCCCGATGGCGAAACGCTGAAGACGCTTGGACAAAGCAAGGCCACGCTTGCAATCCATCTATCGATCAACAATATCGCTAAAGTCGTCCGCGAACTGGAGCCACACTACGGTGAATTATGCCCAGTTGTTGTCGCCTACCGCGTCAGTTGGCCGGACGAACAATTGATTTGGGGCACCCTAGCCACGATTCGTGAAGAAGTTAAGCGTTGCGGGATTACGCGAACCGCTCTCATTATCGTCGGTTGGTCGTTGGACACACATGGATTTAGCGACAGCCGGCTTTACGCTGCCGACCACCACCACGTGCTCAGGCCACGTAAAGGGTCGTTGTCCCACTAGCTACCAAGCGCGCGTTCCAAAAGCTTAATGAGCGAAGGCTGCCGTGCGTCACGCGCCCAGCCCATCGCATCGCGCCCGGTATAATCCGTCAGGTGCACATCGCCGCCATGGTCAAGCAACAACCCGACCACACCGACGAACCCCCCCTTCGATGCCAGCATCATCGCTGTCAAACCCTGTTTATTTTGGTCGTCTATTGGCAAGCCAGCCTGGATAAGGAGATCAGAAATCTCAAAATCGCCATTAAGGGCGGCCCAGTGCAGCGCTGTATTTCCAAAGCTATCTTTAAGATTGGCTCTTGCTTTGGCTTCAAGCAATACTTCAACGATTCCAAAATGGCCGGAAATGGTTGCAAGAACCAGCGGTGTGCGACCTTCAGGGTCAGCCACATTTAGCTTGGTATTACGGATGATGAGATTTTTTATAGCCTGAAAATCACCGTCACGAGCGGCATTTGCGACGGGATCGCCGGCCAGGAGCTCTGTCTGTGATTGCAATTCCATTGGTAGGAAGAGCGTGGTGACCAACGCAATAAGTGCCACCCGGCGCACCACCTGACGGATGAAGGCCGTCGTTAATTCAGTCGTTCTTCGATCCATGACACGGCGCAGCTGAGTTGCTCGACTCGCTCGCCTTTAACTGCTGGCGGGCGTTCTATCATTATAACTGGAATTTGTGCTTTACGCGCTGCCTCAATTTTAGCGTAAGTCGCCCGCCCGCCACTGTTCTTAGCGACGACCACATCGATCTTGTATTTTTTGAGCAGCTTCTCTTCTTGTGCGAGTTCAAACGGACCGCGACCCAAGACGAGTTCATAGTTTGCCAGCGGCAGCGGCTCGCTCGGTTTATCAATCAGGCGAACAACAACGCGCATGGAGCCCAATACCGAGAAACATGATACGTCACCGCCGCCGACAGTCAAAAATGGTCGCTGCCCGAGCTTTGGCACGAGCCTCGCCGCCGCTGCAACGTCCTTCACAGGATGCCAGCGATCATCGATTTGAGACGTCCACTGTGCCCTCCCAAGGACAAGCCGCTTCGCCCCAGTAGCCTCGCACGCCGCGCGGGTATTCTCTGACATAACGGCGGAAAATGGATGGGTCGCATCAATAACGAGTTCGACGCCATTCTCAATGATCCAACGAGAGAGGCCGGATGCACCGCCAAAACCGCCGATTCTAACATCGCAAGGAAGTGGTGTTGGAAAGCACGTTCGTCCCGCAAGCGATGTCGTAATTTCTAATCGGCTTCCAAACTTGCCCGCCACCAATCGCACCAGTTTTGCAGCGTCCCCCGTACCACCAATTACAAGGAGCCGCTGGCATACACCTACTCCGCTTAAACGTGCGACAGAACTACCCATCGGCACGACCCACGACAGTACCGTTACGATCGACGATTACGATCTCAACGGCTGTCCGTCCAGATAGGGTTGCGAGGGCAACTTCTCTCGCGCGGCGTGCAACCAGGCCTCCGATCTCAATGCTTCCTGCCGACATTAAAATTTGAGCAGCTGTATTGGCCTGCTCAGCGCGAGCAACATCGTCAGGCTCGGCACCGAGGTCTGCGAGCCATTGGGCAAGCTGTTTAAAGTCAACCTGACTACGAGATGAATGAAGGTCCAAATTGCCTTGCGCTAGCTTCACCATTTTTGCGAAGCCACCGCCGACAGTTAGGCGTTCAATCGGGTGACGTCGCAAATATTTTAACATTCCTCCAACGAAATCCCCCATATCGATGAGCGCACCTTCGTCGAACCCGTACATCTTGCCTATAGCTGCCTCCGACGTCCTGCCGGTAACGCCAGCGACATGATCGACACCTGTTGCGCGGGCAACGTCAATGCCTTGATGGATAGAATGAATCCACGCACTACAGGAGTACGGGTGAACAATTCCTGTTGTACCAAGAATCGACAAGCCACCGACAATACCTAGGCGCGGATTCCAGGTTTTCTTTGCTATTTCTTCGCCACCGGGGATCGCAATTGTAACGTCCAGGTCAGCTGTCACATCTAGAGCTTCAGCAGAGTCCAAAAGCGCATCGCCAATCATTTTTCGTGGACCCGGGTTTATGGCTGGCTCACCCGACACCACAGGTAGTCCTGGTTTCGTTACCGTCCCAACACCGTCACCCGCATGAAATATGATGCCGGTCCCGGGGACATTTCGCCGAATGGTCGCAAGCACCGTGACACCATGGGTAACGTCGGGATCATCCCCGGCGTCTTTCACGATACCTGCAGTTGCCGCACCATCCACCAGATCCATACACGCCAGCTCAAAAAGTGGGCGTTCGCCTTTTGGCAATCTTATGGAGACTGGATCGGGGAAGACACCTGTCTCCAGCGCCTCAAACGCAGCGAGCGCAGCGGCGGCGGCGCAGGCGCCTGTCGTCCACCCCTTCCGCAACGGTAACTTTGGTTTTCGGCTCATAACCTTAGAGTGTACCTGTTCAAGCGATGCGCGCCAGTAGACCAACAGACTGAGATATCTTTCTCAGCACTAGGATTCAGCTTGCGCGCCTCTGCGTACAAATGTCCAGCTTGGGTGCGCAGCCGCGCCATTGTAATGTGCCTTCATGGTGCATCTTGAATTTCCACACATGCCCGAATTTATGCCTGGCAGCGTCTGGCTCGCCGGCGCTGGGCCCGGAGACCCGGGTCTCCTTACTTTGCTTGCATTACACGGACTAAACTGTGCTGACGTCGTCGTTTACGACGCACTTGTCGACGTGCGAATTCTCGATTTAGTTCGCTCAGGAGCAAAGCAAATCTTTGCGGGAAAGCGAGGCGGTCGCCCATCCGTTAAACAGCCTGATATTTCAGATCAGTTAGTGCAGTTGGCGCACATAGGAAACAGAGTGCTGCGCCTCAAGGGCGGCGATCCATTCGTATTTGGTCGCGGCGGAGAAGAAGCTCTCGCATTGGTCAAAGCAGAAATCCCATTCCGCATTATCCCAGGAATTACGGCTGGTATCGGTGGCCTAGCATACGCGGGCATCCCCGTGACACATCGAGATACCAACTCCGCAGTGACGTTTGTAACAGGCCATAGCGCAACTGGTCCAATACCTGAGGACCTCGATTGGCAGGCTATTGCAGCTGGCGCGCCTGTGCTCGTATTTTACATGGCGCTAAAGCAATTACCGAAGATTGCGCGTTGTCTTACCGACGCAGGGCGGTCGTGTGATGAGCCGGTGGCGATCGTTAGTCGCGCAGCAACCCCCGAACAAGTCGTCATTGAATCGACACTCGGCACCTGCGGCAAAACAGCCGACATTGCAATTACGCCAGCCATAATTGTCGTCGGTCCAGTGGTACGTTTACGCTCGGTACTTGATTGGTTTGATGTAACAAACACAAAATTTGGTGCGGCAGAACAAATGCCGCCGTTTCTTAAAAACGATATGCTGCTGCGCGACTAGGTTAGCGCGAAACCAACTCTCCAATTATTTCACGCGCTAAGTTGAGGGCCTCCTTACCACCCACACCAGGCTCAAGGCGAGGGTCGTACAGCGTGCGAAGCGCAATTTCATCCCATTTCGTGAAGTTTGTTGACCGATTTGTCCAGCGTGTGCCCAGCGCTGAACGCGCGTATTTCC
The DNA here is from genome assembly GCA_963693665.1 of Alphaproteobacteria bacterium. GTDB lineage: Bacteria > Pseudomonadota > Alphaproteobacteria > UBA8366 > CAVOAK01 > CAVOAK01. Next base: position 9,989 of record CAVOAK010000047.1, on the reverse strand, counting down.
CGCTCCAGTGACCTGGCATTCCGAGCGCATGTAAAATTTCGTGGTCAAGACAGAATTCATTCTCTTGGCTGATGGTTATAGAAAGCCCACCCTGGAGAAGGCCGCCGAGGCGCCGTGCTGATGTGAGACACAACAACCCCTGTGGTGCAGCCGGGCCCTGCAAATCTTCCAGCCGCACGTAACGGAACATGATATCAGCAGGTTCATCGTCGCCAACCACGCGGAAACGCGCGCCAATCCAAGGCTCCACAACGGAGAGACGGTCCATCACTAGTTTCGTACGATCTTCAATACCAATGGTGGATACGCGAACCTTGAATTCCCGGCTCCCACCATCAGTTGACCAACGGCGTAGACCCGGCGCGTCGTCCCCGGCATAAAGGTCATCGGACTGCAGCGCGATGGCTTCGAAGAAGCGCAAAGCAGCAGTTGCGTCAACTGGCGCGTAGTAGGGCCACAACTGCCTTACAACAAAGGTGAGGAAAGCGACGAAAATCAGCCCGATGATAAACTCACGGCGTTTAAGAAATGCAATGACGGTGTCCGGTGTCACGCCGCTCACAATGGCGCGGTTTGCACCTGAATTTTGGCTCACGTTAGTCATTGTCGATTATCAATCTCAGTCGCTCCGTTTCGCAATCAATTATTGACCGTGCGAATTAGGTGGTGACGCCGAGCCAACATTGTATCCTCTCCTGATGTCCCAGCCCGGCCTGATTATAGCTGCTCCTAAGAGCGGCAGCGGCAAAACCGTGATCACACTTGCGATACTACGCGCACTAAAACGCAGCGGCGTAGAGGTTGTGTCAGCCAAGGCGGGACCAGACTACATCGATCCCGAATTTCATACCGTTGCAAGCGGTGAACAATGCGTCAACCTCGATTGCTGGGCAATGCGGAAGGAAGTTTTAGGCGCCATCATCGATCGCCTCGAGCGTGAGGCCGAGCTTATCCTCTGCGAAGGGGTCATGGGACTCTTTGACGGTGCAATTGACGGTACCGGGTCGACCGCCGATCTTGCAGCATTCAGCGGCTGGCCAGTTGTTTTAATCGTCGATGCGCGCGGCCAAGCAGCTAGTGCTGCGGCATTGTTGCGTGGCTTCCTGACCCATCGAGACGATGTGAATATTGCGGGTGTAATCTTTAATCGCGTGGGAAGTATTAGACATGCACGCGCGCTAAACGAAGCGACACAGGCCGCTTTCCCGACGCTACCAATTCTTGGCTTATTTCCCACGGACCCCCGGCTGGCGCTTCCCGAACGTCACCTAGGCCTTGTGCAAGCAAGTGAACAACCAGATCTAAACACTTTCATCGATGCAGCCGCAGACGCGGTCGATGAACGAATGGATCTTGTTGCACTTCTGGCTCTTGCCCGGTCAACAAGCAAGAGAGCAAACGGGAATTCACAACATCAGTTGGCACCACTTGGGCAGCGCATTGCTGTCGCAAGAGACGACGCCTTCGCATTTTGCTATTCCACGATTCTTGACGGTTGGCGCGAGGCTGGCGCAGAACTCACCTTCTTCTCGCCACTAGACAACGAAGCACCGGTTGATGAAGCCGACGGAATATTTCTTCCCGGCGGCTACCCCGAACTGCACGCGGCCCATCTCGCTGCAAATCAATTTTTTTTTGGAAAGTTACGCACTGCCGCATCTCGTGGAGTAGCCATCTATGGAGAATGTGGGGGATACATGGTTTTGGGGGAATCTCTTATTGACGCCGACTCACACAAACACAAGATGGCAGGGTTACTCCCTCTGACATCGACTTTAACTGAGCGACGGCTGCACCTTGGTTACCGCCGAGTGACCACACTCGTGCAATCATCGCTTGGTGATCAAGGCATAACATTTCGCGGGCACGAATTTCACTATGCCAGCGTCACCTCTGAAGGGCCGGGCGAGAATCTTTTCAAAACCACAGATGCACGTGGTGAAAATTGTGAATCGGTTGGCCTGACTAACGGCCGTGTTGCGGGCTCGTTTATTCATCTGGTAGACCGTGTGTCATGACTGATCAGCCTTTCTGGCGCCGCAAGACTTTGGCGCAGATGACAGACGAGGAATGGGAATCCCTTTGCGATGGTTGCGGTCAGTGCTGCCTTCACAAATTGGAAGATGCGGGCAGCGGCGAGATTACGCCAACCGACGTCGCATGTAGTTATCTCGATCTCGGTTCCTGTCGCTGCTCCGATTACAAAAACCGACAGACCAATGTTCCGGATTGCGTCAGTCTCACGCCTAAACTTGTTTCCACGTTGAGATGGCTGCCCGCCACATGTGCCTACCGTCTTGTCGAAGAGAGCAGAGATCTATTCTGGTGGCACCCGTTGATCTCGGGCAACCTGGAAAGCGTACACGAAGCGGGTATTTCGGTGCGCGGCAAAGCGGTATCGGAAAAAGACGTAGAGGACATCGAACAGCGCACGATCGATCAGCTCAACGCAGTGCGTCGCAACCTTTAAGCCTTACAATATGAATTCTGCGTATTTATGTCGCAGACTATGTCGCAGACTTCGATGGCCGCTCGACGTCGACGCGCACCTGTTTCATCGTGACCAGCGCCAATCCAGAAGAGATAAATACGACCGCCAGCCAAACTCAAGGACTATGGGTCTCGGAAAATAACAGGATACCCCATCCAATTCCGGTAATGGTAATGACATATGACGTAACAGAAAATTGGACCGCACCGACCATGCGCAGTATTTCAAAAAATAAAATATAGGCGAAGATCGAGGTGCCTATCTGTACCAAGATCGCATAGTCGCCGACCGAAAATGGTGTGACCAACAGATGAAACTGGTCGAACATCAGCGCGAACGGCGCCAACGCCGTTGTGCTAACAACCAGCATACCGGCAGCGAGCGAGATCTAGGTACTGCCAACCGGTCGTAAACGGTCGGCCAGCACATTCGTAACCGCGCAAAGAACAGGCGTTAACAATGCCATAGAAAACCAAGGCGCCGCACCGGGGGTCGCAGGCTCGCCTTTGGAAGAATGATAAATAGAGTGCCTACAAGCGCCAATATCAGGCCCGAGGCGCGCATCACATCAAAGCGTTCGAGCCGCCAAACCAGAGCGATGGCATATATCATGATCGGCGTCGTGGACAACGCGACCGCAACAATTCCCGCCGGGATGTGCCCAACGACAAACGCCACGTTGAGATTTGGAGCGGCGACCCCAAGCGCACCACAAATTGCGTAATATCTGACGTGCTCCGCCTTCATGCGCGGCAACATGCCCTTCCAGGCACAGATCGCCAGCATAATTGCACCGGCGCCAGCAGAATTCCACAACGCGTAACCCAACGGCTGAATCCCGTCTAACACCGCCAATTTGGCAAGCGACGACGAGGCACCCCAAAGCGTGCCCAAACACAGATCATTGAAATCGGTATCAGCGCCAAAGCGCGCTGGCGCGAGACCTGAACCTGCATTGGGGACGTATTTTTGGCCATCGCCATTGATACCGTACATCGCTAATTGTAGATACGTGAGATAGCCCAATGCTTCGCGTCCACCATTCCTTGCACCCCCGATGTCCAGCGGCTATCACCCCGTCATGACGGATATTCGCGATATGCTGCTCGACGGTCGACCGGTGACACTCCGAGTGCTGCGTAACCGACAGGCACGAAGGATTCAAACCCGCATAGATGCGGCATCCGGTTCGGTCATTCTCGTTCTGCCGATGCGCGCGAACGAAGCTCAGGGTCTTGAATTTATTCGCAAACATGCAAATTGGCTGCTGCATCGCCTGTCAGAACTGCCGCCTCGTATACAGTTCTCCCACGGCGCGATAATCCCGTTCCGCGGCGTCCCTCATAGGATCAAACACGATCTGGCAAGTGGACGACGCGTCCGACTCGTTGATGGCATCATCGAATTCGGCGGCAAATACGATGGCTTGGCCCGGCGCCTAACGACTTGGCTCCGCGCCGAAGCCCGATCAACAATCGAACCGTTGGCGATGGAAAAAGCAGCCGTCATCGGACATACGCCCTATGCCATCACCATACGAGATCAAAAAAGCCGATGGGGCAGTTGCTCATCGACGGGTCGCCTTTCATTCAACTGGCGGCTGATCATGGCCCCGCACAATATTCTCGATTATGTTGTGGCTCATGAAGCTGCGCATTTGATGCAAATGAACCATTCATCACAATTCTGGAGCATCGTTGGCCAGCTCACTGAAAACGTTGGGCAAGCCAGAGACTGGTTGAAACTTCATGGTAGCGGACTTCATCGATACGGATAAATGGCTAGCCTAAATCATTCCGGTAGCGCGCTGACTAAGTACGTGTGTAATCCCTTAGAGCAACTGAGCAGCGCCATGACACCGTTCGAATTTTCCGCCTTTTCTGTCCAATGTGAAGCGCATACAGGCCTCATTATCTGCGATAACCTGGCGGATTAATCTTTTGCCGCAACCCACAGCATTGATCGTTACGATTCTACTGACAACGCTCGTTGGCATGGGCGCCATCTCGACCGATATTTACCTGCCGTCGCTCCCCTCAATCACCGAGGAATTCTCAAGCGATACGGCGTCTGTACAATTGACACTCAGCATCTTCATGATCGCCTTTGCGGTGAGTCAGCTCGTCTATGGGCCAGTCTCAGACCGGTTTGGCCGTCGGCCAGCGCTCATTGTTGGAATGGCGGTCTATCTCTTTGCGTCACTCGGATGCACGATGGCGGGCTCAATCGAGACATTAATAATTGCTCGGTTCTTTCAGGCATTGGGCGCTTGTTCTGGTCCGGCGGTTACATGGCCGGCACATTCCTTGCCGGCAGATTAACCACGCGGCTCGGAAGCGACCCGCTTGTGCGGTTGGGAACCGGCGTCATCATGGCAGCAGGGACGCTCATGATGGTGCTTGTAATGGTTGGTTATATGACTGTTGCAAGCCTTCTTGTCCCAATGATTGCCTATATGTTTGGGTTTGGCCTGATGCACCCCAATGCCATGGCGGGTGCAATAGTTCCTCAGGCAAAGCGGGCAGGCGCCGCGTCTGCGTTGCTGGGATTTATTCAGCTAGGATCTGCGGCGGGTGTTGGCGGCGCAGTTGTACATGCTCTTAGCGACAATGCGACGCCTGTGGTTCTTGCAATATTCCTCTCTGGAGTTGCGTCCTTCGCGGCTTTCTTGCTGCTCGTTCGACCAGCAGAACATAGCCAACCAGCCGACGCATAGACTGCGACAACCAATCCAACATAGACGAACGAAATGCGCGCTAACGGGCGGCTTTTCCAGCCGCTGTGGCCCCGGGTAGGCTCGAATGCGGCACGCCCACAAGTGCGTCGGTCATAAATCGGCGCCAAGCAGGTGCTGCCATGGACCCACCGGTCACGCGGTCCATTGATCGCGCGTTGTCATTGCCAAACCACACCCCGGCAATCAAATCTGGCGTATAGCCTACAAACCAAGCATCTCTATATTCCTGGCTCGTACCGGTCTTGCCGGCTGCCGGCCGTTTAAGCTGCGCTGCCTTGCCAGTGCCCCACAAAACGACAGCCGAAAGTAGATCGTTCAAGTACTGGATATGTTGATCGGCGATAACGCGTCCCGGACCGTCTCCATGGCGCCGATAGAGAATTGTTCCATCGCGGTCGCTGATCACTTTGATGCCATGTGGCCAGATTCCAAAACCACCGTTGGCGACGACGGCATATGAACCTGTCAGCTCAAGAAGACTGACCTCATTAACGCCCAGGGCGAGTGATGGTTCCGGCGCCAACTCAGCGATGATACCAAGGCGCCGCGCGGTTCGGACAACTTGATCGCGACCAACCCGTTCGCTCAATCCCACCGCAACTGCATTGATCGATCTTGCGGCAGCCTCGCGAAACGTGACCACACCGCTGTAGACATCTCCCGCGTTGCGCGGTGTCCACCCTTCGATTGTAATTGGTTCGTCCATGAGTTTTGAACTGGGTCGCAAGCCCGCCTCGATCGCGGCCAGGTAGACAAACAACTTAAACGCCGAGCCGGGTTGTCGCTCAGCCTGGGCGGCGCGATTATACTTACTGACCCGATAGTCACGACCGCCGACCATGGCGATGACTGAACCATCGGGCGCAAGTGCGACAAGCGCGCCTTGTTCGACGTGCCGTTGGTTTGCGCCGCGAATTGCCTGGTCAATTGCAGCCTCGGCAATCTTTTGTAAACGAGGCCTAAGCGTGGTCTGAATTACGAGATCTCGATCAGGTGCCCCGACAAAGCCCTCTATCTGCTCGATCACCCAATCTGTAAAATACCCCGACCCAACATCGACAGCTGTTTGACTGCGGCTCGCAGTCTTCGACTCACCTAATAATGTGCTTCTGGCTGCCTCTACTGCTTTCGCAGCTTCATCCTCACCGATCCAGCCTGCTGCAGCCATAGCGAGCAGAACTTGACGCGCCCTTTGATCTGCGCGCTTGGCGTTAGCGATGGGGTTGTCACGGGACGGGGCCTTTAACAATCCGGCGATGACGGCTGATTCATAAAGCGAAAGTTCGCGCGGAGACTTGCCGAAATAGCGCAGTGCTGCCGCATCAACGCCATAGCTGCCAGAGCCGAGATATACTCGATTAAGATAAAGCGCAAATATCTCGTCTTTCGTAAAGCGCTGCTCAAGCCAGATAGCGAGTAAAACCTCTTGGATTTTGCGTTTAAATGTGCGGTCCCGCGTTAGGAACAGGTTCTTTGCAAGCTGTTGCGTAATGGTGCTCCCGCCCTGACGGATACGCCCAGCGCGCAGGTTCACTAGGGTTGCCCTCGCAAGGCCTCTCGGATCGATCCCGTGGTGGGAATAGAACCGCCTGTCCTCAGTTGCCAAAACAGCCCATAGCAACGTCGCCGGCACATCCTTCAAGTCGACAAAGTTGCCATAAAAATTGCCGCGGCGGCCTATCTCGCTACCGTCGGCCGCGAGAACTGTAATTGTCGGTCTGCGTGTAGGCGCTGCACTAAAGCGATCCGGATCCGGGAGATCGTAGGCGAACCACGCTAACCCAATCAGCGACACAACTGTCGCCCAAACAGCGACAACGAGGAAGAGATAGACGATCCTAAAAAACACCGATCGTCGACTTCCTAACGCAGCATGATTATGGCGTCCGGACGAACGCTTACGCTTCGGTAATAGACGACGCAGCATGCCAAAACATAGCGACTTTAGCCCTGAAGCTGGCAAAAATAGTCAACTCGTGAGTTAGCTTGAGAGGCGCCGCGCCAAAATTTCAGCGAATCCAATTTCGTTGATACACCCCTGTACACGGCGCAAGTTTAGTTATTTGTGCTTTACAGAGGATCGGGAAGCGCCATATTGAAAAGAATGGATAAGATCAGGCCGTTCACGAAAGCACTCAACCTGCTCAAGGAAGCCAAGCTCAGGCCGACGCTACAGCGGTTGGCACTCGCACGGCTGTTGTTGGAGGGGGAACATCGTCACGTTACTGCCGAACAACTGCACGGCGATGCGCTAATGGCTAAAATCCGGGTGTCACTGGCAACAGTTTACAACACACTCCATCAGTTCACCGACGCAGGACTTCTGCGTGAGGTTGTGGTTGAGCAGGGGCGTTCATACTTCGACACCAACACATCAGACCATCATCACTTTTTTAACGTAGATCGCAGCGAACTGATCGACATTCCCGGTGACGCGCTCAGTGTAGGTAGCCTGCCGCCCGCACCGAGGGGAACAAATGTCAGCCGGGTCGATATCATCGTACAGGTCCGGGAAGTAGACACACGTAGTTAGAATTATATCGCGCGCACAAACAGATATTTTTATGTTTGGAATACTTCTAATCCATTGACTTGGATTTCCTACTTTCCCATATTGATTGAAGTGGATCGCGGCGTTGCACGGCACTGTTGCAACAGCGTATTTTAATCGGAATTAGGCCAACATGTGGAGGAGAAAACAATGCCGTCACTAAAAGGAACCCAGACGGAACAGAATCTAAAAGATGCATTTTCGGGTGAGAGCCAAGCAAATCGCCGCTACCTGTATTTTGCTCAAAAGGCAGATGTTGAAGGTTACAACGATGTTTCGGCTGTATTCCGCTCAACCGCCGAAGGTGAAACTGGCCACGCACATGGTCATCTGGAATATTTGGAAGAAACAGGCGATCCAGCAACTGGCGAGCCAATCGGCAAGACGTCATCCAACCTCAAGGCGGCCATTGCGGGAGAAACCCACGAGTACACCGACATGTATCCCGGAATGGCTAAAACAGCCCGCGATGAGGGTTTCGACGAAATTGCGGACTGGTTTGAGACGTTGGCCAAAGCCGAGAGAAGCCATGCCGGCAGGTTTCAAAGGGCGCTTGATTCGCTCAACCAATAGTTTAAATTTTTGGCTGAAGGGCCGACGCCGCGCGACGATTGATATCGTGGTGCGGATAGGTATCGACGTCATTCTTCGCGGGCAGCGTGACAACAGCTTGAAGTGCCGCCGCTCACAATGGAGGGTCGCGCCAGGATGAGCGAAGGCGGCTTGGGTGCACCGGTACGACACGCAATTGCGTGGGAAGAACCGGATTTCACCGATGGAGAGAAAATCGACGCGGAGATGCGTCGTGTCTTTGATATCTGTCACGGCTGCCGGCGGTGTTTCAGTCTGTGCGACAGTTTTCCCACTCTTTTTGACCTGATCGACGATTCGGAAAGCGGTGAACTCGACACCGTCGCGAGCACCGAGTTTAAGCCGGTAGTCGATGCCTGCACTCTGTGCGACATGTGCTTCATGACGAAGTGTCCCTATGTGCCGCCGCACGAGTTTGACCTCGATTTTCCCCATTTGATGCTACGATATCGAGCCGCTGAATTCCAGTCGCAGAAGCCGCCATTTATGCAGCGCCAACTCACCGAAACGGATCGCAATGGCGGGATTTCAACTCGGTTTGCTCCACTCGCAAATTGGGGGTCGAACCGTAGGAATGGAGCGGCACGGGTCGTTCTCGAAAAAATCGCAGACGTTCATCGCGACGCGGAACTGCCCAAGTATCAGAGCCCGTCACTGCTCCAAAGGTCCAAAGGCGCGGCGCCAGAAGTCAATCACAGTGCCCCAGCGTTCGGTCGTAAAGCAGTGATCTACGCCACCTGTTTTGCAAATTTCAACAATCCTGAAATTGGCGAGGCCGCCCGTGCAGTACTAGCGCATAACGGTGTCGAAACTGAAGTCGTCTATCCTGGTTGTTGTGGCATGCCACAGCTGGAACAAGGCGACCTGCCAAGAGTTGCTGAACAAGCGCAGCGGGTCGCCAAGGAACTCGTGAAGTGGATCGAGCGCGGGTATGACGTTATCGCTTTGGTTCCATCCTGCGTGCTCATGCTCAAGTTCGAATGGCCACTCCTCTCGCCCAGCGACGACTCTATCAAGACGCTGTCGCAGGCGACCTTCGATATTTCTGAATATGTCGTCGCTGTCTCTCGAGAGAACGGGCTGGTAGGGGGTTTAACGCCGCTTGATGGCGCTGTAACGCTCCACATCGCCTGTCATGCTCGTGCTCAGAATATTGGGCAGAAGGGAGCCGAGATGATGCGCTTGGTTCCCGATACCGAAATTTCCGTAATTGAACGATGTTCCGGACATGGTGGATCATGGGGCGTCCTGAAAGAAAACTTCGAGGTAGCCCTTAAGGTAGGAAAGCCTGTCGCCCGTGACGCCTCGACCGCCGGAAATAGATATCTCGTATCAGAATGCCCCTTGGCCGGACTCCACATCGCCCAAGGTATGGAGAATATCGGCGCTGTGCGCGGCGACTTTGAAGCGGTGACGCATCCGATCGTTTTGTTCGCTCGTGCCTATGGCCTTGTCGATTGACGTTGGGTCGATTGACGTTGGCGTGAATCAGAAATTGAGACCTACAAAATGCAGATAAAAACTGAAATCACGCGGGCGGATATTCTGCCTCTCCAGGAGTATGAAACGGTTCGCAATGAGCGGCGGTCAAATATTGTCGCGCTAAAGAAACGCCGACG
>CAVOAK010000046.1:0-18911 GCA_963693665.1 Alphaproteobacteria bacterium | reverse complement strand
CGACTAATGTTGGAAAACGCGAGGACTGGGGCTTCGATGCTAACTGGAAGCTCCAGAACGACAACTGGGAGACTTACCATCACATCTGGGTCCACAAAGGCATCTTCAATAAGATTTCTGATGACCTTGAGATGAAGACGGGTAAGCCGTGGAGTGATACGCTGCAATTTGGTGATCTCGTGACTCTAAAGGCACGGGCGGGCCGTCCATCACGTTCGGATAATGGCGGTTATGGCAATAAGGCTCAGGCACTGCCGCTAATTCCTCTGCCCGCAGGTACGGAGCGGTCCACATGTACGAGTATTCTGTTTCCTAATGTGACTGTTACAGTGTCAGGTAATCATGTGGCTTCAGTTATTACCGATCCGATCGCACCGAACCGTACAATTGCAAAGCTTGGCTTCTTTTTTGTTGGTGAGGCTGCCAAAGAAAAAAAATATGCCTCAAGTCGCAAACAAGTACTGGATCGCTGGCTTGGCAAAACACGGTCGGCTACTGGACGCGACGGTATTCGCAGCCAGGATTTCGGTATTTGGGAGGTCCAACAGATTGCACGTCAATCGCCGGTGGCTGATGATGTTGTTTTTTCGCCGGTGTGGGAACGCAATGTCCACCATTTTCACAATCAGCTTCTGAATACAATCCAAGGGTGATGGCAAGGAGTGATGGATGCCAGTAATTGAGATTGTATCTGGGGGTTATCCTGATCGAGCGGAACGGAGCGGAGCAACGTAGGTCGTAGCGAGTTGAATATTGTATTTCTATTTGACTCGTGTGACATTTACTTGTTCGGTGGATGAAGTATCAGGTTAGGGCTATCCGTTAGACAGAACACCTCACTAAGAAGGCGTTCACGGGGACAAGAATGAAGGCAAATTGGGGTCTAGTACTGCTACCACCGTTAGTATTCTGCATGCTATTGCTGTTCGGTAGTCAATGGGTATTCCTTCGTTCTAGTTTTTTTGAAGATTTGGGCATTGGTCGGCTTGGCACCGAATTCCAGTTAAACAATTATCTCACTGTCTTTGCCGATCCGTTTTTTTTCAGTGCACTGACGCTTAATTTTAAACTTGCGGCTGGCGTAGTGGTATGTACTCTCCTTGTCGCTTATCCCGTCGCCTACACAGTTGCTCGGATGCGGGCGCGCTGGGCAATTATCTTCTTGTCCGCGATTGTAGTGACGTCGTTCGTATCGATCGTCATCAAGGTTTTGGGAATTATAATTCTGTTTGCGGCCGATGGACCGATGGTTAAGACGTTAAAATCACTTGGTATTCTCAGCGAACGTTTTGCAGTTATAGGCACGATGCCAGGCGTCATCATTGGTCTAACCCATCTGGCCATTGCCTTTATGGTCATGATGTTGTTCAGCGTGATCCAGACCATTCCAAGGTCATTGGAAGAGGCGGCAGAGATTCACGGAGCTCCGCGCTGGCGTGTTTTCTTGCGTGTAATTATTCCCCTGAGTCTTCCCGGTGTAGTTAGTGCGTCACTGTTGTTGTTCAACGTGATTATGGGCGCATTCGTCTCCGCGTTGTTGCTCGGAGGTGGAAAAATCATGACATTACCGGTCGTAATTCAGCGCACCATCATGCTCTATTCGGAATATGGCATGGCAGCAGCTTTGTCCGCTGTTTTAATGCTCTTTGTGCTGACCATAAATATCCTCTCCGTTTTCCTCGTTACGCGGATGCGTGCGGCAAGCTCGGCGGTAACATGACTGAACAGAATTCTACAGATTTGTCTGTTGCGGCTTCCGGCAAAGCTCTGCGTTCAGTCATGAATTTCAACATTGGTCGTAGGCTTCGCCGTATTGTCGCCTATAGTTGGGTAGGTATTGTCTATTCATTTATATTCGCGCCAATCATAGTCGTGATTGGGTCATCGTTTGACGGGGGCTCAGTTATTGCGGGGCGCGCAGTTCTCCAATTCCCGCCGTCGAATTTGTCGCTTCAGTGGTATTGGCTCATACCGCCATCCATGTTCCAATCGTTGTGGGTGAGTGTGTCGATGGCAGCGATCTCGGCAGCCTGTGGTATCGTAATTGGCGTGCCGGCGGCGCTAGGTATCATTCGGGGTAAGTTTTACGGCAAGACACTTATGGGCTCATTGTTTCGTGCACCCCTGCAAATTCCGTTTATCGTAATTGGACTGGCATTTCTGCAGAGTTACTATTTTCTTGGCGATGTCCTGGGCCTTCATATGCGCGGAACCTTCACCGGACTTGTGTTGGGGCACGTTTTTGTGGCGACACCATATGTGGTGGGTGCTGTAGGCGCACAGCTACAGCGGTTCAATCCCGCCTATGAAGAGGCTGCACTAATTCATGGAGCAAATAGATGGCGCACCTTTTATCGCGTTACTATGCCGATCATCATGCCGGGTATTTATGCAGGTGGGCTCTATGCTTTCCTCATATCGTTTGGTGATGTAACAATATCTTTGTTTTTGTCGGGACCGGATCTTAGCCCACTTCCCGTGGAGATTTTTTATGCGCTCGACAACGATTTTGAGCCTACAATTACCGCAATCGCGTCCCTCGTGGTTGTAGGGTCGTTGATCATACTGTATTTGATTCAACGCCTCGTTGGTATGGAGGTGCTATTGCGGGGCGGGGGAAGTAATTAGAACTCGGAATTCTACAATCAGCACAAAACTGAATTAACCAGTAAAAGGGAGGTTTGCTATGAAGCGAAGTTTGTATCAATCGTCGGTTGGCTTGGCCGGTGTGGCGGTAATGGCGCTCGGATTATTTGTTGCAACGCCGTCAGCTGAAGCAGGGATGTTTGACGGTCAGAAGTTGACAGTCGCCACCTTTGGCGGCTCTTGGCGTGACCGTATCAAGCTCATCGTTGGCAAGGCTTTTGAGGCAGAAGGTGGAACGATTGAATTTATTGTTGGCAATGCTGGCCAGAATCTTCAGTCGATGATTGCCGCACGAGGGCAGAAAGCGCCATTTGATGTGATGGAAATTACAGACGAACATTGGGGTAATTTCGTTGAAGGTGATTTTGTACAAAAACTTGACCTATCGAAGATTCCAAATACTAAGGATGTAGATCCAGCCCTGTTTGATGACTTCAAAGTAGGTAACTGGATTGTGCTTGAAGGGCTTGTCTACAACATCGCCAAATTCAAAGAGTTAGGGCTGCCAAGGCCGACGACATTTTCGGAGCTTGATCACCCAAAGTTGAAGGGTAAGCTTCACATGTCTGACTCTTCAAATTTCACGGGGCTTTACACGATTTCGGTGCTCGCCCATGAGAACGGTGGTAGCGAATCAAATATCCAGCCCGGTCTCGACAAGATTAAAAGCATGGATATGCACTCCTACTCACAGAATGCAGTAACGGTAAACCAGATGTTGAAATCTGGGGAACTTTACGCAACGTTTGCACATTGCGGATGGGCGGTGCGAAATCATGATGCTGGCACACCTGTTGGTTGTGTTCATCCGGTGGTTAACGGCAAACGAGGCGCGCCAGCTGTTGGTTATGCTGCGATTGCCAAGGGATCTAAGAATGCCGCAGCTGCCCATTTCTACATCAACGAGCTCGTTGGCTTCGAGATGCAGGAACTTTTTCATGTAAAGAACGGCATTGTTCCAGTGAACAATAAAGTCTTGGAGCAGTATTACAAGATGCCGAAACTGGATTCGGAAGGTGTGCCTTTTTTGATTCTCGATCCAAAAGAGGTGGCCAACTTCTGGTACCTGGACTATTCCAAGTACGATGCAAAAGGTTGGCAGCGTGCTTGGGACCGCACACTGCTTAATTAATACCGGTTTAAGTGTAAGAACTAACTAGTTGCGACAACAGGAGGGACTGACGTGTCACAAGTCACTTTACGTGGAGCAGTCAAGCACTACGGCGAAGTTGTCGCGCTTGAAACACTTGATCTGGACATAGAGGAGGGTGAGTTTCTCACCCTCCTCGGTCCATCGGGCTGCGGTAAAACGACAACTTTAAGACTAGTTGCTGGATTTATTGACCCGACTGCGGGACAAATTCTGATAGATGGTGAAGATGTAACCGGAATGCCTCCACAAAAGCGACAGATAGGCATGGTTTTCCAAGATTATGCATTGTTTCCTCATCTGACAATCGGAGAAAATGTCGGGTTTGGTTTGAAAGAGCGGGGAGCGTCGAAAGCGCACATTCGCGAACGAGTATCCGAGTTGCTGGAACTTGTTCATCTGCCGGGTGTTGAAAATCGATATCCGGTTGAACTTTCCGGTGGGCAACAACAACGTGTAGCGCTGGCACGAGCCGTAGCCTTTCCACCGCGCGTATTGCTGATGGACGAACCCTTGGGTGCGTTGGATCTCAAGTTGCGTGAGGCGATGCAGTTCGAACTTCGTCGTATTCAACAGGAACTAAAGATCACCACGATCTATGTCACACATGACCAGCATGAAGCGATGACCATGTCGGACCGAATTGCAGTTATGAATCTCGGTAAATTAATTCAGTTAGATACTGCACACGAGATTTATACGAGACCAAAAACCAAGTTCGTGGCGGATTTTGTAGGCAAGATAAACTTTTTGCCAGGTACAATGATCGTCGACGAAGGCGATTGGGGCATGGTCAAAATAGCAAAAAACAATATCCGAGTGCCCAAATCATCTAGCGCTAAATTGAGTGGAGAAGTGACTGTTGCGCTACGACCAGAGCACTTGCTAATTGGCGCCGCTGGATCAAACGAAGCAAATGGACATAATGCTATTCAGGGTAAGATAATTGACCGCATCTTTGCCGGAAATCTGATGCATGTGTCGGTCCAAGTTGGTGATGACACCCAGTTGATGCTTGAGGTAAAACCAAGTGATGATATTCCTGGTGACGGCGCTACAGTGGACGTGCATTGGGCACCAGAACACGTGGTCCTATTGACCGAATAGTTAATGATGACTTGCCAACATTTTGGTTGGCATCCGCAATTTAATTTTCATCAAGTTGATGATATTGAAAATATACGCCCGGGCATCAACATTCAGCCTATCTAATAATGTGCGTCCTACCGTCTCATTGTAGGGCCTGTACTAAATTACTCAGGCATTTCCTTCTAATGCGTTACAGGCCTCAACAAATGGTGCTGTAGGTGGCCGATATAGCCCCGCCCCAAAGCCGCCATTCAATCCAGTTTTATCGACAATGCCGAGTTCAACGATAGGCGTTGCACCGCTTTCGACGATTTTACGCGCTGATAGACCTACTCTTGCGTGTGAATTAGGCAATCCGGGATGTTCTGCTGCTAGAAGTAATGCGGGCAGTTCGAGTATGTCATCGTGGTTGAAGTCCTTGTGAAACTCTTGCATGAAGGGACAGTAAGATTGTGCCATCGCGCCGAGTCCGAGACACTCGACCAGTGCGCTGTCGCCATATGCACCGACACAGTCTTCAATCGTGTAGGGCGCGCGAAGATTTCCACGAGGAGGCGTTGCTTCTACAGAAAACCAGCGACCTGGGAGGCCACTCACTTGTAGCCCGAAATGGGCGCCGTTTCCGCCAAAGGCGGTAATGACGGAACTTCCTTTAATGCCCTCAGCAGCAGCGAGAATACACTTTGAGGCGGCCATCCAGAAATTCAGGTGAAAGCTCGGCCATTTGGCAATGAATTCCTCACTCTTGCTTCCAGTAAACTGCGATCCGAGGCGCTCCTGAAGGATTGATAAAAGTGTGGCATGAGCTGCGATATGCCTAAGATGAACATCGTCACCATCCAGCAGAGCCCCATCGACAATCGGTAACCAGGGGAGCGGCTCCTTGGAGGCTGGATCAATAGCATCGGCAACTTCGTCATTCAGAAAGCGAACAAGGTCCAGCGCCTCTTTTGACTTCTTGCCATAGCGGGGTGCCGGGTCACCGCCCGTTCCTCCACCGTTGATCGGCGCATAGGCCTTGCGACCCGAATTGTTCAGATCAGAAACTTCAAGGAGGCGCATAGATGGCGAAACGACGGCTGCCATTGGTGTGGCGACGTTACGGTCTTGTGCCGGTTCAAAACGAATTTTGCCAGATGCGATCAGTTCGTCGGCCTCAACTAATGTTCCGGCCCAGCCTTCGTAAACACAGGCAACGGCTGCGGAATTAAGCGTTGGTACTACCAGTGCATGATGGGGGTTAGCCGGTGGTCCGCAATGGAGCAGCGTATGTGATGCTAGGCCAATAGCGTCGGCTGCCGTTGGCGTTCCTGTCCATGCCGGTGCTACGGCCAACAGGCGCTCAATTGCTGTTGAATCTTCGGCTGTCATTTCTGTTCCCCTTGATGTTGTCGATGCTATCCCACCAAATCAGATCATGTCCTATACTAAACTGCGCCACGCTGCAGCAATGGTCTTGGTGGTGGTATCGGGTGTCGTGCGTATTAACAGAAAATTGACAGCTTTCAAGGTGAACTCAAATGAAACCACTAAACAAACTCTCGGCCAGTGAGGCAGCGATAGCAATCAAAGCAGGTGAGACTACGTCTGTCGCGTTAGTCGATGCCTGTTTGGAACGAATTAGCGCACGTGAAAATGAGGTTGGCGCCTGGCAGTTCTTGGATGCTGAACTAGCCTTGGCCCAGGCACGCGACTGTGATTCTCGTGATTCAGTCGGGCTGCTTCACGGTGTGCCGATCGCTGTTAAGGACATCATCGATACACAAGATATGCCAACGACCCATGGCTCTCCGATCTATGAGGGAAATCGCACGGCATGGAGCGCGTCCTGCGTGACGCTCGTGCAGGACGCGGGTGCTGTCATCATGGGGAAGTCTGTTACTACAGAGTTTGCGGCCTTCACTCCCGGAGGGACTGCAAATCCACATAATTTGGCGCACACACCGGGTGGCTCTTCGAGTGGATCCGCGGCAGCTGTTGCAGATTTCATGGTTCCAATTGGCTTTGCGACACAAACTGCAGCGTCGATCATACGTCCAGCTGCATTTTGCGGCGTTGTCGGATACAAGCCAAGTTATGGCAATTTTAGTCTTGCCGGAATTAAGACGTTTGCCCATTCGCTGGACACGCTCGGTACTATCACAAGGACGCTGGAGGATGCGGCTCTCGTCCGCGCTGCCCTCTTGGGGACACCACCGGCGTTGCCAAATGAGATGCCAATTAGTGGCTTGAGGATTGGCTTGTGTCGAACGTACCAGTGGTCCGAGGCGGACGTCGTGACCCATGGCGCCTTAGAGGACACCGCGCGTGCACTAGCGACTGCTGGCGCAGTTGTGAGCGATGTGCATTTGCCGGCGGAGTTTGCTGATCTGGTAGATGTCCAGCAGACGGTCATGGCGTTTGAAGGTGCACGGAATTACGCGTTCGAGCACATTGTCCATGGAGATCGTTTGAGCGAGCGCCTCGTCGAAATAATTGATAATGGTAGAGCGTGTTCGTATGAAACTTACATAAAGGCAAAAAGTCGGGCCGAGTCGTGCCAACGACTGCTAAATTCAGTATTTGATGACTACGATCTGTTGCTGACACCTGCTGCGTCGGGTGCGGCCCCGGAGGGCCTTGATGCCACCGGTAATCCAATTTTCAGCCGGATGTGGACTTTGTTACACGTTCCAACAGTTACGATTCCGATTTCGACGGCGCCAAATGGCCTTCCAATCGGTGCGCAATTGGTTGCGCGCTTCCAGACAGATGATCAATTGTTGCGGATGGCCCAGTCAGTAACAAACGCGTTGGTATAATCGCGAAAACGCCGCCCCGGGGGCCAGAAGGTCAGCCGCCTAGCGTCTGTTGGGATCAATTTATCGACGATAAATCTCAATTACTGTCCAATTGCACTTGACATACAACGCAATATCTAGTGCCATAATGTATCCGCTATACAATATATGCCCTCTGTGATAGTGGTAACACCTGAGGGGAAAATATACTGCAAACTTACGAGACGATTAAAGCTTGGCTTGGCCGGATGGTTGAGTTTGGGCTGTTGTTGCTCGCCTTGGGTATACTTCTCCAATTGCTGTTTGGTCCGACAGTCATTTTGCTGACCGGGGATGTCGTCGGAAATCTGATTGAGCTGATCCAAGCGTTGGGTGATCGTGCATTCGTTGGTTTGATCGCGCTCGGCATATTTGTTTGGTTGTATGCGAGGCGCGCTTAAGACTGATGTGACCGGCCATGCATTACAGAATGGCCCCGCCCTACAACACCTGACCTAACAGAGTCCAACATCTCAGAAAATGTCAGTTCCACGGCAAGCCCACGTGCGCGCCAAACACTGGAAACGAGATTTGACGGAATATTCGGCTGCACCGCGTGTTTAACGGTTGAATACACGCGTTGATCTCGCGTCTTCACCTGATCGGGAGGACAGGTGACGGCGGTCGGCCATTGGCTAGCGATTGAATTTGCTTGGTATATTAAGTATTAGGCTGAAATACTTCCTGAGCGATTTGTGCGATAGTACGGGGCGAACCGGTGGACGATTTCGTGGAGGAGTTGAAGCGTTACACGCCGAACCTGCGGCGCTACGCACGCGCGTTGATGCGCGACCGCGAACTTAGTCCAGGACTGTCTCGAACGGGCGCTATCTCGGCGTCATTTATGGAAGGGTCCTGGTAACATTTGGGCCTGGCTTATGACGATCATGCATAATCTTTACGCCAACGAGATGCGCCGCTTGAGTACGCGCCCGTGGACGGTGTCGATTGACGCAATTGAGTCGGCTGGCGTAAAGCCTGCTGATCAGATTGCGATCGTTAGCGCGCAGGAATTGATGACGACGATGGATCAACTTCCGGATGATCAACGTGAAACAATTCTTTTGGTAGCGCTCGAGGGCATGACCTATTAGGAAACGGCGGAGACGCTTGGAATTGTGATCGGGATGTTGATGTCTCGTTTATCACGTGGCCGTGCACGGTTGCGTGAACTGATGATCGAGCCCGGACCGCAGAAGATTCGGAGAGTAAAGTGAGCGAAGATCGGCGAGATATAGACGAAGCTGGGCTTCACGCCTACGTCGACGGTCTGTTGGACGAGGATCGGCAGGCGGCCATTGAATCCGTGCTAGCTGATGATGCTGATGCGGCCGAAACAGTACGAGCCTATCGAGAGCAGAATAGACGGCTGACGACCCTGTTTAGCGGTATTGCCGATGAGCCAATTCCCGAACGACTTTCGGTGGATCGTATTGTCCGTAGTGGGGTTTGGTGGCGCCGGGTACGCTCGATGGCTGCGGCAGCACTTTGGCTTGCCATTGGTCTCGGATCCGGTTGGGGCGCCAACGATCTGCTGCGGCAATCTTCGACTTCGGCGTTCGAAATCGCTGGTCAAGCTGTGAATGCACATCGCGTTTATTCGGTCGAAGCCCGGCACCCAGTCGAGGTCGTTGCTGCCGAGGAAGAGCACCTTGTTTGATGGCTTTCTAAACGTTTGGACTATCAAATTAACATGCCGCATCTGACTAACTTCGGATATCAACTGGTTGGGGGCAGGTTGCTGCCCTCGAAGCATGGGGCGGCAGCGCAGTTCATGTATGAAGATTCATCGGGGACTAGGCTTACGCTTTACGCGACGAAGACCTTGAAGAACGAGACGACGGCGTTTCGTTTCTTCGAGGCGGGGGAAATGAGCGCGTTCTACTGGCTTTACGATCCCGTCGCGTATGCGCTTATCGGAGAAGTCGAGCGTTCAAAACTCCTGCAACTCACGAATGTGGCTTACGAAGCACTGAACCGACCATAAGGTTGGCCAGCCGGCTTTAGGGCTGCGTCCGCAGCCTCGATTTTTGAAGCGGTAAACGAACTTTAGGCCCCACCAGATTTCATCGACGGTGCAGACCTTGATGTCAACAAGACCGGCGTCGAGACCGCATTTGCGAATTCGGTCGCGCTGGCTGCGCCACCGACTTGCAGCGCAATATCTCTAGAGCTAGGCTGCAAAATTAGCTTCATACAGAGGATATTGCCATGGACGCGCCTTTCCCAGTCATATTCGGTATTTGCCTCGACGCTGAGGCGGGTTGGTCGCGCCTGCTTGCCGACGGTAATCCGCGACCAATTCTTAAGAGTCAAGGTGCCTACGCTGTCCGTGAGGGCCTGGAGCCGCTCCTCAACTTGCTGGATCACCACTCAGTCGTCTCGAGCTTCTTTATTCCGGGTCAGACCGTTGACCGCTATCCCGAGGCAACGAGAATGATCCATCAGCGTGGCCACGAGGTTGCCGCTCACGGTTACGACCATCTGGCGCTTTTGAAGCTTAGCAAAGAGCAGGAGCGCGATGAGCTTGTACGCGGGATTGAATCGATCACGTCGGTGGTGGGGCGCCGGCCAGTCAGTTGGCGTGCACCGGGCTGGGAGTTTACCGATTCCACATTTGACTTGTTGCTGGACGCAGAAATTAGCATTTCGACCAACTTTCAAGATTGCTCAAGCCCCTATCGCCATGTTCGCGACGGCGCACCTCTTCCACTTGTCGAAATTCCTGTCCACTGGCATTTGGCCGATGCTCCCTACTTTCTTTACGGCGGCGGGCTTGGAGGCACGATCGATACGCCGTCGACCGCCTACGAGAACTGGAGCGAAGAGTTTCTTGCCCTCTATGACGACCGGCCGGGATCGATCTTCCATTTAACCCTGCATGTTCAACTGATCGGCCATCCTGGCCGGTTACGAATGGTCGAGCGACTGATCAAACTCATTAAATCCAAGCCCAGAGCAACGTTCATGCGCTGTGACGAGCTGGCCACACAAGTGGCCTGAGTACGCGCCGGGGTTAAAGACGGACCAGCGAAACGGCGTTGCGGGGAGGGAGCATGTTCAACTTCGACTTCGAGCCTCAGGAATTCGAGGAGCGCCGTCGGCGTGTTCGATTGGCCATGGGCGAGGCGGGCATTGACCTTCTCCTCGTTCTGTCGCCGGTCAATATTAATTACCTGATCGGCAGTAGAACTAAAGGTTACCAGCAGTTTCAGGTTTTGTTTTTTCCGATCGACGAGGGACCGTTGACCTTCTTGACGCGAACGTCCGAGCTTGCGGAGACGCTTGATACTTGCCTTGCTGAAGACGTTCGCGGCTGGGGTGGGCCAACGCCCGAAGACCCTATTGAGGTTGCTATCCGCATCATGGAGGAAAAGGGCTATAGCTCCCTTCGAGTCGGACTTGAGGTCATCAACTACTATCTGGGTGTGCGGGAATACGAACGCCTGAAGAGTTTTCTTGGTGCCTCGCTCGTCAAGGGTGCCTCAGGCTTGATTGACGAAATTAAATTCGTTAAATCAGCGTCGGAAATTGCCTATATCCGTAAAGCGGCCTCAATCGCTGACACAGCGATGGATGTCTGTATTGATTTTGTTGCTGCGGGGATCACCGAATTGTCCGTCGCCGGCGAAGTTTACCGCGCAATGATGGTTGAAGGCGGCGAGATGGCCGCAAGTCCCATGAACCTTGGGAGCGGCGAGCGCACCTGCTACGCGCACCCCGCACCAAGTGAAAAGCCCATTGCACAGGGCGATTTCATGCATATCGAATACGGGACGGCCTATCGAAAATACTGTGCCCTGCTTGGACGGCAACTCTGTCTAGGTAAGCCAACGCCAAAAATGAGCGATATTTTTGATGTTGTCCGTGCCGCGGGAGACGCATTTATTGCAGAAACTAGAGCAGGTGTTTCTGCGAACAAGCCGCACGTGGCCGCGCGGGAACTCACGGCAAATGCGGGGATGGATAAATACCGTTTGCACACAGCTGGCTACGGCATTGCGCCGGCTTTTCCGCCAATGTGGGGCGAGCGATTGGATATGTCTGAGGATAGTCCCTATGTCTTGGAGACGGGTATGGTTGTATCTGTTGAACCGCCGGTATTTAGCTATGAAGACCGGCTGGGTGCCCGACTTGTTGACACGCTGTTGGTGACGGACACGGGGTGCGAAATTCTATCCCGCGTCACACGGGATCTTATCATTCTGTAGTATTTAAGCGCTCCGGCCCGTCGTCAGTCTTCCTTCAGGTCCATGGCAACTGAGTTCATACAATAGCGAAGTCCGGTTGGTTGAGGGCCGTCCTCAAAGACGTGTCCTAAATGGGCGTCGCAGGATGAGCACGTGATTTCAGTACGGCGCATGAGCATGATGTCATCTATGTCCTTGTGGACAGCGTCCTCGGTAATCGGCGTCCAGAAACTAGGCCAACCGGTACCAGAGTCGAACTTGGTGTCCGACTTGAAAAGCGGATTGCCGCAGCAGACGCAAACAAACGTACCGTTCGTTTTGCTGTCGTTGTACTTGCCGGAAAACGGCCGTTCGGTCGCTGCTTGCCGGCATACGGAGTACTGCTCAGGCGTCAGCTGCTTCTTCCACTCCGCATCGTCCTTTGTGATCTTAGCTGGCATGTGTTTTCTCCTATGCTTCCAGCCCAGCGTCTAATCCCACTTCCGTCCGGTGCGCTCGTGTTCGTTTGAGAAGGTTATGCATCGGTCCGCGGCGGACACCCATCTCTTCGAGCTTGTCCACTGTGTTGACAAGATATTCCATGCATGGACCGAGCTTGCCGGCGGCGGTAGCGACATGGCGCGTGACCGTTTCGACGGGCAAATTTCCGGCATAGCGTTCATGCCCGCGGTTCAATGTGAATGCTATTGCCCGAATGGGTCCGTCTTCGGTTTGTAGATTGAACCAGCTTGGCTGATAAACATCGCCCATCATTTCACGAGCCCAGACAATTTCGAGTTCTTGTTCAATAAGGTCCGGCGCAATACGAAATGCGAGGCCTCGGCAGGATCCACCGGTGATAAGCCCAAGCATCAGGCCAGGGTTTTCCGGCGTACCGCGTCCGAGCGGTGTCCAAAAACAAAACCGGCGATGATAGCCGCGCAAGAGTGCAGGTCGCTCCTCTGCATAGTGGAAGGCTGGATTCCACATCAGCGAACCATAGCCAAAAACCCACACGTCCTGACCGTCAGTAGTCTCGGCCAGCATCTGTTGAATTGATGCTTCGCGCTCCTCATCCGTACGGATGCGCATCGGTATCTGATGGGCGTTGTCGCGTGCGTACTGCTGCAGCAATCCTTGTTTGATGGACTCTCTGTTCAACACGAACGGAGCGTCTTGATCTTCTGAAATCGTCATATCCTGCCGATCTAAACTACGGTCGCTAAAGATTTGAATTAAATATAGTTGCCTGCGCACGCTAACAAAAGGCGTCACCCCAAAAGTTACATAATTTGAATATGGTGCTACATGGGGTGAGGCTAGTCCGTAGCGCGCGGCATATTCATGTAGCCATCTCGTGTTTGCGGCAACTTCTGTCCCAAGATCCGCGTTGCGATTACCGTTCGTAAAATTTGCGCTGTGCCGCCGCCTATAGTGAACATGCGTGCATCGCGTACCATTCGTTCGATTGGATTGCGTCGTGAGTAACCAGCTGCGCCAAACACTTGCAACGCGTCGTTTGTGACACGAATCGCCATCTCGGAGGTGAAGACCTTCGCTTGAGCTGCCTCAAGCGCATCGGGAAATTCCTCGCAACTCGCGGCATTGTGGATCAGCGCGCGGGCGGCCGAGATGTCGGTCGACATGTCAGCTAACATCCACTGAAGGCCCTGAAATTCATAAATCGGTCTACCGAACTGCTCGCGTGATTTTGCATATGCCAGCGCCTGTTCGAACGCACCTTGCGCAAGGCCTAAGGCAACAGTGGCAGCACCGATACGCTGTCCATTGTAGGCGTTCATCAGTCCCGCAAACCCGCGATGTAATCCCTCGGGCGGGACGATCGCCATGGCCTCGTCGACTTTGATGTCCTTGAACTCGATTTCCGTCTCTGGTAAACCGCGCAGCCCCATCGTTGGTTCGCGGCGGCCGACCGAAAAGCCCTTGGTTTCACCTGGTGGCTCGTTGATGACAATGAAGCCGCCAATACCTTGTTCGACTGCGCCATCGAAGACTCGCGCGAAAATCAGATGCAGCTTCGATATGCCGCCGCCTGTAATCCAATGTTTCTTCCCATTAATGACGTAACCCGAGCCGTTTCGGTCGGCGCGCGTTGTCATCTCGGTCGCGGCACTGCCAGCATCAGGCTCGGTGATGCAAATCGCCGGCTTATCGCCCGCAAGAACTAGTCGGGCTGCCAGCGCCTTCTGCTGCTCGGATCCATAAGCCATGATGGCGCCTATGGCCCCCATATTGCCTTCAACGACTATCCGCGCCGTCGAGCCGCAAACCTTGGCCATTTCTTCAACGACGAGTGCTGCCTCAAGGTAGCCAAGTCCGGCACCGCCGTGGCTGTGCGGAATAGTCATACCCATGAAGCCCGCCTTGGTAAGCGCGTCGACATTGTCCCACGGGTATTCTTCGGTGCGATCTATCTCCGCCGCCCGAGGCGCGATCACCATTTCGGCGAGTGCTCGTGCGCGTTCCAGAAGCTTTTGTTGGTCGGACGTCAAGCGATGCATGCTGTTTTCCACTGGCGATCTCAATTTGTGTTCGATTTTCGCCCGCATGCAGTCTACTAAAGCAGCGCTAGGGGCCGCAATGCACGACCGTCGACGGTGCGACTATTACCCGAGGATTTGATGTCACGCATAGTGTAGGGTCCATCGGCCCTATGAAGCCTGTCCATATCTCATGAATATTCCCAGTACTGACGCGTCTCCACTTCGGGGAATAGCCTGCATGGTCGCGGGGTTTGCCCTGCTCACACTTAATGATGCAGTGCTCAAGTGGCTAACCGCCAGCTATCCGACGGGCGAAATCGTCTTCATGCGCAGTATTTTTGTGATGATGCTTGTCGCGATACTTGCGTGGCGCCTAGGCGGCTTGAAAACACTGCGTGTCGTCAATCTGCGTGGCCAGCTCGTCCGCGCTGGACTGATGACGACGGCAACTCTTCTGTTTGTCACATCGCTGCGCTTGATGCCGCTTGCCGATGCGGTCGCAATTGCCTTCGCGGCCCCGCTTTTTATCACCGCGCTTGCGCGCCCACTGTTGGGCGAGCGCGTTGGCTGGCGTCGTTGGGTGGCCGTGCTGGTTGGATTTAGCGGAGTCCTGATAATGTTTAGACCTACGGGCGAGACAATGCGTCTGGTCGCGTTGATACCGCTTAGCGTTGCCTTGGCGAGTGCGTTCAAGGACATTATTACGCGACAGATCACTGCAACCGAATCGTCAGTTGCCATTCTCTTCATCACGACGCTTGCGCTCGCGGCGGCTGGACTCGTTACAGTGGTCGGTGGCTGGCGCGCAATTACACTGTTTGACCTTGGACTTTTTGCAATCGGTGGATTTCTTTTGGGTAGTGCGCAATATCTCACTATCGAGGCATTCCGCTACGCTGAAGCGGCAGTCGTAGCGCCATTCGAGTACTCGGCGGTTCTTTGGGCCATGCTATATGGATACTTAATATGGGGTGATGTGCCGGATCGGTGGATCATATCCGGGTCGGTTCTCGTCATTGGCAGTGGACTCTATATTCTTTACCGCGAGTCGCGCCGCCGTTAGCGCTCGTCGTTGGCACGTCCAGCGCCATAGGCGGGAGTCTTCGCTGTAAGTGTTTCAGCGCTAAGGCGGTGAACCGTTACCGGGTCATCAAAGCCGGGAATCAATTGGCTTTCGATCTCAAGCTGGAATGGCTCGAGAATTTCGCGAACTCCCGGATCGGCGACCATCCACGTCGAAAGGACGATGTCACCGTCGATGCTCAGTGCTTGTAGTTGCGCCGCCATGTTGATCGTCGTGCCAAAATAGTCCAGCTGCTCGTTGAGCGTCACAGCGACGCAAGAACCTCCATGCAGCCCAACTTTAATTACGATGTCCTCGCTCCCTGAGTTGCGATTGAACTCCTGTACACCTTCTTGCACCGAGAGTGCGGAGTGGACAGCATCTGTTGGGTCGGAGATGACAGCCATAACGGCGTCGCCCATTGTTTTGACGATTGTTCCATTTTGTTCGCGCCCTGCCCGCCCGAGATAGGCGAAATGCTCGTGCACAAGATGGTACGCCACGGAGTCGCCGATCCGTTCATAGAGTGCCGTTGAGCCTTTAAGATCTGTAAACAGCGGCGTGTTTTGTTAAATTCTAACCTCGTCGCCGGGTCCCAAGACTGTGTCGGCAAACAGGTTGCGAAATGCCTGCATGGTCGTTGCCTGATGGGCAGTCAGTGCGTCACAAACCCAGTCGCGGGACTCGATGATGAGAGTTCGCCGCAGTTTTTCGTTATTGGTGAAGCGAATCAATTCCTCGCCGACAGCTGGTCCGGCAGACATACTACCGGTCTCGGCGATCACTTCAGGAAATGCCCCTGTCGCAAAAATCATATTGCACTCGCCGCCGATCTCGAGCGTGCGCAGGCGAAAGTCACCCGCTGAAAGTTCTGCCTTCAACTCGCGTGTTTCGCCAGGGTCGAGCGTCACCTGAACTTTGACGTGGGGCGTCGTCATCGGACCAAACAGACAGAATTCACCGGAAACAACATTGCGGACGGCTGGCGCCGGATGAAATGTCAGCTCAACATTGCGGTCGAAATCACGGTCATATTCGATGTTGCACGAATTACAGTGAGCGCCGCGCGGTAATTGATCGAGTGACGTAACAGCAAGCTACGCGCCGCGACAACGCGGACAAAGCAAGTCCCAGCGAAGTTCGAGAAGCCCTTCTTTAACCGATTGAAGGCAAAGTTCTACAACCAACCGAACGTTTGTATTCCAACGTTTTGCAAGCACGATCGGGCGAATTGTCATGAGGTCGATTTCTTGCGCGCCCAACATCCAATCTAGCAGGCGACGAACAAGTTGATGCCCGTTTGGGCTTTCTTCAACCCGGGCAACCATTGCGTCGAGGCGTGCACGTTCTGAAGGCGATAGTGTCTTGCGCTTCGCTTCGAATGGCTGTTCGCGTCGACCCTCAGACCATTCCCGCACCTCATCCGCGAGGTTCGTGAATATGCGCCTGGAGGCGCGTAGAAAAACCGTTTCGAGAATGCATGTCCCGAACAGGTTTGCGGCTGTGGCTTCGGCTGTGTAGTGAGCTATCGTGCCACCAGCATCATCGCTACTCAGTCGTAGTGTTGCGCAAATAGAGCGAATAGGGCCTTTGGAAAAAACACGCAAGTGGCGAAACCATTAGCGATCCACCCACTCGAGGGGAATTTCCTCCCATTCGTAGGTAAAGAGGCTTTGTCGGCCGCTGCCGAAGAACCGAACTGAGCCGTCGGGCTGCAGGACCTCTTCGATGGCATGTTTTGGCAGTCCAGCCGCTTCATTCCACCGTGCAGTATCGGCGAGTCCTTGCCAAACTTCCTCAGGTGGTCGTGTAAACCGCCATTCAAATGTGTCGCTATAGAGTTTGACCATAGGCTCTGATCCGACGCCGGCGCATCTTGCCAGTCCCTAAGCTATGTCTGTTTCCATGTAGTGAATCAAGCAGATAGCCCTCGCGTCGCTGTTTGCGATATTTCGGATGCTACTCAATCAGTCCGTTGGATGGGGACCGGAGAGGGGGTGATCTTCGCTTAACTCAAGGAGCACGCGCCTGATTTCGACTGACAAGAGATGGAGTGCTTCCAACTCGGCGTATGTCTGCGGGTTTTTGCGGGCTGCAGCGTCGCGACCGCGGGAAATGCGCGCGACGGGGTCTACATCGCGGCGTGGTCGTGACGTAGGCTCAACTGGACGAGCGTTGCGAACCCTGGCCGGATTGACCGGAATGGGAACGTTCGCGAACCCCGGTGGGACGATCGGCGAGATTGCCATCATTATTAATACATGGTGCCGCCGACATAAATTTTCAGTACTTCATCGCCGATTTGCTTTATTTGGCTTTTTTGTCATTCGGCTGCCTTCGAGCGCGCGTCGCGGCCGTGTGGAAGGGTGAAATCCACGTCGGGGCCCAGTGGAACAACGAGCGTCGGGTTCACTGTCTCATGGCTGCCATAATAATGGTGTTTGATGTGGTGCAGGTCGACGGTCTCGGCGATACCTGGGAACTGATAGAGTTCGCGCGTGTAGCCCCACAGGTTCGGGTAGTCGACGATGCGACGGATGTTGCACTTGAAGTGGCCATAATAGACCGCGTCGAACCGGATCAAAGTGGCGAATAATCGCCAGTCTGCTTCGGTAATTTGGTCCCCAACGATGTAGCGCTGGCGGCTCAACCTATCCTCCAGCCAATCGAGGGTCTCAAAAAGCTCGGTCACGGCCTCGGAGTAGGCATCCTGTGTCGTCGCGAAGCCAGATCTGTAAACACCGTTGTTAACTGTTCGGTATATGCGATCATTAACCGTTTCGATTTCTTCGGCGAGGTCGAATGGAAAGTAATCCGGTCCAACTGCACCGACTTCGCCGAATGCACTGTTGAACATGCGAATAATTTCGGATGACTCGTTGTTGATGATCGTCGCCGTCTCTTTGTCCCAAAGCACAGGTACTGACACGCGGCCCGAATACGTTGGCTCTGCCGCTGCGTAAATTTGGTGGACATACTCTGACCCCAACATGGGGTCGGAAATCACCCCCTTGCCATCTTGGAACGACCAGCCGTGATCACCCATG
Organism: Alphaproteobacteria bacterium; assembly: GCA_963693665.1. Classification (GTDB taxonomy): domain Bacteria; phylum Pseudomonadota; class Alphaproteobacteria; order UBA8366; family CAVOAK01; genus CAVOAK01. The sequence goes on along the minus strand of CAVOAK010000046.1, from coordinate 424 downwards.
TAGTGATGGGTCACGGATAATGAGATCTTATCATCAAGGCCTTTGATTTTACGCATGATGAGAGTGCGATGCGCCCAGGGGCACGCAAGCGAGATATACAGGTGATAGCGTCCGGCCTCTGCCTTAAATCCGCCCATGCCTGATGGGCCCGGTGCACCGTCAGAGGTGATCCAGTTTCGAAAAGAAGTCTCTCCTCGGACGAATTTTCCAATTTCTTTTTGGCGAGCGTTGCGATCCATTACCTGCCAAGTGCCGTCGATCATCATGCCCATAGTGTAGGCTCCTCATTATGCAGTGGCCGTTGGCATTTAGGTGCGCCGGGCCTCTAATTCAAAATATGGAAAATTAGGTTCAACTTAAATCATAACAGCGACAAAACCATTCACTAAGATTGACTGCTAGTCGCCTTCCCGACGCCAAGCGA
>CAVOAK010000045.1:0-20186 GCA_963693665.1 Alphaproteobacteria bacterium | reverse complement strand
CGTGGGCTATTCATCGCGATAAATTAGGTGGTAGCCGAAATCGGTTTCGATGATCTCACTTGTGTTCCCCACATCCAGACCGAATGCAGCAGCTTCGAACGAAGGCACCATCTGACCGCGACCGAATCCTCCAAGATATCCACCCTTCGATTTCGATGGGCACTCGGAACGACTAGAGGCTAATTCGGAAAAATCAGCGCCGTCCTCGAGTTCCTTGCGAATACCTTCGATCTCCGTAAGAGCCTCTTCCCGACTGCGCGTTGCCTTGGCATCGGGCGATTCCGCATGGGTTATAAGAATGTGTGATGCACTGACGCGTTCCGCCATTTTGAATTCTCCCGTTTGTCCCTACTTTATAGAACCCCATCGACGGGCAATGTGCCGACAATGGTGGCGTTCTATGGACGCTATCACAATGTTTATCCTCCGGCCACCTGGGCAGTTCAGCGCTCGCTTTATGACGTCAAAACGGTCGCGGTTACGCTGTTCGTAGCGCATTGTTTCGGTTACCTTTATGGCATGATGTAAATCACTGGTCTCGCCGTCGTAGCTATAGGCCAACTCAACACCGGGGTATAGTAATTCTGTGCTGACAAAACTTGCGAAACCGGCTGTGCAATTGCTCAGTTGTTTGGACCCAGAACGCGCGCATGCAGTGACAATATGGGCGCTCGAACATGGTTTCGCGCGCGGCTTGTCTGATGAACGCGATGATCCCATTCTTGCCACCGAATTATGGGGGCATTCCCTGCCGAATCCAATCGGACTTGCGGCTGGGTTTGACAAAAACGCTCGCGTATTCGCATCAGCTCTGCAGTTAGGATTCGGTTTCGTAGAGGTTGGCACCATAACGCCGCGCTCTCAGGTCGGAAATCCTAAGCCGCGTGTTTTCCGAATGCCGGAAGACGGCGCGGTCATAAACCGACTCGGCTTCAACAATGGTGGCGTAGAGTTGGCGGCGCGAAGGCTCGCTGTCGGCCATTCAGGTGTCGTCGGTGCCAACATCGGCATTAACCGCGACAGCACGGATCCTGTGAGCGACTACGCAGCCGTTGCGCGTCGCGTCGCGCCGTTTGTGGACTATATTGTGGTCAATGTTTCTTCGCCCAACACACCCGGTCTTCGTGCGCTGCAAGAACGCGGCGCTCTGACGGATGTTATTGAGGGCGTCGTACAAGCCAGTTCAGGCGCTGTCGCTAATCATTTGATACCCGTTGTGATCAAGATTTCGCCTGATGTCAGTCCTGATGATCTGTGCGGCATCGTCGATGTGGCACTCAGCTGTGGTGCTGCGGGGTTGATCATCAGCAATACGACGACTGAGAGACCGGCGAGCCTTAGGGGACAGCACAAGGACGAAACCGGTGGTTTGAGCGGTCGGCCTCTCTTCGGCACTTCTACGGAACTACTGCGCAATGCCTATCATATGAGCGGTGGTCGTTTGCCGCTCGTTGGCACCGGCGGCATCGAAAATGGCATGGATGCCTATGCAAAAATTCGCGCTGGTGCGACGGTCGTTCAGCTTTATTCAGCGCTGATTTACGGCGGTCCGGCACTTGTTGGCAAAATTAAGCGAGAGTTGGCCGCATGTCTGCGGTCCGATGGATGCAGTCGCGTGGCGGATGCCATCGGTGCCGACCATCAATGAATGATAACACTGCCTGTAGAGCGCGATATGGAAGCGCAGGGTTGCCGCTAATGATGGGCGCGCGTAACCTTTCGCCGGTTTTAATTAAGCATGATGCCGCGCAATGAAGCTTGCCTCACACTTTTGGATTTCTGCTTCGTATACGCTGGCTGCCCTCGTCGTTGCCATCGTGCTGCCTTCGCTCGCGGCTGTCGATTGGATGGTGTCAGTCCTGATGGCGTTGGTTGTCTTTCTCTGCGGAGGGTTGGTTCACGAGGTTTACGCACGGCGCTTGGGTGATATCCAGACAAAACGCCATCTTGGCGTGTTGCGAAAGGCATATAGTCACAATAAGGAGCAGCTCTTGCTGGCGCGTGATGAAGCGCGGCGCATATTTGAAGCATTGGAATCAGCGCAGCCGACCGGCGCGCCTGGAGACCCGCGTGAGCTTTCGGATGTTGCGAGCGAAGTTAGGGTGCTGCATTCGCTCGTCGAACAACTTTATAGCCAAGGGGGTGCGCCGAGCGATCGCATGCGAGCTGGCCATCCGGACTATGAAAATGAGCCGCGTATTGTTCCGCTAGCTGGCCCTGGTGAAACAGGCGTGCTTGAGATTGTGCGTGATGCGTTGCGGCAGGACTGCGTGGAACTCTACCTCCAACCGATTGTAAGTTTGCCTCAGCGTAAATCCCGCTTCTTTGAATGTTTTAGTCGTATCAGATCGACCGATGGCGGCATCGTGTCGCCGGAACAGTATATCGACATTGCTAGACGCACGGGGCTGATCGCTGCAATCGATAATATGCTTTTGTTCCGCAGCGTTCAGCTTTTGCGGAAGATTCAAAAGCACAGCTATTCGACATCTATATTCTGCAACGTTTCCTCACACACGATTTCAGACCGCGCATTTCTTAAGGACTTTATCGATTATATGGAGGGACACACAGAACTTGCGGCAAGTCTGATATTTGAGTTCGTACAGGGCGATATTGATCTAAAGGATGAACAGACCGCAGATGTTTTGGCGCGACTGTCTCGACTTGGCTATCGATTCTCGATGGATCAGATGACTGAGATCGATATCGATTTCGCTGAGCTTGCCGCACATGGTTTCAGATATGTGAAAGTTGAAGCAAGCGAGTTGCTTACGAGAGTTGATGGCGGCCCAAATATTCTCCGTTGGTTGAAACAAGCGATCGATGGACCCGGTATCGATCTAATCATTGAGAAAATTGAAACCGAACAAATGCTGAGCGAGTTGATGGATTACAATATCGATTTTGGGCAAGGGTATCTTTTCGGTGAACCCCGATTGAGCAAGGGTGAGCCAGTCCAGGCGGAACAGGTGTGACGCTGGTTTCAACGTCGGTTTCAGCGCTGGTCGCGATTGACGGCATAGGCGAAATTGCTGACCGGTACGACGGCGTAATTCTCGATCTTTGGGGTGTCGTTCACAACGGAGTGGAGGCTCTGCCTGGAGCAATCAATGCCATGGCGCGCTTGCGGGCCGCTGGGAAACGCATTGCTCTACTGTCAAATGCACCGCGCCGAAGTTTCGTCGTTGTCGACCACTTATCAACCCTGCACATCATGCCGGAACAATACGATGCGATAATGACATCCGGCGAGGATGTATGGCGTCATATTTTTGAGAGACCGGACCCCTGGTATCGCGCCCTTGGGCGCAGGTGTCTGCATATTGGCACTGAACGCGACAGGGATATGTTCGTTGGCCTCGATCTTCTGCGAACAGATGACGTGGCCGACGCGGAATTTATCCTTAACACAGGCCCGGCTGCCATTGGCGACGAAATCGAGGCGTATAGCGGTGTGCTAGAAGCAGCTCGGGCTCGGCACTTGCCGATGATTTGCGCCAATCCCGACCTTGTCGTTATGCGGGGAGACAAATTGGAGATTTGCGCAGGAGCCATTGCTGTGCGCTATGAAGCTCTGGGCGGTTTGGTGCGATCCCATGGGAAGCCCGACCCGTCAGTTTATCTCAGGTGCCTTGAAATGCTCGATCTTGCGGGTTTATCTCGCGTCCTTATGGTCGGAGATTCGTTCCGAACCGACGTTTGTGGCGCTAACCGCACCGGTATTGACAGCGTGTTTGTTGCGGGAGGAATTCACGGGGCTGAATTGTGCGCTGCCGGCAAACCTAATATGCCGCGCATTGTCGATGCGGCTGCAGACGAAGCCGCCTCACCAGATTTTGTTATTGCTGCGCTAACTTGGTAGTGAGGCGACCCTTCACATAAGACCTTGCGCGCAAAATTCATGCTGTTGGATTGGACTTTTCCTGAAGCCAAACGATATAGTCATAAGTGGTGGGAGGGGCTACCTAAATGGCCGATTTTTCCGATAGAACACTCGATGATTGGCTTGCTTTGGCCAAGGATGAACTTGGCGGCGAGTCGCCAGATTCTCTTGACTGGCAGACGGCGGAGGGAATTTCAGTGCGACCGCTGTACACAGCGGCGGACCTTTCGACTTTAGAACATCTCGATTCGCTTCCTGGTTTTGCACCATATCTGCGTGGCCCCCGCGCAACGATGTATGCACATCATCCCTGGACCATCAGGCAGTATGCGGGATTTTCAACGGCGCAGGAATCAAATGCCTTTTACCGAAACGCACTTGCGTCGGGGCAGCGAGGTCTATCAGTTGCCTTTGATCTAGCGACCCATCGGGGTTACGACAGCGATCATCCTCGTGTCGCGGGCGATGTCGGTATGGCAGGCGTTGCCATCGATTCCGTCGAAGATATGGCAGTTTTATTTGATGGAATTTCGCTCGACCAGACGAGCGTGTCGATGACAATGAATGGTGCGGTGTTACCGGTCCTTGCGATGTTTCTTGTCGCCGGCGAGGAAAGTGGCGTGCCGATGGAACGGCTAAACGGCACCATTCAAAATGACATCCTGAAAGAATTTATGGTCCGCAATACTTATATCTATCCGCCGGACCCCTCGATGCGCATCGTTGCTGACGTTATCGATTATGCCGCTAAAAACTTACCAAAATTTAATTCAATTTCGATATCCGGCTATCATATGCAGGAGGCCGGTGCCACTTGTGCTCAGGAGCTTGCGTTCACGATCGCCGACGGATTGGAATATGTCCGGGCGGCACTGTCCAAGGGCCTTGATGTCGACCAATTCGCGCCGCGCCTTTCGTTCTTTTTTGGCATCGGTATGAACCTGTTCATGGAAGTCGCGAAATTGCGGGCGGCTCGTTATCTATGGGCGCATTATATGCGCGACATGTTTGCAGCAACCGATGTGCGGTCACTCATGCTCCGCACGCATTGCCAGACATCCGGCGTCTCTTTGACAGCACAGGATCCGTATAACAATGTAGTTCGGACAACAATTGAGGCATTAGCCGCCGCACTCGGAGGGACACAGTCCCTGCATACAAACTCATTTGATGAAGCTGTCGCGCTGCCCTCCGACACCGCTGCACGCATTGCCCGAAACACCCAACTCATCCTCCAGGAAGAAACAGGCATAACGCGCGTCGTCGATCCGCTTGCTGGCTCCTACTATGTTGAGAGCTTGACCGCGAGCCTGATTGAAGAGGCGCGGCGGCAGATCGACGAGGTCGAAGCGATGGGTGGAATGACTAAAGCCGTTGCCGCCGGGATGCCAAAATTGCGAATTGAGGAGTCCGCTGCTCGTAAGCAGGCACGGGTAGAGCGCGGCGAGGATGTCATCGTCGGTGTCAATAAGTACCAGGCGTCGGAGACTGAAGACTATGATATTCGCGGAATCGATAATTCGGCAGTACGCGGGTCGCAGATTGAGCAACTTTTGAAGTTGCGTGCCGAGCGGGATGAATCGGCGTGTCGGGAGTCACTGGCTACTTTGACGTCGGCTGCAAGCGCAACAAACGAGAATTTGCTGACACTGTCCATCGAAGCCGCTCGCAGACGTGCAACTGTTGGTGAGATCTCAGACGCGCTCGAACAGGTATTTACGCGGCATCGCGCAGTTAGCCATTCGGTGTCCGGCGTCTACGGCCATGCTTATGAAGGGGACGAGGGTTTTTCCAAGATTAGGACGGATGTTGAGAAATTTGCCGAGATCGAGGGTCGCCGCCCACGTATGTTAGTGGTTAAATTAGGCCAGGATGGCCACGACCGCGGCGCACGGATAATAGCGTCTGGCTTTGCCGATATTGGGTTCGACATTGATATTGGGCCTCTATTTCAAACACCCGAAGAGGCTGCTGCCCAGGCGGTCGAGAATGACGTTCATGTCGTTGGCGTGTCATCGCAGGCGGCTGGTCATCGCACTCATATCCCGCAATTGATGGCAGCACTGCGAAAACAGGGAGCGGGTGACGTAATTGTTGTGTGTGGCGGAGTTATGCCGCCACAGGATTATGATGAAGTGTTGGCGGCTGGCGTTGCTGCGATTTACGGTCCCGGGACCATTATTCCCGCTGCTGCAGCTGAAATCATCGGTTTGATCCAGCGTCGAGCGGTCGATTAGTGTAGAAAATGTAAAACGTCATTAAACTTTTGCCACATAGGCGTACACTCGTTCCGATGGCTGCTAACGTTACTGAACTTCCCCGCGCCGGCCGGCACGCCGCCGGCACGAATTGGGAAGACCCACAAGTTGCCTCGCTGCACGCCGATAAGGTGCAGCGTCGTTTGCTTGTGGCGGCGTCCGCCCTGTCGTTGGCGTGGCTGGGCCTGTGCACATGGTATGTCAGCGCCTATCTCGGCTGGGATCTCCCGAGCCAAATGTTGCCTCACGAACTCGGTGCGCTTGTTGCCGGGATGGCAACACCGCTCATCGTGCTTTGGTTGGTAGTCGCCTTTGCCCGTCGTGGCCTGGAGGTACGTCAACATACACAGATGCTGCGTCGGCAACTTGAGATGCTGACTTATCCTGCCGAAGACGCTGAGGCGCGCATCAACGACGTGTCAGATGCGTTGCGTCGCCAGGCCGACGAACTCAGCAGAGTGAGCGACCGCGCCGAAGTTCAGCTTCGGGAACTTGCTGAAACTTTCGCGCAACAGACCGAGAATTTGACGTCGGTAACGGACCGCGCTTCCAGCGAAGGCGGTGCTATGCGGGCTGCGTTGTCACAGCAAGCGACCTCGCTTGGAATTCTCGCGGATCGGTTTGAGGCCCAGCAAAAATCAGTTCGCGAAGTCGTCGAACAACAGATCCGAGAACTGTCAGCTGCGACGAGCCGGGCGCGTGAGCAGGCCGAAGGTGTCGGAGAGTCTCTACGCGATCAAGCGGAGTTACTTTCCACAGCATCTGAAACGTCTGCCGGTCGGGCGGAGGATATGGGCGCGCTGTTCCGTGAATATACGGGCTCTCTTGATAGAGCCTCGAGTGATGCAGTTACCCGCGCTGATTCGGTTGGCGAGAGAATGACGCAAAGTGCAGATCAACTCAACGCGTCGAGCGAGCTTGCAGCGACACTTGCTGCAGAGATTTCCGCACGATTGCGTAAACAGACAGAGGAGTTGGCTGAGCGTTTCACGGATACATACGACACTCAAGCCAACGCCTTGGGCAAACTTGCGGAACGGACCAGTGAGCGTATCGAGCATATGGGCGCGGCGCTGGGACGTCATTCGACCACTGTTTCTGAAGCATTGGACTCCTCACTCCAGCGGCAGTCGGTGGCCTTGGATAGGCTCATGGACGCTGCGCTCAAGCAGGCAGAACGTCTTGGAAGCACTCTGGATAGCCAAGCTAGCTCGGTGACTGAGAAGCTCGATGAGGCATTTCACACGCAGTCGACATCACTCGCGTTGACCGTTGGGCGGACTGCTGAACAGGTGCAGGAGATAACAACATCGTTGCGCCAACAAGGCCAAGATCTGGCGAATGCCGCGGAACAGACAGCTACGCAAACGTCCAGTATCAAGGCGCAGGTCAACGATCAGGCGCGCGAGTTGGCGAAAACGGCCGACAGCGTTTCGGAGCAGTCACGAGCCGTCGCGGTCTCCGTTGGTGAGCAAGTTACTCATTTGACCGAATCATCAGAAGCGACGACAGCGCAAGTTCAAGCGATGGGCTCTGCTATTCGCGAGCAAATCAACGAACTTGCCACGGCATCCGACCTTGCCGCAGCGCGCGGCGAGGCGATCCGTGATTCGCTGAGAAATCAGTCGCAGGACCTCTCTGCAGCTTCAGAACGGACCATGAGCCAAGTGAACGAAATAGAGGCGCTGCTCGCGTCGAAGACAGCGGAAATTAAAGAAGCAATGAGTGAAGGCGCGGGCACCATTGGCGAGGCGTTTGAACCCGCGCTCAGCCAGACTCGCAGTATGGCGGACGTTTTGCGCAACCAAGCGAATGCATTGCGTGAATCGTCGGATTGGGCTGCTGGTCAAGCACGGTCGATTGGCGACGTACTGCAGCGTCAGAGCCAAGACCTGAGAAGCGCAGCCGACCATGCTTCGGCGCAGGTGCGCGATATTCGAGAGTCGATTCGTGACCACACGACCGATATGACACAGGCGTCGGAACGCGCGGCCGCGGATGCAGTCAAAATTCGCGAGACGTTGACGCAAGACAGAACCGAAATGACGGCACTGGTCGCCCAACTCGCCTTGCAGTCGCAAGAGATTGCAACATCGGTTGTCGAGCAGGATGAGGCATTGGAACGGATATCATTGAATGTTGATCGCCGAACTCATGAGATTGCCGGTAATCTACAGAACCAGGTCCGACAGCTCGCGTCAGCCGCTGATGCTGTTAACAACCGGGTCGTTGAAGCTGGCGGTGCGTTCACGTCGGAAGCCAACTCGATGAATGATGCGTTGAAGGCGGCACTCGGTTTGATGCAGGAATTTGCGGAACGTTTCCGCGAGCAAACCGAACGACTGACGACAGCCTCCATGCAAGCGGGCTTGCAACTCAGCGACAACAGAGAATCGCTTGGCGCCCAATCGGAAGAATTGACGCAAGCGGCGGCTATTGCAACGAAGGCGATGAAGGCGGTCGGAGAATTATTTACGCAACAATCCAGCGGCCTAGCAGATTCATCCGAATCGACATCGACTCGTTTGTCGACGCTTACAGAATCATTCCGCCAGCAGACCCGTGAACTCAATAATGCCGCGCAACAGGCGAACCGGGAAGTGCGAGAGTTGAGTAATCAGCTCGTACAACAAAATACGAATCTTGTGGAGGCGGCGGCGAAGTCGCGTACTGACGTCGATGGGATGACTGAGGCGGTACAAAACAACAGCCAAAAACTTTCGACTGTGCTGGATTCTGCTGCGGTGAAGGCGGCGAGCGCCAGCAAGACATTTGTGGAGCAAGCCAGGCTTTTGACACAGGCATCCGTTGACGCCGACGAACAGGCGAAGAAGCTTTCTGAGAAGGATCAGACTGGCCGACGCGATCTATTCCTGAAGACCGCCCGGTTCATAATTGAAGACCTGAATTCAACAGCGATTGATCTGACGCGCGCTCTTTATAGCGAAGTCTCCGAAGCGGATTGGAAACGCTACACAAAGGGTGACCGTGGAGTATTTACCCGGTCCCTCATGCGTGGCCGCCATGCCGCAATGATCTCGCGTATCGGACACAAAATGAAAGAAGATACGGAGATGCGAGACTATGTAATGCGCTATGTCGATCAATTCGATCGTTTACTCAAGGAATCTGAGGACAGTGATCCGGAAAATCTCTTGCATGCCACGTTTATGACAGCTGACGTCGGCAAACTCTACTTGATGCTATGCCGAGCGATCGGTCGCGAAAACTAAGGTAGCGCAACGAGTTAGGCTCGCTGACGCCTGTGTCAGAGCAGGTTGGGCATTGTCCACAAACCAATGCCGACGATTGCTGCCCCGGACACTCTGCTTGTCGATCGTATTTCCCACTTTCCGGCAACTCCGCGGAGCCGCGCAGCGCCGCTGCTTAGAATTTACCACCACAGCAAAGAGCCCAGAAACACACCGGCGACCATGGTGCTGCCGGCCGCAAGCTGGCTGACTGATTCCGCGAGGCCAAGCGCCGCAAAAATCGCAGCGAAGGATAGGATCGTCGCAGGTTTCGCGAGAGTGAGGACGAATGCTGACGAAAAGGCACCGATCGAAGCCAATCGCGACGGGCCTTTTTCCTGCACTTCATCAAAAACAGGTCTATCAGCTTTCGATAATATGATCCGAATTCCAAGGGCGACTAAAAACGCACCACCAATTATGCGGAATCAAGCACTTTCGGCCACAAGCATGGTCGTTGCCGTGCCAAGGCCAAAAGCTGCTACAATGCTATATGCTGCGTCGGCCGTTGCTGCACCCAATCCAGTCATGAAGCCGACGCGGAACCCTTGGTGAGGCTACGCTGAATGCATGGAATTCCTGTTGGCCCAATAGGTACTGCGACTGCAAGACCGACACCCGTTCCCTTAAAAAAAGTGAAGAGTTCCATATACAAAACAGGATCTCTGGATGCGCTATCGTATAGCATAGGTGAGTGAATTCAGGCGAGGGATCGCTATTTGGATATGATGGACGACCAAGCTGAGTACGTAATTCGTCGGGCATTGCCGAAGGATGCAGATGCACTCTTCACCTTTGGTGATTTATTGCTTTCCGAAAGTCACTTTCTTTTGCGAAGCCCAGGCGAACGTGCGGGCTCGCCGGCGGAAATGCGACTCGTTATTGAGCGATTTGCGGTTCTCCCAAGCCATCTTCTGCTATCCGCCTTTTTGGGCGCGCAGGTTGTTGGCGAAGTGATCGTCATGGGAGGTGATTTTCAACGCAACCGGCTGTCTGGAACCGTTGGTATCGGGATGCTCGAGGCTCACTCAGGGCGCGGACTTGGACGCAAATTGATGCGGGAGGCTGAAGCCTACGCCAAGGCACATGATTTGCATCGCCTCGAACTCACAGTAATGGAGACGAACACGCGAGCGCGCTTGTTATACGAATCGATGGGATATGTCGTCGAAGGGATCAAACGCGACTCACTCTACGTCGACGATAATTTCGTGAATGAGATTATAATGGCAAAGTTGCTGGTCGATTAGAAAAAACTACTTGTGCCAGGAACGCGGAGACGTCCAAGAGTGGCGTCCTGCCCGTTGCGATACGAGAAGACCTGATATGTCCACGTTGCTAGTATATCGTCGGTGGAAATGGCTTCGCCCGTTTTTGGGCATCGAGGCAGGGTTCAAGTGAGCGACGACAAGCAAAATCCTAAGCAGAAGACAATGAAGCAGGTCGCCGCGGCGTATGGTAGCGCGCAACGGCCGGGAATAGAGCGCTCATCGAGCGGTGCGAATATTGATGATCGCGCACGACTCCTTGCTGAGGCGGTGGCAACTTACCACCAAAAGCGTGTTGTGCTCGACGAGCTTGACGAAGCATCGCGGCGCAAACTTGAAGCCTTGGCGGCTAAAGTATTTAGCACCGAACCTGAAGACTGATTGTCGATGCCTCAAAAACGCGGCATATCGAAAAGCGGCAAATCGAAACACATTCAGCCGAAATCAGTGCTCGATTCAAGCGATTCAGAAAAACTTGTAAAGGCGGTTTTGGATGGAGATCGACGGGCACTTGCGCAAGCGATCACACTGGTTGAATCGACGCATACTACCCATCGCGCGCGGGCGGACGACGTGCTTAGTGCGCTTTTGCCCTACAGCGGCCGCTCGATCCGAATCGGTATCACTGGCCTTCCCGGTGTTGGAAAATCGAGCCTTATCGAAATTGTCGGCCTCCACGCTATTGATCTCGGTCATCGCGTTGCTGTGCTCGCCGTTGATCCGTCATCAAGCCGGAGTGGGGGATCGATTCTCGGTGACAAAACGCGGATGAGTGAGCTTGCGCGGAATGATCGCGCGTTCGTTAGGCCATCGCCAACTGGTGGCACCTTGGGCGGAGTGGCCAGACGCACCCGCGAGGCGATGCTCGTATGCGAAGCGGCTGGGTACGATGTCATATTTGTCGAGACAGTTGGAGTCGGCCAGTCTGAAACGGTGGTGGCCGACATGTCCGACATGTTTCTCCTTATGCTGCTTCCTGGCGCCGGTGATGAACTCCAGGGTTTAAAGCGTGGTGTCGTTGAGATGGCCGATGCGATTCTGATCAATAAAGCTGATGGTGATATGGTCGAGCAGGCTAACCGAACGGCAGCGGACTATCGTTCTGCGCTCGAATTTCTGCGACCTGCCTCCAACGAATGGTCGGTTCCCGTTTCGACATGCTCGATGGTGACTGGCGTTGCCGGCTCTGAAGTGTGGTCACTGATGGGCCAATTTCGGAAGATCTTTGAGGCATCTGGCGAAATCGCACGCCGACGTGTTGTGCAGACAAACGCATGGATGTGGTCTGAGATTGGCGAGGGATTGAAGGTTGCGCTTCGAGAAAATGGTGAGGTTATACGGGTTCTTTCTGAAATAGAAACTCATGTTTCCGAGGGACGAATGGCGCCGACAGCTGCCGCGCATTTATTGCTCGAGACATTTCGTGGCAGCCAATGAACACCGACCTTGCTTGACGGCATCGGCTCTGGTGCACTAAAAGGTCGCCCCTAAGGTGGATTGTCGCGGAATTCGATTTCTGCGGCCCGATTTGACTAATTTGAACGAGGAAACTGAGATGACGCGGCGGTGTGCAATCACTGGTAAGGGCGTACAGCACGGTAACAATGTAAGCCATGCCAACAACAAGTCGCGGCGCCAGTTTCTGCCGAACTTGCAATACACCTCGGTGCAAAGCGAGGCGTTGGGTGGCATGGTACGCCTCCGGGTAACGCCGCACGGATTGCGAACACTCGAAGCCAATGGCGGGCTCGACGCGTTTCTTGTTGGAACGGCGGACAGCAAGCTTACCGATGTTGCTCGTAAGTTGAAGAAGCGCATTGTGAAGGTTCTTGCAGCCGCGTAATCGTTGCGCATCGCTGCCATTGCCTGAAGCCCGCCATACACGCGGGCTTTTTCGTGATGTCCTTGTGCCAATTCGCCGTCGAACTATCGATCATCGGAGCGTAAATGCCCCTCTCACCCCAGGTTTTGATTACAGCGCTAAATGCGGAAACACCCGAACTCGTTTGGCTGTTGATGCTGGCTGTCAGTTTTGGTGCGATCCTCCTCATGCTCAGATTGTTTGGTGAAGTCGGCCTTCAGGTTTATGTCGTCGCCGCCATCATCGGCGCCAACATTCAGGTCCTGAAGGTGGTCAAGTTTGCCGTTTATTCGGAGCCCGTTGCGCTTGGTACGGTTTTATTTGCCACGACCTATTTGTGTACTGACATCATTACTGAACACTACGGCAGAGCCGCGGCGCAAAAAACCGTAGCCCTGGGGTTTGCGGCCTATCTCTTTTCCACTGTAATCATGATGTTGACGCTCGGATTTCCGCCCCTGACAGTCGAGCAGGCTGGCGAGACCATGACCTGGGCATTACCGCTTCACGACCATATGGCGGCGCTGTTCACACCGGCACCTGCGTTCTTCGCAGCCGGCATGACCGCTTACCTGGTAAGCCAGTATCACGACATCTGGCTATATCACGTAATCCTGCGTTGGACTGGCGACCGTTGGTTGTGGCTGCGGAACAATGCATCGACTGCAATATCGGCGCTGATCGACAATACGATCTTTAGTGTACTTGCCTGGATCGTGTTTGCCGCCGATCCTCTTCCATGGAGTACGGTAATCTTTACATTTATCCTTGGTACGTACTGGCTGCGGCTTATTGTTGCGGTGATGGATACGCCGATTATCTACCTCTCTCGATATGTCCGCCCCGTAACCGGCATCGCGGCCTAAGGGAGTGAACTACACCTGAGATGTTGTGGCTCCGCTGCGGGGTCAGGATGAAAAGATACTGTAACTGTCGATGAACGACTTTCCTGGTTTTGGTTTTGAGATTCTGACGCAGGACGCATTATCGCGTGCACGTTACGGTCGACTGACGACGCCACACGGGATGATCGAGACACCGGCCTTCATCTTCTGCGCAACGAAAGCCACGGTGAAGGCAGCAATTCCACGCGACCTCAAAGAACACAACGTCGATGTGATTCTCTCCAACACCTATCACTTGATGCTGCAGCCGGGTGCAGATCTTGTCGAACGTATGGGTGGATTACACAATTTTATGGGCTGGGATGGGCCCATGTTGACCGATAGCGGAGGGTATCAGATTTTTAGTCTGGGCCACGGTTCCGTCGCAGAAGAGGTCAAGGGAAGCCGCCAAACTGATCGTCCGAGCTTGCTCGTTGATATCAGCGAGGAAGGTGCGACGTTTCGGTCCTACATTGATGGCAGCCTGCATACACTTTCACCCGAATCATCAATCGATATTCAGCGCAAACTTGGCCCTGACCTGGTTGTTGTCCTAGACGAGTGCACGCCATTCCACGTTGACCGTGAGTATACGGCGCGCTCGCTGCAGTTGACCCATCGCTGGGCGGATCGCTCTCTTGCCGAGTTTCAGCGCAATGCAAATGGCCAACAGGCGCTTTATGGAGTTCTCCAGGGTGGTGTTTACGAGGACCTGCGCCGTGAAGCGGCCGACTTTGTTCTGTCGCGGCCATTCTTTGGTCACGCGGTCGGTGGTTGCCTTGGCGTTGACGGAGATCAAATGCTCGAAGTTGTCGGCTCTACAATGCGGTATTTGGATACGGATCGCCCGGTTCATTTGCTTGGTATTGGGGGTGTTCGCGATATCTGGACTGGCGTGAAGCTCGGCATAGATACATTTGATTGTGTTTCGCCGACTCGCATCGCCCGGCATGGTTGGGCGCTGGCACGCAAAGAATCTCCTCGCAACCGTCTCAACCTGAGAAACGCGCGGTTTCGAGATGATCCAGGTCCGCTCGAAAGTGAATGCAGCTGTCACGCATGCCGCAATTTTAGTCGCGCCTATATCCATCACCTCTTTAAGGCGAATGAAATACTGGGTATCCAATTGGTAACATTGCACAATATCTCCTTTATGACCGGGTTGATGAAAACGATTCGCGATGCCCTGGTTCAAGGTCGATTGGCGGAAGCTGAGAGAGCCTGGTTCGAAGATACTGTCGACAGCTGAGGCTTCGTTGGTGTTTGGCCGAAGCTGACTACACGCTATATTCTGAAAAAATACATCCAAGAAAGATCAAGATTCATGGCCAATTCTGCGGAATTTCGCAATCTCCACATACTAGATCACCCTCTGATTCAGCATAAATTGTCATTGTTACGCCGTAAGGATACGCCGACCTCGGCATTTCGACAGTTGCTGAAGGAAATAGCTCTGCTTATGGGTTATGAGTTGACGCGTGCGCTGCCAATGACAAACGCACGGATTGAGACACCGGTCGCTACAATGGATACCCCAGTTCTTTCCGGTCGCAAACCGGTCATCGTGTCGATTTTGCGGGCCGGGCTTGGTATGGCTGAAGGTATGCATGAACTCATGCCGGCAGCGCGTGTGGGCCATATCGGCCTCTATCGCGATGCAGATACCAAAAGGCCAGTCGAATACTTCGTGAAGCTACCAGAGCACCGTGGCCGCCTATTTATCCTCGTCGATCCCATGTTGGCGACTGGAAACTCGGCGGTCTACGCCGTCGATGTTCTCAATAAGCACAAAGTGTCAGACCAAAACATCCGCTTCCTCGCACTGGTCGCTGCGCCCGAAGGCATGCGGGTGTTTCAGGAGGCCCACCCGGACGTTCACGTGTATGCTGCGGCGCTCGATGATCGGCTCGATGACCACGCCTATATTATTCCGGGGTTAGGCGACGCCGGGGATCGATTGTTTGGCACAAAGTAGGTCTATTTTGACGTCGATGCGAGACCGCTAGCGGGCGGTTGCGCGTCTGCGTGTCCCTTGACGTTGAATGGCACCATCTTCGTCAAAGAGTTCTGCGAGCTTTTCCATCATCGTCCCGCCCAGTTGCTCGACGTCCACGATAGTGACGGCGCGTCGATAGTAACGCGTTACATCATGGCCGATGCCGATGGCAACAAGTTCGACCGGAGAACGGTTTTCGATATATGAAATTGCAGCGCGCAGGTGGCGCTCCAAGTAGTTGCCTGGGTTGACTGACAAGGTTGAGTCGTCGACTGGGGCACCATCGGAGATAACCATCAAAATACGGCGCTGCTCCGGCCTGCCGATCAGGCGGCTATGCGCCCACATCAGTGCTTCTCCGTCGATGTTTTCCTTCAACAAACCCTCGCGCAGCATAAGTCCCAGGTTTTTATGGGCCCGGCGCCATTGAACATCGGCTGATTTGTAAATTATGTGACGAAGGTCATTCAGCCGACCCGGGTCCGATTGCTTTCCCTCTGAGATCCATCGCTCACGTGATTGACCCCCTTTCCACGCACGCGTCGTGAATCCCAAAACTTCGACTTTGACGCCGCAACGCTCGAGCGTTCGTGCGAGGATATCCGCGCTCATCGCTGCAATCGTGATCGGTCGGCCACGCATCGAGCCTGAATTATCGATTAGAATCGACACAATGGTGTCGCGAAAATCCGTTTCTCGTTCCATTTTAAAGGAAAGTGGGTGGTGCGGGTCGACCACGACGCGATCCAACCGCGATGTGTCGAGCAGTCCGTCGTCGAGATTGAAATCCCAGGATCGTTGCTGTTTGGCAAGGAGGCGGCGCTGCAGCCGATTGGCCAACTTGCCAACGATGCTTTTCAAATGGAGCAATTGCTGATCAAGAAGTTGCCTTAGCCGAGCGAGCTCGTCAGCATCGCACAGCGCGTCGGCATGGACGATTTCATCGAACTCCTCGCAATAGGCTCGATATGCCGGACTTCGTGGAAAATTTGAAAATTCTCGGTCGGGGCGCCAAGGTGATCCGGGGTCACCGGGTTCCTCGCTGCCTGGCGCCGGCAGAGACTCATCGCTCTTGTCAGAAGCGGCCGAATCGCCCATTTCATCTTCGGCTTTTTCATTCAATTCGCCGTCGGCCATCGCATCGGCGACACCGGATGGGTCGTCACCATCTTCTTCTGATTCTCCGCTCATCTGCTCTTCGCTCGAATCAGCGTCGCTGTCCTCGTCACCGCTATCGTTGGAGTTTTCAGTGGTGAAATCGATATCAAGATCAGTGATGAGCCGCCGAACTACCTCACCAAACGCCGACTGGTCGTTTAGATGCGTTTCTAGCTCGGCGATATCACGCCCGATTTTACCCTCCAACCATGGCTGCCATTGTTCGAATATGCGCTGTGCGGTTGGCGGTGGCGGATCGCCTGCAAATGCGGCGCGTGCCATCAGTCTGACGACCTCTGGCATCGCAGCATCGGATCTACCCTCCAGTCTGTGCAGCCCATCGGCCCGATAGCGTTCGTCCAATGCGGCTGCAATATTTTGCGCAACACCGGCCATACGCCGAGATCCCAATGCCTCTACACGGGCCTGTTCCAAAGTGTCATAGAGAATGGGTGCGACATCGCCGGAAGGGCGGCCCTTGGCGTGCAGTTTGGCATCATGATGTCGCAACTTCAGCGCCAGCGCG
Organism: Alphaproteobacteria bacterium; assembly: GCA_963693665.1. Lineage (GTDB taxonomy): Bacteria > Pseudomonadota > Alphaproteobacteria > UBA8366 > CAVOAK01 > CAVOAK01. Next base: position 3,098 of record CAVOAK010000045.1, on the reverse strand, counting down.
TCGGCCTCTCCACGCACTTGGGCCACTTCCTGCAAAGGGAGGTCGCGGCTTGGAAGTGGAAGGCGCAAATGATCGCCGACTATTATCGCCGGTTCGCCGGAATAACTGACCTCAATACCCGGCTTATCAGCAATGGCACGGAATGTGGCGGCTACGGCGCGCCGGAAGGATTTAATCGGGCGCTCAACTTCGCTCATCGTGCCCGCTCAGGCACCCGATATCTTTACCGCAGTCTCGGGTAATTCCATACCAAAACAACGTTGGTAGTATTCGGCGACGATGGGGCGTTCGAGTTCGTCACACTTGTTAAGAAACGTGACGCGGAACGCGAAGGCGGTATCCTTAAATATCTCTGAATTTTCGGCCCAAGTGATAACTGTGCGCGGCGACATTACTGTCGATATATCACCGCCAATGAAGCCAGAGCGTGAAAGGTCGGCCAGCGCGACCATAGCCGAAATCGTCTTGTGGCCACTTTCACTGTCATATGACGGCACTTTCGACAGTACGATTTTCATTTCCTCATCATGCGGCAAATAGTTGAGGGTGCTGACGACATTCCAGCGATCCATCTGACCCTGATTGATCTGTTGTGTGCCGTGATAAAGGCCAGTCGTGTCGCCCAAGCCAACGGTATTGGACGTTGCGAAGAGCCTAAAATACTCATGCGGATGGATTATCCGGCTCTGGTCAAGCAATGTCAGTTTGCCTTCAACTTCAAGAACGCGCTGGATGACAAACATGACATCCGGCCGGCCGGCGTCATACTCATCGAAACAGAGTGCGCAGACATTTTGCAACGCCCACGGCAAAATTCCTTCTCGAAACTCCGTGATTTGCTTGCCCTCGCGCAAGACGATTGCGTCCTTGCCGATAAGGTCGATGCGGCTGATATGACTGTCGAGGTTGACGCGAACCAAGGGCCAGTTGAGGCGGGCTGCGATCTGCTCGATATGCGTGGACTTGCCGGTACCATGATAACCCTGGATCAAAACACGTCGGTTAAAGGCAAATCCCGCAAGAACTGACATTGTCGTATCGTGGTCGAATACATAGCTATCTTCGACGATTGGGACGTAATCCGAACCGACGGAGAATGCGGGAACCGTCATGTCCGTGTCGAAGCCAAAGGCTTGCCGGACTGAGAGTTCAATATCTGGTGCGTCGAGCGGGTGCACTCGGGCACCGCCGTCCGCGCTTACTGAGGCCATATCATTAATCCGTGTCGTACTGGCTGCTATCGTGAATACTGTGGCTCAGGACGGGATTGCCTTTTTTAGTGTTTCGTAGGCGTCGTTTATGTCCTTGAGCCGTTCCTCGGCGGCGGTGTCTCCGCCGTTAGCGTCGGGATGAAGGAGCTTAACCAATTCCTTATAACGCGTCTTTAGCGAGGTCAAGGTCAGCGGCATATCTAGATCCATCGTCGCCAGTGCTCTTCCTTCCGGCGTGTGGTCGGGAAACCGGCGACCATTTGGTTGCTCATCACCATTTGAATTAGGAAAATCCGAGAAGAATCCAAATTGATCCTTTAATCCGGACATCTGGTAGCCAAACCGCGCAGCGCTACCTGTTCGGGCACCAAGCGGCCAACTGGGCCGTTGCCAAACCGTGTCGTGTCGAACTTCGCTTTCAATTTCGTGCTGATTCATGCCAGCATAAAAATTCCAAGCGCGATTATATTCGCGAACATGAGCGAGACAGAACCAGTAGTAATCTCGCAGCTGGTCACGCGATTTTGGCGCGCGGTGCTCGGCGATACAGTCGCAGTCGGGGTGGTCGCACGTACGAAGCTGTTCGTTCCATGCGCCACGGCGTCTGTCGATACTACGGGTCCTGACCATCGCTCTAGTATGCTGGCCTGAATTTTTCTGCGCAAGCGCTCGCAGGGTCGCCGAATCAGTATGAAAATGCTTCGACAATTTCCCATGCGTGCTGGAGGCGGAGCGCTGAGGGTGGGTTTTCGGTTACGGTCGACTTGTTGTTATCGGCCGAATCAGCGAGACTCGTAAACTTTTCCAAGTTCAAAAGGAGTCCAAGTGTGCCGGTCGTAGACGAAATTCGTGCCAAATTGATTCAAGGACTTGCTCCTCTTCAGCTTGATATTGTTGATGAATCTCATTTACATGCGGGTCATAGTGGTGCTCCCGAGGGTGGCGAATCGCATTTTCGGGTCGCCGTAGTTTCCAGTGCTTTTGATGGGGTATCGCGCGTCCAACGCCAACGCATGGTTTATCAACTTTTAGAAAATGAGCTGCAGGGATCTGTCCACGCACTCTCATTAACGACAAATACCCCCGCCGAAGTTGAGGTACAAAAAGCTTAGATAGGGGGCGTTAGCTGCCAGTATAGAATTCGGACCATTCTCGCTCGACGACGGGGCCGTCCGAGCGCAGTGCATGGCACGTGTTGATATGGGGTGGTTGAGTCCGCACTGAGTCCGCTGCCTCGGGTTTTTCTTTCCTATCCCGGAAAGAGAGTGTTTGGAACGCAACAGTTGCCAGAGTTTGCAGTAATTCCACAAGATGTGTGCAGCCGTGTACGCCGCCGACTTGCGCGCGAACTTTTCGCATCCAACCCCGACCAATCTGCAAGCCTTTTAGTTTGGCAAACTCCGGTGTGATATCACCGCATATCGTATAAGGGCCGTAATCTGTTGCTGCCTCAACCTCATGAATATTCAAACCTTCGTCGAGCGTCAGGCGTAGCCACATTTCATGTAGCGGTTCACCAGGATTTATTGTTCCGCGTGACGCGTTGGCAAAGGCGTATGTCTTAGTATCTTTGAGGTGGGCCTCGATATCCCACAGTCCATCGTCACGCGCATATCCGCGACAGTTGATCTCGCGCGTATGCATATGTTGACGCGGTGTAGAGGCAGAAAGCGGCATCGGTATGCTCCTTGTAACGCAACCTAAATAAATAGCTAAAAAAGTTTGGCGCGAACCCCAAGCCGCACCCAATTACGCTCTCTCAGAGCCGCCGCACGGTACAATTGGCACATTGTGCAATTACGTCGACGGCGATCACTCAAACAGTAAATCTTAATGAGTAGGTTTCGCTGAATTTGCCTGCAATGAAGAGGGAGGTGTTATCCGAAT
>CAVOAK010000044.1:0-20197 GCA_963693665.1 Alphaproteobacteria bacterium | reverse complement strand
CGACTAATGTTGGAAAACGCGAGGACTGGGGCTTCGATGCTAACTGGAAGCTCCAGAACGACAACTGGGAGACTTACCATCACATCTGGGTCCACAAAGGCATCTTCAATAAGATTTCTGATGACCTGGACCTTAAAACCGGCATCCCTAAAATGGATACCATTCAGGCGGAAAACCTCGTCACACTGCAAAGTAGGAGCGACGTAAAGCGGAATAATTTTCGTCCGGGTGGAGATCTTCTACCCCTCGTGCCGGACACGTTAGGCTCCGTTCGCAGAGGGTCAACCAGCATCATTTTCCCCAATGTCACCGTGACTCTCGCGCCGAACTATATTGCATCTGTCATCACGGATCCGCTTGCGCCAGGCCGCACGATGGCAAAGCTCGGATTTTTTTGTCGGCGAAGCCGCAAACTCAAAGAAAGCAAAAGCGGGACGCGAAAAAATCCTCGACCTCTGGCTCGGTAAGACACGTTCGGTCACTGGACTCGACGGCATTCTCAGCCAGGATGATCTCAAAGGAATTTCGATCCAAATGGCGGAGGATTGGCCGGACAAACAGGAACTCAGTGCCCGACCAACGGTCACGATAGAAACCGAGCCGCCGGCGCGCATTCAGCGATTTTTTTGGAAAAGTCATGCGCAAGCATATGGCCGTCTTGCTCTATCTGATATGCCTGAAACCGCCGCGCGTTAAGCATCACATCGTGTAATGAGCGATCAGAAAAATAGCAAAATACATGAGCGTGAACCCTTTCGGCCGCAGCATGAGCGGAGCCTAAAGCAGGTCCACCCTTCCCTTCAATGTCGACCAGAAGTACCGAAAACCAGCGCTCCAAATGATCAATATATGCATGGGCTTCACCGCCATAGCGGAACAAAATCGGTGTGGCGAATTGAAACTCCCAAAAGCACCCTTCAGCCAATTGGGAACCGATTCCGGGTTGGGCATTGGCGGCAAGCGATGTGCTCGCTCGTGAAGTGAGGCTATGAGAAAAGCATTGGCCCAGCCGCCGGTCTCTGGGTCGGACTTCAGTGTGTTAAGATGGTTCGCTAATACCGTGTGATCATGTGCCGAATCTTTGTATCCGGATGCCATGAGCGCGCGATGACTTTCGGCGACCGTATCGATGAACAGCGCCTGTAGATTGGCCTCAGGGGTTTCAGACCAAAGTGCAGTCAGTGCTGTCCGCAGTTCGATGAATTGCTCGTAGGTCACACCCGCCCCCGACTCGTGCGCATCCAGGATAGGGCCTGGCGCCGATGCCTGGTATAGCCAAATCCAAGATACGCTCAACCGCGCAATCACCATCGATGGGAATTTGGTTCGTTAAGATCAGCCAAAGCCCAAAATAGGACACCTAGGATAAATGTTCGACCAGCCACTTCTGGAAGTAGTGAACACTGTTTTCCCAGGCCGGTGAAAACTGGACCCGATCGGCCGCCGGCGACATACGAGCCCGCTGTTGCAATTCCATACAGTGATGATCCTGTGGGCGAATTCCCGTGAGATCCTCACGGGTTTGCGTATGCCCGAGCCAACGATCGAGAGATTCATCGCGTGCCTCGGCGTATTTGTCACCTGTGGCTGCATCGCCGGCAAAATAGAAAGCCATCCTCGCGCGTGTTCGGTTAGGCCCTACCGGCGTATAGATACACGGAGCATAGGTTGGACCGCCCCACGACACCGTTGTGTTGGGAAGGATCGCATTGCTGCCGCCGCCGCGCTTTGCTCCCGGCCTCAACGGAACCGGCAACGGCATCTTTGGTCCTGGGCCCTTTGGCTTTCGTGCATCAGGCGGGCGTTTATCGTTGCCAGCAAGTGTGATGACCGAACCAACACCAAGCTGATCCGTATAGAGCTCGCCCGTGTCCACATTCACTTCGTCCGACATCTTGTCGAAGATTCCTGCGTGGATCCAGGTATTGTGATAATTTTCCCAGTTGTCGTTAACGAGCTTCCAATTCGCGTCATATTCCCACTCGATCCGGTGCCCCAATTTCATAGCGTCGAGATCAAAGCAGGAATACTGCTCGGCTGCCGGCGCCACATACTCCTCCAGCGGCAGCGCGTTACCTTCAAGATTGATGAACACAACGTGGTTCCAAACACCACAGCGCACCGGAACCAAACCGTTTTCCTTACGGTCAACCTGAAAATTCTCGGAATTCGGTGTGCCATCAAAATATGGTGTTGCCTTCAGATTGCCCTCAAGATCCCACGTCCAAGCGTGATAAGGGCACTGCAAATTCGACAGCCCCGTCTCGGGTTTCTGCAAAATGATAGTCGCTCTGTGGCGGCACACGTTGTGGAATGCGCGCACCTCGCCCTTGCGATCACGCACGATGATGAGTGGCAAACCAGAGGCGGTTATTGGAATAGCATCGCCAGGCCCAGGCACGTCTGTATCAAAGGCGACACCGACCCAGGTTTTCGGAAACAGTACCTGCTGCTCCAGATCGTAGAACTCCTGACTGGTGTAAGCTTTGCCCGGCAGTCCGCGCGCCTCCTCGATGGGCTGAAAAAGAGCCTCAATCGCGCCCTTACCAAGAATATCTGCAGCTGTCGTATGCATAGTCCCCTACCTCCAGTAATCTCAAAGAGAGTAACGCTCACTGTCCATTAATCGTGTTGAATTGTCAGTCAAACATCAAAACCAGCAAACGTCGAATGACACGAGCGACGGTACTTCGGGTTCAGCGCCCTTTTGACAGGGACAACTCCTTGTAAGGACGCTTAGGCTGTTGCCAAAGGCCCGCGCAACACCCTGCCGGGATACGCACCGGTGTGAATATTGTTTTTGAGAACTATTTTGCCGTTGACGATGGTCGCAAGGATACCGATCGACGTTTGTTTGAGACGTTTTGCGCCCGCCGGCAAATCGGCCAGTACCACCGGCATGTTGGCGCCAACCGTATCAGGATCGAAGACAACGATGTCGGCAGCCATTCCCTCACGGATAAGGCCACGGTCGTAGAAGCCCCAATGGGTTGCGGTATCATGGGTAATAAGGCGAACAGCCTCCTCGAGTGTGAACGCTTGTTTCTCACGCACCCAGTGACCAAGAAGATGAGTCTGCAACGAGTTATCCATAATTTGCGAAACATGCGCGCCTGCATCTGAAAATGTTACAACTGACCGCGGGTGCTTCATCATCTCCAGCGCGTGATCTTGATCTTCGTTGGCAATCGGTTGGCGAAAGAAAATCTTCATATCGTTTTCGAGCGCCAGATCGATCATCAACTCAACCGGATCGACACCGCGCCCGCGAGCCATGTCAGACATCGTTTGATGGGGGCCTTCAATTTTGTCCAAGACAAACATCCGATCCCAATCGGGTGGGCGGGCGTCTGGACCAATCATTTGTGGTCCGTCATATGGTCTATTCGCGGCCGCGATCAGCTTTTTCTTTGTGTCTGGATCGCCAAGAACTCGCTTCTGCTCTTTGAGGGGAAGCGCCCTGATATCACGCCACACATCCCACTTATCAAATGGCAACCGCGTCTCAAACGACAGCATAATACTTAGCTCACGGGTGTGCACCTGACCAAACATCCGGGCACCTTCCGAAGCCGAAGTTTCGAATAGATCCAGGCAATACCGCCAGTCTGTGGGCACGTCGCGCATACTGAACATACCAAATGTAACCGGCCGCCCACTCTCGATCGAAAGCGTCTTCAGTTGGCCATATCTGTCCCTTACCTCTTCCGGTGTCCCCCGCACATCAACGGAGATCTGCAGGATACCCGCATTCCGCTCCGCCATTGCTCGAGCAATCGTCTCGACTTCGCTCCAATCTGCGACTCGACTAGCAACTGGACGATCATCGGACGTCTTGTGAGCTTGGCTGCGTGACGTCGAAAACCCCATGGCGCCTGCATCGAGAGCGTCCTTGACGTGCTGGGACATCGCTATGAGGTCGGCCTCGCTCGCATGCTCCTCGAACGCACGTTCACCCATCACGTAAGTGCGCAGCGCCGAGTGTCCGATATAGCCGCTGTAATTGATGCCCTTAGGCAACGTATCAAGCACATTCAGGTATTCAGGAAAGGTTTCCCAACCCCAGTCGATACCGGCGAGTAATGCCTCCCGGGCAATATCCTCAGCACGCTCTAGATTGCGAAACACAAAATCTGCCTCCGCCTCACGACACGGCGCAAGCGTAAATCCACAGTTCCCCATCACGACTGTAGTGACGCCGTGGTAACAGGAAGACGTCCCAAGCGGATCCCAAAAAATCTGGGCATCCATATGTGTATGTCCATCGACAAATCCAGGTGTGACCACATGGCCATCCGCGTCAATCGTCTCATCCGCCGGTTCAGAAATGCGCCCAATCGTCGCAATTTTTCCAGAACTTACGCCAATGTCAGCCCGGTACCGTGGCATACCCGATCCATCGATCAGCATTCCATTCTTAACGACCAAGTCGTAGCTCATATCGACTCCACTTCTGAATTTCTATTTGCGTAACGTCGCAACCATTAATACCTAGGCCGCGCAGACCAGCCCGTGGCTTATTGTCTCGAAAAACAACTAAAATTTCACTAGAATGACGGTGATCTGCCTCAACTAAATAAAGAAATTCATGGCCACGTCAACTGACGACTTGGACTATGCCATGAGGTCTTCAATTTTTCGCAGCAAGCCAGCATCCACATCCACCCCTGCTGCCTCCGCGTGCGCGCGACGGGCCAGCCGACCGTCGCCCGGAATGCGCGATGCGCCGTTATCGGACAACGCCTCGAGCAACGGCAATATACTCTCCGCAAAACTATGACCGCCGATAAGGTCGGGGTCCAACACGATCACGAGTTGACCACAGTCCTTCGATGCGGATTTTGGCTCGTCGTCCGGTCTCTCTTGCACCCCTAAGGTCCCACCGGTTAGCGCGGCGGCCAATATTTCTACCATCAACGCAATTGCCGTCCCTTTATGCTGTGCAAAAGGCAGCAACCGCCTGGCATCTAGGATTTTCGCTGGATCGCGAGTTGGAACACCATCCAGATCGAGTCCGGCAACGTCGCTGAGCGTCTCGCCCTGCGCCCTCGTCTGACCGATGCTCGCAAATGAAAATACACTTGAGGCCTGATCCCAAACGATGGGCGAACCGTCTGGGCGGGGGCACGCAAAGGCCATTGGGTTCGTCCCAAACGCAGCGGTATCACCTTGCCACGGAACCAGAAGCGCTGCCGAATTGACAAACGCGAGCGCGCACAAACCTTGATCGGCAAAAGGCTCTATGTCCGGACCCAAAGGCCCGATGTGATGGATATTGCGCAGCGCCAGAACGGCACATCCGTTGAGACGCGCCATCTCTACAGCCTGACTACGGATGCGTCGCATCGCGATCTGGGCATAGCCATTGGCACCATCGACATGAATGGCCGAGGCAGCACGAACCTCAATATATGGATCGGCGCAACCATCCGCCCAGCCATCTCTAATCGACATCGCATAACTGGGCAGTCCCGCGAGCCCATGGCTCTTTGGCCCATCGCGCTCGGCCGACATAATAACCTCAGCTATTACTTCAGCGGTTTCTGCATTCGCACCGCTCGCAAGTAACACCCGGCGAACGAGAGTGTCGATTTCTTTAAGGTCTAGTATCGTCGTATCATCCATCGTCCAAACACCAAATTCTCGTTTCGCTCTGATAACCTCCCCATTATTGGCAAAATGCGCAAGTATTCGAAGTCAATATAGCAACGGACTACAGCATCAGAAGCCGTTACTCGCAAAAACAAATAGACGCGCACCTCAAACAAATGAATTAGTCTTCTGTCATAGCGCCTAGCAACATTGAGAGCCCATATAGAAGCCCGCCCTACGACGTATTCGCGGTGCGCTTGTTCAGCTCATACGCCATGACCAAGTCGTCCTCTCCATCCTTGCCATGGTCCTTGGTGTGCTGGCTGCAGACGCCGCTATCATCTTTCGTGAGGCCCTCGATTTAGTTCAGCGCACATTCTTCTGGACACAACCAGCGGCGGCCTCCTAGCCGGACTGCTTACTCGGTTTGTCATGCCGGACCGGCGCTTGGAAGGCGTTGCCGATGCACTCGAAGCGAGTGCGCTCCACGGCGGTAAATTGGGCCTCCGAGCTGGACTTGGCGCCGTAGCAGTAAATGCATTATCTCTGGGTGTGGGCGCCTCGGCCGGACGTGAAGGCCCCGTTGTCCACCTGGGCGTCGCTTTAAGCGCCGCTGTTGCACGAGCCCTAAACCTTGGAGCTACCCTTTCGCAAACATTGTTGGGCTGCAGCGTTGCCGCGGCAATCGCAGCATCGTTCAATGCGCCAATTGCAGGTGTCTTTTTTGCGTTGGAAGTTGTTATTGGTCACTATGCAATAAGCACATTTGCGCCGGTCGTGATTGCGTCGGTGATTGGCACGATAGTGAGCCGAATTTATTTCGGTGACTTTTCGGCGTTTATTGTTTTGGACCACACCATCGCATCGTTTTTGGAATTTCCCGCCTTTGCCCTGCTTGGCATTGCCTGCACCATAATCGCCATCCTATTTATCCGTTCCATCGGCATAGTCGAGAAAACCGTTGAGCGGGCGTCCGTTCCGCCGGTGCTGCGACCGGCAGCCGGCGGGTTCGTTGTCGGCCTGATTATTCTGGTTTTTCCGCAAGTATTTGGAACCGGATACAACGCCACAAATGCTGCGCTCCATGGCAACCTTGCTCTAACTCTGCTGCTCGCTTTGATCGCCGCCAAGTTTATCGCAAGCGCTGTCAGTATCGGCTGCGGATTCGGCAGTGGTGTTTTTTCCCCTTCGCTGTTTCTGGGCGCGATGCTCGGTGGTGCTTGGGGCATCATCGCAACAATTCCATTTCCCGAACTCTCGTCAGGCCGCGAAGCTTACGCCATCGTCGGCATGGGTGCAGTCGCCGGCGCGGTTCTGGGGGCACCAAAGGCGACAATTATGGTGATTTTCGAGTTGACAGGCGACTATGCTCTGACAATTGCCGTTATGATCGCAACCGTCATTGCGTCACTTATCGTTCATCATGGATTTGGATTTTCATTCTTCACGTGGCAACTCGACCAACGTGGGCTTGATGTAAAGGGTGGTCGTGAACAACAGGCGCTGCGCTCGATCAGCATCCAGGGCGTCATGAGGAAGGATTATGTTGCCGCTGAACGCACCGAAAAACTTTCATCATTGCGTGAACGCCTAAAAACAGCACCGCTCGGCCAACTCTGTGTCATTGACGGGGCTGGTGTCCTGCATGGCATCATTGAGTTACAGGACTTAGGTGACTTAGCCTTCGATACATCACGCGATGAGGAGCTTACCGCTTGCGATATCACCAGCCGCTTGCCGCCTTTGCTCGAAGCTAAAGACACGCTCGATACGGCGCTGCGCCTGATGGAAACAGAACGGGAAGAAACCATAGTCGTTGTCGATGTTTTAGAGTCGATGACGCTGTTGGGCTATGCCCGCCATCTCGACGTGATGACAACCTACAACGACGCACTGACGGAATTATATCGCACCGGTGTCGCCTCAACGAGGTCACCAAAGCACTAGCTTGCAGATCTATAATTTTTTGGGAAATGACAGAAAACATGTCGGACAGGACTGCCAAACAACCGTGAAGTGAGCTAGCCCAAATTTAGCAACATACCCACAAATGCCAGCACGAAGACCGAACATCCTATTACTGCCGCCACTAAACCTACATTTTTGTGTTTAAAGTCTTCCGACATCATGACCTCACGTACTTTGGGTTTGTTGCCAATGCATAGCATCAACACGCTGCCAATACAGCGAATTCATTACCGATCCACAAGTCTGCGCAATATTCCGATCTCAGCAGTCCTCAATGATTGATCTTTTCCAGCATAAATTCTGTTCAAACCATTTCTCTTGGACCAAGGAGGATGAGCCCCGCACCTAACACGCAGACTGCCGCACCGATCAAATCCAAACGGTCTGGCCGCACTCCCTCGAATACCCAAAGCCAGACCAGCGAAGATGCAATATAAACACCGCCATACGCGGCGTAGGCACGACCGGCAAACATGGCATCAACGCGCGTTAGGAGAAAAACAAAGAGCACCAGCAAGGCTATTTCCGGGGACCAACCAGAGCGCGGACTTGCCCAATCGCAGCCATGTCCAGAACGCAAAAGAGCCAGCAATTTCCGCAAATGCAGCAGCCAAATAATAAGCAAACGAGCTCATTTCGAAGAGACTAACATGCGGCTAAATGCCAACACGCCCGAAGTACCAACCTGAAAGATACGCAACTATGACTCGGACTCGGCTGGGCCCGAAAGCAAATCCACATACATATCAGTCGGCTCTGGCTCCTGTGGAACAAGCGCATCGGCCTCCTCGTCTGACCATTGAGCCACTCTTACGACATTCGCAACCTGGCCTTCTGCGGCGTGGTCCGCGTGATGGACAAGTATATGTAAGCCATCGGTTTGAAGGTAAAAAGTATGCTCTCCGAATGCCTCCATCAGCTGCGCGACAACCGGTTCGTCGTCTGGAATCGGGCGCGATTCGGTTTGTTCTTCAACCTGTTTAATTTGCGCTGGCGTCAGCTTCATCGCGCTCTTTGCCGCCTCGTGAGTGTGTAAATCAAGCCTATCTGAATCAATGTGATCTTGCCACCTTGGTACATGGAAGCGACGACGGCAAACCACGGCAAAACATCTGATTCAACGGTTTCCAGTTTTGTACAGGAGTGGTGCGCCGGACATGATGTATAAGAGAACTCGTGGATGATTATGGTAGTTCCGCCAGTTCTACTCACCAGAGTCCGTGAATAGCTACAAGCGATCCTTTCTAACCCTGCGATTTTGGCCCGAAAGTAGCAAAATCGGAAGTTCAACGTCCATTTGAGATGGCTCGCACCGCAGACAAATCGACGGCCTCGGCAATTAGAGCTCGTGGCGGTCGGCGACACTGCCGTCGTTACCTGCCGGCGTGTTCACTCCCTTCCGTCATAATGCAATGGCAAGGGCGAGTGCAATTCACTAACATTCAACCAGGCCTACTGATTTGATGCGGAGCAATTAGAAACTTAAGAGAATTGTTTATGATCCTACTAAAGCGGAACTTCGGCGAGCTACTCGCTTTCGGCCTCGCAATCCTGTTCGTGTACGGTATCGCACTCGCCGTAGCCCTCCATAGCGATGAAGCCGGCGAGTATCAGATTAAGAGAGTCGAATTGATCGGTCAGTGTAGGCTGTCGCCGGGGGTTGATTGTCATTGACAATATTGCCAAGGCTCTGACTGGGTTGGGAAGCACGGCGTTTTGGGCAGCCGGATCTTTTGTTCTACGCCCTGCGCGTACGGCGAAAAGGCGAAACTCTCAACGCGTTCCTTGACGACGTCAGCGCGCCGGGTACGACAAATAATCCATATGCTTTCATCGGCGCAGCCCATACGTAGCTCTACGGTCCCGATGAACGGCCTATCATGGCCTGCATCCCTTCAGACGCACGGTTTGTGCATGAAGCCGGATACCTTATCAATACCGGTCAGATGTTTATCACTCCGTCCACAGCACCTGGAGATGGCATTGTTCGTGGAAGTGCCAATATGCTTGTTCGACCACCACGACCACGACCAATGCTGTCGGCGATGAATAAGGGGAGCTAAATCCGAGTCTAACGTCTGCTAAAAGCAATAAGCGGACCGTCATCGCGCGGTGGTGGAGCGTCTGCCTACCAGCCTAAGGCAGTCATGCACTACCCAGTACTCGAACGTCCGCTAATGACCCAAATTAGACATCAAAAATATTGGATTGAGATTCCGAAACTCTCTAAAGATGGATCCGCAAACTCTATCTTTAAAGTTCCAAAGAACTAGCAATTCAACTACAGAACAAATTAGATGTAGTGGAGTGCTAAATCCAACGACTAATGCGATAATCCCATCGAAAATAGCCCGAAGTCTGCCTTGAAGTGCGCATTCTCCAGGCATGTTGTGAAAGCCTGCACCTATGCTTTTTGCTAGTCCTGAGTTTGTCTTCGCGTTCCTGCCCATAGTATTGCTGCTGTATCATGTAAGCCACCGAGTCCTTGGCGGGTCCGCTGGTCTCGTACTACTCACACTTTCGTCCTTCGTTTTCTATGGCTGGTGGGACGTTCCCTTCCTTGCCTTGCTGATCGGCTCCATCCTGGGAAATTATGGTGTGGCGACGGTACTCGGTCGACGGTATGGAAGCCTGTTTCTGGCCGCCGCGATCGCCGCGAATTTACTGGTTCTAGGTTATTACAAATATCGACTATTCTTCCTCGATACGATCGGCAATTTGGTCGGTGAAGAATGGGGGGCAGGCACCCTCTTCATACCGCTCGCCATATCATTCTTTACCTTCCAGCAGATCGCCTTTCTGGTGAGCGTACGGAACGGGACGACGTCGCCAGGCCGTATTATGGACTATATCTTCTTCGTCAGCTTCTTTCCGCAACTTATAGCAGGACCGATCGTTCTCCACCGCGAGATGCGCGATCAGATCACAGCACGGCGAGAAACGCATAACAGCGCAATGGAATGGCTCGCGATCGGCCTGGTCATCTTTTCGTTGGGGCTGTTCAAAAAAGTCGTCCTGGCGGACCCCATCGGGGTCTACGCCGATATTGCCTTTATCCGTCACCTTGACATTACGATGCTGGAAGCTTGGGCTGGAGCAGTGGCATTCATGCTGCAACTATATTTCGATTTTTCCGGTTATTCAGACATGGCAGTGGGACTCGGCTTGATGTTTGGGTTTCGCCTGCCGGCCAACTTCGCGAGGCCGTACCGGCAAAGCACTATGATCGGTTTCTGGAGGGCCTGGCACATAACGATGACCCGGTTCTTCATGACCCATATCTTCACACCGGTCTCGCTGGCGGCCGCGCGGCGGTTTGGTCGCATTACCCAACCGATGCGCTTCCTAATGACAGTTGCCTGGCCGATCCTCATTACCTTCGCTATTTCTGGCCTTTGGCATGGCGCATCGTGGTCCTTCGTCATGTTTGGTGTTTCGATTGCGATATTTCTTATCGTAAACCATCTTTGGCGACTGGCTCAGCTGCCTGCGCCGCCGCGCTTCATCAGCTGGCCTTTGACGATGGTCGGGATGTGCATAGCCTTCGTGTATTTCCGCTCTGGCACACTGGAAATCGCGAATGACTATCTTTGGCGCATGGTCGATCCAGCGGGGTTCGTTTTACCCCCCTGGCTTTCGGGAGTAGGAACTTTTCTCGGCGCCCCTATTCAGCCGCTACTTCTATTTCCCTCGGGTACGGACACGTTGCAACTTGCTTTCGGCTTGTTGGTGCTGGGCATCTTGTCCCTTGGCTTGCCAGATCCCGCTAGCGGCCCGGACAAAGTGAAACTCAACTGGACGACCGCCTTTGCGACCGCCTTTGTTGCCCTGCTGGCGCTTGGTCAGCTTGATCAGCCGCAAACCTTCATATATTTCCAATTTTGATTCGACGCAGGCGATTGACGGACGCTGAAACAATGGAGCGAGCCTAGAATTGACCGAAGCATCGCAAACCTCGACGTTACAACTGCGTTTTGTAGGGCGGCTACTGATTGCCTGCCTCACCGTAACCGGGTTGTTCGAGATCGTTGCACTGAGTTTGAAAAACGTTCCGCTGCAACGGCATCCGATGGATTACCTGATCACGCGCATAGAAACCCATACCATCGACGCAGACGTCGTAGTCATGGGTGACAGCGTCACAAAGACCGTCGTCGACTGGCATGATATCGGGCCTTCTGTTGCCAACCTGACCGACAATCGCTCCAGTGGCGTGATCGGCATGAAATTTGTGTTGACACGATATCTGGCGCGAAATGCACCTCCCCGATTGATCTATGTGGCCGTAACACCGGAGTCCATCACATATGTGCCAGTAGATTCATTCGATTTTTTCGTAGGGTCAGTCTTCAAAAGCCCCGATGAACGTTCGTGGCTCCGCAAGCACGTCCCGGAATACGACCAAAGGAACCGGACAACTGCGATCTTCGACGCGAAGCAGCGTGTGGCGCAACCATTGTTCTGGGCTGCCAGGGCGGTTAGCCCGTCGCGGCCGGCAACAGACGGACTCCACAAAACCGACGTCATCGTTGAACTCGAGGGTGAGGAGGGCCGATTCGTCGCCCCTTCTGCGCTCTTAGGCCGGTTAGATCATGCCTTGGTGCTTGGTCCGGCAGCGGCTCAGGCGATGGCTGATTTGTGCCAGGAGGCCCGGGGCTCTGGCGCGCGGCTTGTGCTTGCTTGGGCACCGACACCGGAAAGCGTCTACGAAGGTTGGCGTCGGCAATCGCAATTGCTGGCTTTCCAAACGTCAATCACGACCCTGCATGATCGCGCTTGTGCGGGCATCGAGTTTTATGATTTCAACGTCGATCTAAGCTACCCAGACCATGCCTTCAAAGATCCCGAACATTTGCGTAGACCAGGATGGACGGCGCTCTATGGACGTGAACTACGTCGGCAGATAACGGAGGCCTTGGCCCAGTAGTGTGTGGCAGTATTGCCTCTGATCAGATAGAGATTGAACAATTCCACGAACGTCTCTGATAGCGCCATCGAAGGATACAGCAATGCGGCTTGTCTATGAATGATATCGAGATCATGCCGCTCCTTGTCGCAGTGATTAGGGACGTGTTCGAGAACGATGATCTGACGATTTCACGCGATACCTCGGCGGAATATGTCGAGGAATGGGACAGCGTTCAGCACATCCGACTGGTTTTGGCAGTTGAGGAGGTTTTTGGCATCCGGTTCTCGACCGCTGAAGTGGTGGATATGTTGGTTGTCGGTGATCTGGCTGATTGCATCGAATCGAAGTTGAAGAGTTGATGGTTACGACTGACTCTCTGGACTGGCTGCCCGAGCCACCGGACGATTTTCGCGAACGATGCAAGGCGATCGAGATCGCGGTGCGCGAAGGCGAGGATGTTGCAGCCGCTCTGGTGGCAATGGGTCTCTATCGACACACGGAAATCCGGCTCAACCGGCTGAGCCGCCTGGTAGGCGATTCTTCAACATCATCCCTGGTGACCCTCGACCTCCACGTGTTGAGCAACGCCACAACGGATTACCTGGCTGCGCCGATCGCCGGCTCCGGCGTGCGTTATGGCCTGCGGGTCAACGTCGAATGCGCGCCGTTTGGGGTTTCGTTTCAGGCCGCGAGCGATGCCGATGACCCTGTTCATGGTGCCGATGCCGTCCTGCTGGCCTTGGACTATCGTCACTATTTCCCCGCCCTTGTGGCCGATGATGACGCACTTGAGACCGCAGTTGACGAGCTCGAGTCGCTAATCACGGCGCTCCGCGGCAAGGGCCAGACCTTAATTCTGCAAACCATTGCTCCACCCCCGGATCGTGTCTATGGCTCGTTTGACGCCATGCGGCCAGAGACAGCGACGATGCTGTCGAACAAACTGAACACCCGAATTTGTGAGCTTGCAGAAGCTCCGGATATAGCACTGCTTGACGTTTCCGGGTTGGCGGCCGCCGTAGGACTGGAGCATTGGCATGACTCCCGTACTTGGGCCTTAGCGAAGCTGCCGTTCAACCCAATATTTTTGCCGCGCTATGGTGATGCGGTTGCTCGCTTACTGGGGGCACTACGAGGGCGTTCGCGAAAATTATTGATCCTCGACCTAGACAATACGCTCTGGGGCGGTGTCGTCGGTGATGACGGCCTCAAGGGATTGCGGTTGGGTCCGGGTGATGCTGAAGGCGAGTCTTTCAGCCTGGTGCAACAAGCGGCGAAAGCGCTAAGGAACCGTGGCATCATTCTCGCGGTTTGCTCCAAGAATGAGGAAGCGATCGCTCGCGAGGCGATTCGGTCGCACCCTGGTATGGTTCTAAATGAGGAAGATTTTGCGTCGATCGCGGTCAACTGGTCGGACAAGCCATCCAACATACGGGACATATGCGAGTCCCTTGGTTTAAGTCTCGATGCTGCAGTGTTTCTCGATGACAATCCGGCAGAACGTGCACTGGTTCGCGATGTCCTTCCAATGGTCGCGGTGCTTGAACCTCCAGACGATCCGGCGGGTATGGCGCGCACATTAACGTCCTGCGGGTTCTTTGAGACTTTGTCGATTTCAGAAGAGGATCTACGTCGTACAGGTATGTATAGAGCAGAAGCCATGCGCCGGAAGGCTCGAACACAAACAAGAACCCTGGAAGAGTTCCTGCAGTCACTCGATATGCGGCTCACGTTCGATGCTACAGTCGATACACGCTTTGCGTCGTTGATCAACAAGACCAATCAATTCAATCTCACGCTGTGCCGCTATACTGAATCTGAACTTCAGGAAATGCTGGCGGCGGATCATGTCATGGTAGGCGCCTCGCTCGTTGACCGTTTCGGCGATCACGGGCGCATCCTGGCCCTGATCGGCCACTATGAAAATAGCGGGCTGTTGATCGATTGCTGGGTGATGAGCTGTCGTGTCATTGGCCGCGGCGTCGAGACAGCCTTGCTCAATCACTTGGCGGAAATCAGCGCGGCGGCGGGCGCTGTCCGTCTGGAAGGTCGCTACGTTGCTGGGCCGAGAAACGGACTTGTCGCCGATCACTATCAACGGCTCGGGTTTACCGAGGACGGGGAAGGTTGCTGGCAGCTCGCTCTCGACGGATTTCAGCCTCAGACGCACTTCATAGCTCTGAACGGCAGATGATGCTGAACCCCGCGTGAAGATAATGAGCAGGCGGGAGGAAGCGACCCGGGAACTGACTGCGGAACTGCGGTTTGGAGTTCGCTTGGTCGAACGGTTTGCAAGATTCTCTGAGGATACCAACCCAATACATATCGACCGCATCGCAGCGCGTCGGTTGCTATATGGCGAACGCGTAGCGCATGGCATGTTGGTGACGCTTTGGGCGCTTGCATGCCTGCGTGAAGCGTTGCCTGATTGCTCATCCATTAAATCGATTGCCGGTTCGCTCAAGGCGCCGGTCCGTGTTGGCACACGGGCGCGGATCGTGTTGCATCGCGACGCTGGATTATGGCGCGCAGTCGTTCGCTGCGGTAGCGATCTTTGCGCCTCGTTCCGCATAGAAACGAGAGCCGCACATTCCGCGCTCAATGGGCAATCTGAACGATCCGACTCTGGCGAACGGAAGCCGCGACATCCTCAAATTTGCCACGAGCGGCGAGAAGCAGAACTATCACAGTGTAGCGGCACTATTAGTCCGTTGGAGTTTCAGCCGGGCGAGCTTTTCCGGGGCTTGGCTGGGTTTGACCGGGCACAGTGTCAAATGCTGGCAGCTCTCAGCCGACTCGTCGGCATGGAATGCCCAGGCCTGCATTCGGCACTCGTTGGCTTCGACATTGATTTCGCACAAAACGCCAGGGCGCCTGGCGACATTGCGTACAAGACAGCCAGTTTCGATCCGCGGTTCAAGTTTCTTTCACTCAAGCTCTCTGGCGGAGTTTTTGGTCGCGTCGATTGCCTGGTCAGGCCGGCGCCCGCTGAACAGATGCCGATGGCGGAGGTGATGGAACTCGTACCGTACGGGCTGTTTGAGGGCAAACACGCATTGGTGGTCGGTGGCTCCCGAGGAATTGGTGAAGTTATCGCTAAAGGCTTTGCGGCTGGTGGCGGGCGATGCACGCTGACCTACGCGTCCGGCGCTGAAGATGCAGCCCGGGTCGTGGCAGATATCAACCGCGTGGAACCGAAAATGGCATCCAACATGCGCTGGGACCTGTTGGGTTCTTCGCCGGATTTGGTGGGACGGCAATTTACGCACGCTTTCTTCCTTGCGAGCCCTCCGATCAGGAAAGGTGGGGTAGGCGGGTTCGACGGCACGCTATATCGCCGATTTCAGCGATACTACGTCGCTGGGCTGGAGCTGGTGTTGCGCCGCTTTGCTGCCTGTGCGGACCAAGAGCCGGTGTTTGTTTTCGTATCCAGCACGTTTGTTGAGTCGGCGCCTCCAGGATTTGCGGAATATGCGAATGCAAAGCGCGAAGGTGAATTGATCTGTCAGCAACTTGGAGACCTGCTGAAGCTGAAGGTCAAAGTCTGGCGCCTACCGCCACTTCGGACCGATCAGACCTCGGCCCTCGCCGACGGTAAGGTTGAAGAAGTGTGCCCGGTCGTTGCAAATCGTTTGAAGGATCTAGTTAGCTCTAAGTTTGCCTAATACTTGTTCATTAAATTGCCGTCGGGACGTACCACATCGTAGATTGTACCCGGCATTTGCTCTGAGTCCTCATGTCCGCTTCAGGATATTAGTAGATGTTCAGCCACTTGGTGATTTACTTCTGCTTTGCGCCAAAAAGAGGATGCAACTGGCGGCATCGGTAAGTGTCCGCTATTAGCCCACGAGCGGACATGATTCACCATCGCAGATGTCAACGCATCGGCGTAATTGCGTTGTCATAATATTTGACTCGTTACGTATCGGACTGAATCTGTCTCCAAACCCTCTCGTTACATATACGGGCCGAGAGGAGCGTTTCTCGTTACGTAACGTAACGAGGTAGATAAACGTCTTGCCACAGGGAAGTAATCTCGTGCATAAAATGGGACAATTGATGTCTTATATGGTTATGACCAATCAAACTTACTCCCTCAAACAGCTAGCGCGGCTGATTTACCCCGCCGTGCCGGAGCACGAGCTTGAGCAGTTCATGCGTAAGGTCCGTCATTGGACGGCGTGCGACCTGCTACAGCCCGTGGACGGGAAGAAAACCGGTACGGGGGTTAGTCGCCGCTATTCGGTTGAAGAGGTTCGGCGGGCAGCGATCTTGGCTGAGATCGCGCGCTACAGGGTTCCCGTCCCGGTGATCGGTGACTTTGCGCTGGCGATGGACAATTACCAAGACCGTGCTGAGTGGAAGACTGCGCTAAAAGGCAAAGAATCAATTTTGCTGCAGTTCGCGTGGAATAAAGATTTCACCAACTGGGGATTAAACAAGAACGAGCCTAACCTGTTTGCGTTGACGTCAATGGGAAAAGAACGAGACGACATCGACCCGTTCAGCTTGGCTAGTGCGATTACGATTAACTTGACAAAAGTGTTCGCGAGGTTGGCGGTGTGAGTTTTTTTCCATATAAGACAACAGATGACTTATGTGAGAAAAGCGTGAGCGCTTCATCCGGCAAGTTTTCGAAACGCTTGAAGGCGGCAAATGACAATTGGCCCCGAGTTACTGACAATCTGCCCGAACACATGCAGATCGTTGAAGGTGAGCTTGATATCCTTGAAACCTACCTCCGCGACATCATCACCAAACTGGTAGCAGCGAACGATAACTGAACCGTCATGGGAGAGAATAACATGCAGAAGCGAGCAGCTGTGTACGCCCGTGTATCGACCGCACGTCAGGCAGAACACGATCTCTCCATTCCCGATCAACTGGCCCAGGCAAAGCGTTACGCCGAGCAGCACGGCTTTGAGGCTGTGCAGGAGTTTGTAGAACCTGGAGCCAGCGCCACCTCCGACAAGCGACCGATCTTCCAGTCTATGATCACGCAGGCATGTTCTGACGAGCACCCCTTCGACGCAATCATCGTCCACAGCCTATCGCGCTTTGCTAGGAACGCTCTTGATTCAGGACTGCATGAGCGGACATTGAAGAAACACAGTGTCGCAGTGTTATCGGTAACTCAGGACTTTGCCGATGATCCAAATGGCAAAATGATGCGCCACATCATATCCGCCGTCGACGAACATCAAAGTGCGGAGAACGCTAAACACACCCTACGGGCCATGAAAGAAAACGCCCGAAACCGGTTCTGGAACGGATCACAACCACCCTACGGATACTGTGCAGTAGAAGCTGAGCGTCGAGGTGACAAGAGCAAGAGACGCCTTGAGATCGTGTCGGAGGAAGCCGAGGTTGTGCATATGGCATTCCGTCTCTACCTGCACGGTGATGGCACCAGCGGTCCTATGGGGATCAAGGGCTTGGTCAGCTACTTAAACGGCGCAGAACTACGTAACCGCAATGGCAATCGCTTCAGCATTCAGGTTGTACAGAAGATGCTGCGGCGGACCACCTATATGGGAAAGCATTACTTCAATCGTACCGACAGCCACACACGGAGACTGAAGCCGCGTGACGAATGGGTCGAGATGGACGTTCCCTGCATAGTCGACGAGAACGCATTCAATGCAGTTCAGCAGCAGCTAGCGCAGCGTAACCCGAGGAAGACTCCACCCCGGCAAGTGAACAGCGCCGCTCTCATGACGGGCATTGCGCATTGTGGCAACTGTGGCGGACCGCTGCGTCTAAGAACAGGGAAGAGTGGTGCCTACCGCTATTACACCTGCGCCAGGCGAGCAGACCTAGGTACGTCCGCCTGCAAAGGCCGCACGATACCGATGCCTGTCCTTGACGGTCTAGTGATCGAGCAACTGTGCGCCAAGGTGTTGGAGCCCACGCGCTTGAAGTCGGTGATGCGAGCCCTGATCAGCCGTGGTTCGTCCACACAGCATCGTCAAATGGCCGAACTCAATGTACTCAAGGCTGAGAAACGGCAGATCGAATCGAAGATTGACCGGTTCTACGAGGCGATCGAAGTTGGAAGCCTTGCTGTAACCAACTCACTTACCAAACGGCAATCCAAGCTCGAACAGGAGCACGAGCGATTAATCCGTCTCATGGCTATGAAGGAGAATCGCTTGAACCAGCCCATCCAAAATCTAACGCAGCACGATCTGGAGGGCTTCTCCAAGGCCGTGAGAGCTCAGTTGATGGACGGCAAACCGGCCTTCCGCAAGCCTACTTACAGATTTTTGTTGAGCGCGTGGATGTAGGCGAAGAAGAAATCAGGATATCCGGATTTGATCTGGCACTCATGGCAGCGGCCGCAAACCACGACAAAACATCTGATCCATTGGTGCCCAGTTTTGTACAGGAGTGGTGCGCCCGGCGGGATTCGAACCCACGACCCCCAGATTAGGAATCTGGTGCTCTATCCGACTGAGCTACGGGCGCCCTTCAGTCACCGAACAGCTTTGAGAACGGGACCGAGTAATAGAGGATCGCCGATTCGGTGCCCGGGTTGGTGTCGCCGATCGAGGCATTCGACATGTGCGAGACGGCCACACCCAGGCGCGAGCGGTCGTCGAAGCGGTAGGCGAACTCGATCTGCGAGCGGAACTCCAACTCGTGGCCTAATTCCAGGCCGCTGCCCTTGTGGTAGTAACCCGGCGCGAAGCTCGGCGTGACGACGAAGCGGCGGCCGAAGAAGACATCGATGCCGACGCCGGCGTAAGCGTAGACGGCGCCGTCCGAGGTCGCCATCAGGCCGCCCAGGGGCTTGAAGACCCAGAACTTCTGGTCGGATCGGTATTCGAAGCGGAACTCCGCCGCCGGGCTCTTCTGGCGGTTCCAGTCGAAATATCCGCCGCCGAACGACAAGAAATCGGGGTCGTCGGCGCGGGCCCCTTGCGGCGCCGCGAAGGCCACCACGCAAGCAAAAATCAGGGCGGCGCGCAAATAATGTCCAGCCATGATGTCGGCGTCCCCGAGAGAAACCCTTGAGGGCGCGCATCTTACGGCACGGGCGGTATCTTTCAAGGTTTTTGCCCGCCCGGCAGGTTTGTCGGTTTCGTTAAAGGCCGCGACCGCGGCCCGCCGGCTGTCCGGCGCGCCCGCGCAGGCGCGGACGCTAAGGTCCGCTGCCGTGAGCGAAACCGAGTCTACGACTTAAACCTCTCGGTGGCGGCGACCAGGGCGGCTCGGATGCCCGGTTCCATGGCCGCGTGGCCGGCGTCGGGCACGATGGTCAAGTCGGCGCCGGGCCAGGCTTGGGCCAGTTCGTCGGCGCTGACGATGGGACAGACCATGTCGTAGCGTCCCTGAACGATCGCCGCTGGCAGGTGACGGACCTGATCCAGGTTGTCGAGCAGATGGTTCTCGGCCATGAACATGCGGTGCTTGAAGTAGTGGGACTCGATACGCGCCATGGCCAGGGACGCCCCGCCGCCGGCGGACTTGGGCACAAGGACCGAACACGCTGCCTCATAGCGTCCCCAGGCGCGCGCCGCCGGCAGGTGGACCGCCGGGTCGGGATCGGTGAGACGGCGGTGGTAGGCGTCGGCCAGGTCGCTCCGCTCGTCGGCGGGCAGAAAGCCGGTGAAGTCGCGCCGGGCCTCGGGGAACACCGTGCCCATGCCGTGGATAAACCAGTCAAGCTCGCGTTGCCTGCCCAAGAAGACGCCGCGCAGGACGAAGCCGGCGCAGTGCTCGGGA
>CAVOAK010000043.1:0-20266 GCA_963693665.1 Alphaproteobacteria bacterium | reverse complement strand
ATTGAGCCGCAGCGTGAAAAACGTGCTCGTATAAAGGCGATAGCTAAGGATCATAGCTTGGCGCCTGAGGAACGGTTTGCGGCGCATATTATGCTTGCACAGTTGCCGCGTGACGGTTCCCCAGTCAGATATCGCAATCGCTGTGAGCTCTCCGGGCGTCCCCGCGGCTTCCACCGTAAATTTAAGATGTCACGAATTGCGATGCGGGATTTGGCTTCGTCGGGTCAGATTCCTGGCATGGTTAAATCGAGTTGGTAAGGGGAGGATCGGGCATATGACGATGAGTGATCCCTTGGGCGATATGCTGACACGTATTCGCAACGGACAGCGAGCGATGAAATCGTCGGTCGTGTCGCCCGCGTCAAAATTGCGTGCGAATGTTCTGGAAGTGTTACAGCGCGAAGGCTATATCCGCGGCTTTAGTTTGGCCGAAATGGACCCTGGCATACGCGAGTTGACGATCGAGTTGAAATACTATGAGGGCGTTCCGGTTATTAACGAAATTAAGCGCGTGTCAAAGCCTGGATGCCGGGTTTATTCGGGGATTAAGGACTTGAACCCGGTGTACAATGGCCTTGGAATTTCTATTCTTTCGACGCCACAAGGTGTCATGTCTGACGGTGAAGCAAGGGCTGCCAACATTGGCGGTGAGGTGTTGTGTCGAATTTTCTAGGTATTAACCTAGTCTGGAGTTGTTGAGATGTCCCGTGTTGGTAAAAGCCCTGTTGAAGTGCCGAACGACGTCGACGTGACGATTGTTAATGATGTGCTGACTGCCAAAGGCAAGCTTGGTGAGCAGTCGGTCCCATTGGGTGCCGACGTCATGGTCGATTTCGCGGACGGCGTGATTACTGTCAAACCGGCTAATGAATCGAGCCATTCGCGGGCAATGTGGGGCACCGTACGCAGCCTCATCAACAATGTTGTGGTTGGCGTCTCTAGCGGATTTAACGTGAAAATGGACATTATCGGCGTGGGCTATAGAGCCGCAGTTTCCGGCAAAACGCTCAACCTTCAGGTAGGCCACAGTCACGAAATTCTTTACCCAATTCCGGAGGGTATCTCGATTGAATGTGAGCGTCCGACACAAATATCGGTCAGCGGTGCAAATAGGCAACGCGTCGGACAAGTGGCGAGCGAGATACGTGCCTTTCGGAAGCCGGAGCCATATAAGGGCAAAGGCATTAGGTATGAAAACGAATATATAATGCGCAAAGAAGGTAAGAAGAAGTAACGCAATGCTGACTTCAAAAGAACTATTCGAACGGCGCAAGACGCGCGCACGATATGCAATTCGAAGAGCCGGCAAAGGAAAACCGCGGCTATCGGTATTTCGCTCTGGCAAGAATATCTATGCCCAAGTGATAGACGATGCTGTCGGTCGGACTCTGGCGTCGGCCTCGACGCTTGAAAATGCGCTAAAGGCAGAAATTAAGACCGGTGGTGGATGCACTGCAGCAACGGAAGTCGGCAAAGTTATAGCATTGCGCGCTAAGGAAGCAGGCGTAACCGAGGTAATTTTTGATCGTGGGGGATATCGGTTTCACGGGCGAATCAAAGCGCTCGCCGATGCAGCTCGCGAAGGGGGCCTCAAAATCTAATGCCGAAAACACCTAAGCCCTTAACAAGGATTGTGTAGCAAATGGCGCGAAATCCAAGGCAGTCTCGAAACGATCGTAATTCTCGCGCCCCGCGCGAAGAAAGTGAATTGATCGAGAAACTCGTATCGATCAATCGAGTGGCTAAGGTTGTCAAAGGCGGCCGCCGGTTCGGGTTTTCCGCGATCGTCGTTGTCGGTGATGGTAAGGGCCGGGTTGGCTATGGAATGGGAAAAGCGCGTGAGGTACCGGAGGCGATCCGTAAGGCAACGGAGAAAGCTCGCGGTTCGTTAGTTCGCGTACCGTTGCGTGAGGGGCGGACGCTCCACCATGACACGACAGGCCATTTCGGTGCCGGGCGTGTTGTTGTTCGTGCTGCACCAGCGGGTACGGGGATTATCGCGGGCGGTCCGATGCGGGCGGTGTTTGAAGCTCTTGGGGTTCACGATGTTGTGGCTAAGTCAGTCGGGGCCGCAAATCCGCATAACATGATCAAGGCGTCGCTCGATGCACTTTCAAATTGTACTTCGCCGCGGTTTGTAGCTGCGAAACGCGGTAAAAAAGTAAGTGATATTGTTGTCCGACGCGAAGAAGGACCTGCGGTGCAGGAGCAAGCTAGTGCCTGATAAATCGGGAACCAAAGTCAAAGTAACTCAGACTGGTAGTCCGATACGACGCCGTGGAGACCAACGTGCTACCCTAATCGGATTGGGGTTAAATAAACTCCATAAAACGCGCGAACTCGAAGATACGCCGTCGGTTAGAGGGATGATCAAAAAAGTTAAGCACCTAGTTCGTATTGAAGAATCTGTTTGATGCTTCTTCGTGCTCGGATCAAAAGGAGTTTTAGGTAATGAAACTTAATGAGTTGTCTGATCGGCCGGGTGCGCGCAAGAAACCGATGCGCGTTGGTCGCGGCGCAGGTTCGGGCAAAGGTAAAACAAGTGGCAGCGGAATGAAGGGGCAACGTGCAAGAACGGGCGTTGCGCTCAATGGATTTGAGGGCGGACAAATGCCCCTGTACCGTAGGCTGCCGAAACGCGGCTTTCACAACCATTTCAGTAAGAATTTTGCGGAAGTCAATATTGGCCGCCTGCAGCGCGCTATTGATGAAAAAAAGCTTGATGGGAAAAAACCAATTGGCATCACCGAATTGATGGCCGCCGGTCTGGTCAGACGTCCTCGTGATGGCGTCCGTCTCCTTGCTAAAGGGGAACTTAGTGCAAAAATAACAATTGAAGTCGTGGGTGCATCAAGTGCCGCGATTGCAGCTGTCGAGAAGGCCGGCGGCAAAATTGTCCTGCCGGTTGCTTCTATACCCGCCGAGGAATAGGTAAGAATGCTCCTATCGCCTTTGTCGGGGGAACGCGAGAAGTAAGGAGCAGTTCGTCATGGCGTCTGCCGCTGAGCAACTTGCTGCTAATTTCAATTTCGGTGCTTTCTCAAAAGCAACCGAACTAAAACGACGTATTTGGTTTACGCTTGGTGCGTTGGTCGTTTATCGGCTTGGCACCTATATTCCGTTGCCTGGTATTGATCCTGTCGTTCTTGCCGAAATTTTTAAGCAACAACAGGGCGGGGTCCTCGGCATTTTTGATATGTTTGCGGGTGGCGCTCTAGGGCGTATGACGATTTTCGCCCTCAATATCATGCCCTACATATCGGCTGCAATTATCATGCAGTTGATGACCGCGATTTCGCCTTCTCTTGAGCAACTTAAGAAGGAGGGCGAGGCGGGGCGCAAAACAATTAACCAGTATACGCGCTACGGAACCGTGTTGCTTGCGACCGCGCAAGGGTATGGCTTATCCGTCGGTCTTGAGGGAATGCAGGGAAGCGGTGGAAGCGCCGTGATCGATCCCGGCTTGTTCTTTCGCCTAACAACGGTGATTACTTTGGTCGGTGGGACGATATTTTTAATGTGGCTCGGCGAGCAGATTACTCAACGGGGCGTTGGTAACGGGATTTCGTTGATCATATTCGCCGGCATCGTTGCCAACATTCCCTTAGCGCTTGCCAGCACGTTGGAGCTCGGCCGTACCGGCGCGTTATCAACAATATTTATTCTCTTCCTGATCGCGATGGCAGTCGGTGTGATCGCTTTCATTGTCTTCGTGGAGCGGGCACAAAGACGCATCATCGTTCAGTACCCGAAGCGCCAAGTCGGCAGCAAGATGTTTGGTGGCGAGTCCTCGCATTTGCCACTCAAATTGAACTCTTCGGGTGTCATACCACCAATCTTCGCAACGTCAATTCTGTTGCTGCCGATCACGATTTCTGGTTTCAGCGGTAGTGCCGGACCAGGCTGGCTCGGCACTGTA
Source organism: Alphaproteobacteria bacterium (assembly GCA_963693665.1). Classification (GTDB taxonomy): domain Bacteria; phylum Pseudomonadota; class Alphaproteobacteria; order UBA8366; family CAVOAK01; genus CAVOAK01. The sequence continues at coordinate 16,347 of CAVOAK010000043.1, read as the reverse complement.
TCTGCGATGCTCGGCCGCGGCCAACCGTTGTATTTGATCCTTTTTGTCGGATTAATCGCATTTTTTGCCTTTTTCTATACGGCGATTGTTTTCAATCCGGCGGATACAGCTGACAACCTAAAAAAATACGGTGGTTTCATTCCAGGTATTCGGCCTGGGAAGAACACTGCAGAATATCTTGATTTCGTTTTGACGAGGCTAACCGTGGCTGGCGCCCTTTACCTCGTTGCTGTTTGTATTCTTCCGGAAATTCTTATCTCCCGGTATGGCGTACCTTTCTATTTTGGGGGGACCAGTCTTTTGATTGTTGTCACCGTGACAATGGACACTGTTGGTCAAGTCCATGCGCACATGCTTGCGCACCAATATGAGGGGCTTGTCAAAAAGACGAAGCTGCGTGGGCGGCGCGGATGAATCTCATTTTGTTGGGACCTCCGGGAGCAGGTAAGGGGACTCAAGCAAAACGAATACAGGAACGGTGGGGCCTTATTCAGTTGTCCACCGGCGAGATATTACGGGATGCTGTTGAGGTAGGGGACGAGATTGGTGTTAAGGCAGGCCCGGTCTTAGCCGCAGGTGATTTTGTCCCCGACGAAATCGTTATTCATGTTGTTGCCGAGCGGTTAAGTAAGCCGGATTGTCTGGATCGGTTTATGCTGGATGGCTTTCCACGAACGACCGTTCAGGCAGGTGCGCTTGACGACTTGCTCAATGATCGGAATTTGAAAATCGACGCGGTAATCCAACTTGTCGTCGACGACTCTGTTCTTACCGAGAGAATTACCGGCAGATATGCCTGTAGCAAATGCAGCGCCGGTTACCATGAGAAGTTCAAACAGCCAAAAATAGCAGGAATCTGCGATGTTTGTGGCTCGGAATCTTTTGGATGGCGGGAGGACGACAAAGCCGAAACTGTTCGATCCCGCCTTGAACACTATCATCTCGCAACCGAGCCAATTCTGCCTTACTACCGAGAGCGTGGTGTTCTTTTTGAAGTCGACGGCATGCAGGAAATCGATCGGGTTGCAGAAGAGATTGATGGTATTTTGGCGCAGTTCAAGTGATTGACAGTGTGCTTCAAATCCCTATAATCCGCGACTTCGGAGCATGCACCATCGAGAGTTTGGTCCGCCGCATTGGCGTATTGGCTCCGAATTTTTTTGTGCCTGAGATTGGGCATATCTGGCACAAACGACTGATCTTTCCAGACATGTCGATGGCAGAGACTAAGGGGTAGAGGACGTGGCACGCATCGCTGGGATCAACATACCGACGCAAAAGCGCGTTGAAATTTCGCTAACCTATATTTACGGTATCGGTCGTACGTCGGCGCGGAAGATTTGTGAAAGATGCGGTATTCCGTTTGAACGTCGTGTCAATGACATGACGGACGATGAAGTGTTGCGCGTGCGTGAGGCTATTGACCGCGACCTTTTGGTCGAAGGTGATTTGCGGCGCGCCGTAGCGATAAATATCAAGCGACTGATGGATCTTGGTTGCTACCGTGGTTTACGCCATCGGAAAGGATTGCCGACGCGTGGCCAGCGTACCCATACAAATGCCCGTACTCGCAAGGGTCCGGCTCGTGCAATTGCCGGCAGGAAAAAGGTAGCCAAGTAGCTTAAGACGCCAAATCCGGTGGCTTAGTTATTTTGCAAAGTGGAAAATAGAGGGATAAATGGCGAGACCAACAACTGCTCGGCCGCGCCGCCGTGAGCGCAAAAATATTACATCAGGAATCGCGCATGTAAACGCGACGTTCAACAACACGATGATCACTATTACCGATGTCCAGGGAAACGCAATTTCATGGTCATCTTCGGGGAGCAATGGTTTCAAGGGCAGTCGTAAGTCGACACCACATGCAGCTCAAATGGCAGCTGAAGATGCTGGACGTAAGGCGATGGAACACGGCGTGAAAACCTTGGAAGTTAATGTTAAGGGCCCGGGGTCGGGTCGTGAGTCGGCTCTCCGTGCGTTACAGAATGTTGGCTTTTCGATCACGGCAATTCGTGATGTGACAGCAGTTCCGCATAACGGTTGCCGTCCGCCCAAACGCCGTCGAGTTTGATCCGCATCGCAATTTTGCGTTCACGGGTTTCTTAGAAAATTTGTGTTCGAGAGAATTTTCTCGTCACGTCAAAGCGGGTTAGTCCGTCCTAGTTTGATTAAACAGGTGGAATGAATATGGAAGATGGGGCAAGCGTAATCCAAAAGAACTGGCAGTCACTGATCAAGCCCGGCAAGCTCAATGTTGAGCCCGGTGGCGATTCCTCTCGAATTGCGACCGTTGTCGCTGAGCCTTTGGAGCGTGGATTCGGTATGACGCTGGGCAATGCTCTGCGTCGCGTTTTGCTATCTTCATTGCAGGGCGCTGCAGTTTCCTCGATACAAATAGACGGCGTTTTGCACGAGTTCTCATCCATCTTGGGTGTCCGTGAAGATGTCACAGATATTGTGCTTAATATCAAATTGTTGTCTCTTAAAATGCATGGTGACGGACCGCGTCGCATGCGCTTGCAGGCTGAGGGGCCGGGTGAGATAACCGCTGCCGCAATCGATACCGGCCATGAAATAGAAGTGTTAAATCCAAGCTTGGTGATTTGTACCTTGGATAAAGGCGCGAAAATTAGCATGGAACTGACTGTGGAGTCGGGAATGGGCTATAAGCCGGCAACTCAAAGTAGGGAAGAGGATTCACCGATTGGTTTGATTCCGGTGGATGCGCTGTTCAGCCCTGTCAAAAAAGTATCGTATCGGATCGAGAATACGCGCGTTGGGCAAACGACCGATTATGACAAGTTGTCGATGGATATTGAGACGAATGGCGCAGTAACACCGGAAGACTCTGTCGCGCTTGCCGCGCGGATTCTCCAAGATCAGTTGCAGCTGTTTATCAACTTCGATGAACCAAGCTTGAAGTCCGAAGAAGACAGGCATGCCGAGCTCCCCTTCAACAAACATCTTCTGCGGAAGGTTGATGAACTGGAGCTTTCTGTCCGCTCAGCTAACTGCCTTAAGAACGACAACATTATTTATATTGGCGACCTCGTCCAAAAGACTGAGCAGGAAATGCTGCGAACGCCGAACTTTGGGCGTAAATCGTTAAACGAGATCAAAGAAGTTCTTTCGCAAATGGGCCTCTATCTTGGTATTGAGATTGCCGATTGGCCACCTGAGAACATTGAAGATCTTGCGAAACGGCTTGAGGAGCCATATTAAATCACAGTGTCGCATGCGGGAATGCGACTGAGTATCTGAGAGAAACCGGTGCCATAATTCGTGGACCGAATGAGGGAGAGTTTTAATGCGTCATCGGATGCAAGGACGCAAGTTGAACCGAACGAGCACGCATCGGCGTGCGATGTTCTCCAACATGGCTACGGCCCTCGTCAAACATGAACAGATCACCACGACCCTGCCTAAGGCGAAGGAACTTAGGCCTGTGGTCGAGCGGTTAATCACCAAGGCAAAGCGCGGCACACTACATGCGCGGCGACAAATTTTTGCGGTGCTGCGTGACGAGGCAACAACCGCCAAACTGATGGATACGTTGGCGGGTCGATATTCTGAACGAAGCGGTGGGTATACCCGTGTTCTCAAAAGTGGTTTTCGGTATGGCGACTCTGCTCCGATGGCGGTAATCGAACTCGTCGATCGAGATCCAGACGCAAAAGGGCTGGATTCAGGCCCTCCGCAAGATGGAGCGGAAGACGAAGCCGAGGCCTAACCTCACGCTGTTCCTGACTCTACTGCCTCGGATTGTCGGTGGCGGTTGGAGGCTTAGGACATCATAGTTCCAGCGACTTGGAAAAGCGGCGCGGGGTCATACCAAGTTTTAGAATATCCCAAGTATTTGCGTTAAGGTCCTCTCCAGAGACGGGGTCGGTAACCTCGCAAACATCGCTCAGACAATGGACGACATTAAGAGAGCCAACTCCGTGTTTCCCGCACTCAGGGTCGTGGAGATGAGATCTATGATACAAATTTTTGTCCTGAAGATTTGCGCATGAACAAGGCTCAGCAGGACGGCTTGTTTGATTCGCAAGTGCCCCGACCACTAGCTGACCGGATGCGTCCAAAATCTCTTGTTGAAGTCGTTGGGCAAGATCATCTCTTGGGCCAAAATGGTGCGGTTCGCCGAATGGTTGATGCAGGTCGGCTGGCCTCGATGATTCTCTGGGGACCGCCCGGATGTGGAAAAACGACGATCGCACGCCTGCTTGCCGATGAGACCGACTTTGAGTTCGAGTTGTTGTCCGCCGTATTTTCAGGTGTTGCCGATCTCAGAAAGGTATTTCAATCAGCGTGTGAGCGTCGCGCAGCGGGCGGCGGAACGATTCTCTTCGTTGATGAAATTCATCGATTTAATAGAGTCCAGCAGGATGGATTTTTGCCAAATGTAGAAGATGGCACGATCGTTTTGGTTGGGGCGACAACCGAGAACCCAAGTTTTGAATTGAACGGTGCGCTGCTGTCTCGTTGTCAGGTGTATGTGCTTAACAGGCTCGATGATGGCGCTCTAGAAAATCTGCTTTGCCGTGTTGAGACGGAGATGGGGCGGCAGATACCGCTCGACGACGAAGCGCGCGTTGTTCTGCGCACAATGGCAGACGGCGATGGACGCTTCCTCCTCAATTTATGCGAGGAGCTATACAATGTTCAAACAGATGACCCTCTCGACTCACAGACGTTGGCTGATGTTGTTCAACGCCGCGTACCACTCTACGACAAGGGTCGGGATGGTCATTACAATCTCATTAGTGCACTTCATAAAGCACTACGTGGTTCGGATGCCGACGCCGGCCTTTACTGGCTGGCACGTATGTTGGGCGGCGGTGAGGACCCTCTTTTTGTAGTCAGAAGGCTTGTCCGTTTTGCCTATGAGGACGTTGGCCTCGCCGATCCTCAGGCAGCGGTGCAAGCTTTGGCCGCTTGGGATACGTACAAGCGGTTGGGGTCGCCGGAAGGCGAGTTGGCGCTTGCGCAGGCGGTAATTTACTTGGCGACAGCACCAAAATCGAATGCAGCATATCGGGCGTTGAGCGCAGCTCAAAAAAGTGCGATGGAAACAGGATCATTGATGCCACCCAAACACGCGCTTAATGCGCCGACAAAGTTGATGAGTGATCTTGGGTACAGCAAGGGTTACACGTATGACCATGACGACCTAGAAGGGTTTTCTGGCCAGGATTATTTCCCGGAAGAAATGAACCGAGAGATATTTTATCGCCCAGTTGAGCGCGGCTATGAGCGTGAAATCGGCAAGCGCCTTGAATATTGGAACCGGTTACGGAACAAGCGGTAAACTTCAGGCGACTAGTAACTTCAGTAATATACTGGATACAACCGAACAAATCGTCCTTGCTGTCCCTTGTGCTAAATTTTTCCGTTCGCAGATGAGTTTATGTGTTTTCTTTCTGCAACCTGGCAAGCACTGACACTCAAGTATCTTGAATTAGGCATGTGGAAGAGGCGCCTGAATTTCGGTGTTTGAATCTCGCCGGAAAGCCATATCTCCAATATATATCGGCTGACAGGATGCAGAGAATCGGGTTGGCAACTTTCAAGGCGCGGGTCGATATCCATATCCAGGCTACTTTGCAGCATCCGAATTACAAAAACAGATATATTATTTAGTTGGCTTGCGAACCATCGCCCGTATTGGTGTCCGCGTGTTTGTAAAAGCAAACAGATTGTCTCACGTGCATAAGGCCGTTAGCGTGCACACCTTGATTTTCTTGGTCCTTATCAGGTTTCAGTAAGTTATGAAGTTGATTTTTGCGGTAGCAGCAGGAGGCGCGTTGGGTGCCGTCGCACGACATCTGATGGCGCATCAGTTTGCGCTGTTATTCGGACACGGGTTCCCGTGGGGAACATTTGCGGTCAACCTACTTGGTTCCTTCTTCCTTGGTGGGTTGATCGAGGTGTTGGCCATTTCTTGGTCTCCGAGCGAGGCAGTGCGCGGGTTTCTTGTCGTTGGTGTATTGGGTGCGTTTACAACATTTTCGACATTCTCAATGGATGCCTTCCTTCTTTATGAACGTGGCCAATGGGTGGCTGCAGCTCTTTACATTGTCGCTTCGGTTGTGCTGTCGCTTGCAGGATTTTTTGTGGGACTGCGACTTTTTCGATTGGTGTTGGCGTGAGTGCCGTTGAGTTCAAGATCGTAACCGACGATGAGGTCTATATTCGTCTCGATCGATGGTTTAAGCGATACTTCCCTAATATAGGCCACAGTCATCTGCAGAAATTGCTACGCACCGGCCAAATTCGTGTCGATAGTAAGCGCGTTCAGGCGAACAAGCGCCTTGTGGCGGGCCAAAAAATTCGTATTCCGCCTTCCGTTAACTCTGGAGTAAAGAGGCCTAAAAGGATTCAGGACGTGCACGCGGAGGACGCCGAATACATTCGTTCTCTTGTGATCTATCGCGATGACTGGGTCGTTGCAATCAACAAGCCTCCAAGACTAGCGGTACAGGGTGGGAGCGGTACGTCCCGTCATGTGGATTCGATGTTGGGGGCTTTGCAGGGTATCGGAGGCGAGCGTCTGCGGCTCGTCCATCGGTTGGATAAAGACACGAGTGGTGTGCTTTTGCTTGCGAACAGCGCAGCGTCGGCTACTCATTTGGGGGCCTCGTTTCGCAGCCGGGTCGCTGTGAAGCTGTATTGGAGCGTAACCGTCGGAGTTCCATCACCAATTGACGGTCAAATCGATCTGTCTCTTTCCAAGGAAAAAGGACGGGGCGGCGAGCGGGTGGTTGCTGCGTCACCTCACGGAAAGCGAGCAGCTACCCGCTATCGGGTGCTCGAGAGGGTAGGCGAAAAGTTGGCGCTCGTTGCGCTTATGCCAACGACCGGACGAACACATCAACTTCGTGTGCATATGGCGGCAATTGGAACGCCGATCCTCGGCGATGGAAAGTACGGCGGGAGGGCATCATTTGTTGATGAACTCGAAATAGAAAGCCAGTTGCATTTGCACGCGAGACGAATAGCCGTTCCGCATCCATCGGGCAAAGGGACGCTTGATTTAACTGCCGATTTGCCGGAACACATGGCCAATACATTTAGGCATGTTGGACTGGATCTGGCATCAGAAGACGATCCATTTGCTGCATATTCGCCGTTCGAGGGATAAGACAATAGCGCTAGTAGAACACGTTGCGGAACCGCATGAGCCCTCATGCCTCTATGATAGTTTGACCATTCGGTTTCTCCAGAGCGTTAACTGGCGCAGCAGAAGAGAAAAAAACCTGCAAGGCTGATAGAGGCAGCTGAGGGACTTGGCGCGGGGGTGATGAAAGGACTAAAGGGATTACTGAATCAATAGAGCAAGCCGTGGAAAAATTGTTCAAAGACGTTGCGGTCACGTGTGCAGAAGGCAGTTTTTCAATTGCACTCGATGATCAAATTTTACGAACCCCGAACGAGGGGACCTACGCCTTGCCGACTTCTGAACTTGCGATGGAAATTGCGGCAGAATGGAGAGCGCAAGAAGTTGAGATAAATCCCAAGACCATGCCATTGACGATAATCGCTGGAACAGCCGTCGATCGCGTCGAGCCCAATTTTGCAGAGGTTGTCGAAGCAGTCGTTCGCTACGCGTCGACAGATCTACTCTGCTATCGCGCAAGTCAACCGGTTGAATTGGCTGAGCAACAGCGCGTGACATGGCAGCCACTCCTTGACTGGGTTTCTGCCAATTTGGGAGTGCCAATCATAGTGACGGAGGGTATTGTTCCGATCGAGCAAGACACTGAAGTGATCGAAAGACTTTGCGCACGGCTTACCGGTTACGACCACTTTTGGCTAGCATCTATACATGAGCTCACAACTTCGCTTGGCTCTATATTTCTTGCGTTAGCGGTGGTCGAAAATCACATCGACGTAGAGCGAGCACTGGCGGTTTGTCGTCTCGAAGAAGAATTTCAAGAAAGCAAATGGGGTATTGATGATGAGGCAGCGGAGCGCCGCGACGCTGTTCGTACAGAGGCTCTCGTGGCTGCACGCTTTCTTACATTAATAAAGGGATAACAGCCGGCAGTTAATTCGATCGGACAAGGGGCTAAGCGCTAATGAAGGATATAATTCGCCAACTCGAAGCAAAGCGAGAGGCTGCGCGCGCGGGCGGTGGTCAAAAGCGTATTGACGCACATCACGCCAAGGGAAAGCTAACAGCCCGCGAGCGTTTGGATGTTTTGCTCGATGAAGGCTCGTTCGAGGAGTGGGACATGTTTGTCGAACATGATTCCACGGATTTTGGTATGGAGGAAAAGAAGGTGCCTGGTGATGGTGTGGTCACTGGTCACGGATTGATCGACGGGCGTCGGGTGTTTGTTTTCAGTCAGGACTTTACGGTCTTCGGGGGCTCACTGTCGGCCGCGCATGCGCGAAAGATTTGCAAGGTAATGGACCAAGCTATGAAGGTCGGTGCACCAATCATCGGTCTTAATGATTCTGGTGGCGCACGAATTCAGGAGGGCGTCGCCTCGCTCGCCGGTTATGCAGACGTCTTTCAACGCAACGTGTTGGCTTCCGGTGTCGTTCCGCAGATTTCTGTGATCATGGGACCCTGCGCTGGCGGCGCGGTCTATTCGCCGGCAATGACAGACTTCATCTTCATGGTCGAAGATAGCGCTTATATGTTTGTCACCGGACCCGAGGTTGTAAAGACGGCAACCCATGAGGAAGTTACACATGAAGAGTTGGGTGGTGCGACGACCCATACACAGACATCTGGTGTGGCCGATTTGGCAGTTGGCAATGATATTGAAACCCTTCTGGCCCTGCGCCGCTTTATGGGCTTTTTGCCATCCTCCAATCGCGATAGGCCGTCACCGCGAACTTTGGAGGATCCGGTGGATCGCTTGGAGTCATCGCTCGACACACTCGTGCCGGCAAGCCCAAACAAACCATACGATATGAAGGAATTGATCCTGAAGACGGTCGACGACAGTGACTTCTTCGAACTGCAGCCGGAGTTTGCTCGCAATATCATCACTGGCTTTGCACGTATGGCCGGCGCAACAGTCGGTATTGTTGCCAATCAACCGATGGTGCTCGCTGGTTGTTTGGACATCGACTCGTCCAGGAAGGCAGCACGATTTGTGCGCTTTTGTGACTGTTTTAACATTCCCGTTGTGACGCTGGTGGATGTGCCTGGCTTCTTGCCGGGAACGGCGCAGGAGCACGGCGGCATCATTCAGCACGGTGCGAAGCTCCTCTATGCTTTTGCTGAGGCGACGGTGCCCAAAGTTACTCTGATTACCCGGAAGGCATATGGCGGAGCGTATGACGTCATGAGCTCCAAGCATCTCCGTGGAGATGTGAATTATGCGTGGCCAAGTGCTGAAATTGCGGTAATGGGTCCGAAGGGCGCTGTCGAAATAATTTTTCGCAGCGACTTGGATGACGAGCAAAAAACAAAGGAGCGAACCGAAGAATACCGTGAAAAATTCGCTAATCCAATCGTTGCCGGGTCACTTGGATTTATAGATGACGTTATTTCGCCTCGCGAAACGCGTAAAAGAATTTGTAATTCATTGATCATGTTAAGAGACAAATGTTTGGAGAATCCATGGAAGAAACACGGCAATATTCCTCTGTAAGCCGACTCCGATTTATGAACTGAGTGATGCACTCTGACGAAGAGAACGAGTCAATTTTTCGGCCATGCCGCCGACTGCGCATGTTCTGTTACCATTTGGCATGTTATTTTTTGTCATGGCAATGCTGGTTCCACTCAATCTGCTAACTACGCCGCAAACGCTCTGGTTCGCCTTTCCGCTGATTGGTTGGGGCAGCGTTCTCGCAGGCTATGTCGCCTATGTCATGGGCTTGTTCCCAACCAAGCGAGGCTGGGACGGCAATGCCTAATCCATTACGCCTCCATATCGGCGGCCGTGAACGGCGTAAGGGCTGGAAGGTGTTCAATTTTGAGCCTGGCCCGCATGTGGACCATGTGGGTGACTGCCGGAACTTAAGTAAGTTTGCGGACGGGTCGGTGGCGGAGATTTACGCAAGCCACGTCTTTGAACATTTCGGCTACTTCGACGAATTGCCGCAGGTGCTCGGCGAATGCTTTCGCGTCCTCAGTGATGATGGAAGTTTACGCATAAGTGTCCCAAATCTGGAGATCCTATGCCGCCTGTTCCTGCGCCCGGAACTTGGGGCTGAACAGCGTTTCCATATTATGCGAATGATTTTCATAAAGTCGATTTGACATTCGAGTTTCTTGATGATTTTCTTAGAACTGCCGGATTTAACAGCACTCAGAAGATCGACACATTTGATTTGTTTGACGATGACAGTAGCCTCGAGATAGGCGGCAATTTTATCAGTCTCAACGTCACCGCTGCGAAATAGCCTACTCCGTATATCCCTCTGTAGAGGCGCATGCTTGTTGCGGGGCGGGATTTCTTTTTGATACTTTGTTCTCCTAATGTTTGAAAAAATTCTCATTGCCAACCGCGGGGAGATCGCCTGCCGCATTGCCCGCACGGCTCGATGTATGGGAATCAAAACCGTTGCGGTTTATTCAGAAGCTGACGCAGAAGCGCTTCATGTGCGTGTGATGGATGAAGCAGTACCAATTGGACCATCGGCAGCGCGTGACAGCTATCTCAGTATTGCAAATATTGTGAACGCAGCCGTGCAGACAAAAGCCGACGCGCTCCATCCAGGCTACGGGTTTCTGTCGGAGAATTCAGAATTGCCGGATGCACTCGCTGAAGTTGGCGTGACCTTCATCGGACCTTCTGCATCGGTCATCAGGATGATGGGCGACAAGATCGAAGCAAGAAAGCTAGCCCGGGAATTAGATGTCTCCACTATTCCAGGTGAGGGTGATGCGCTCGCCAATGCGGAAGATGCAGTCGCGGCTGCCAGGGCAATCGGCTACCCTGTCATGATTAAGGCGGCGGCTGGCGGGGGCGGCAAAGGTATGCGCATCGCGCGGGATGACGACGAGGCACGCGAAGGCTTTCGATTTGCCGTGAACGAAGCGCACTCAAGCTTCGGGGACGATCGAGTCTTCGTTGAAAAGTTAATCGAAGGGCCGCGCCATATCGAAATTCAAATCCTCGCTGACAATCATGGGACGGTTGTCCATTTGGGTGAACGTGAGTGCTCAATCCAGCGACGGCATCAAAAGGTTATAGAGGAATCGCCATCACCATTTCTTGACGACGGCGTTCGCGCCGCGATGGCCGAGCAAGCCGTGACCCTCGCACGCGCTGTTAACTACCGATCTGCCGGCACAGTCGAGTTCATCGTCGATTCTGAGAAGAAATTCTACTTTCTGGAGATGAATGCGCGTCTTCAGGTTGAGCATCCGGTCACAGAGTTCGTAACGGGAATTGATCTTGTCGAACAGATGATCCGCGTTGCCGCGGACGAGCCCTTGGGACTCTCACAGAAAGATATTGCGACGCACGGTTGGGCGATCGAGAGTCGTGTCTATGCAGAGGATCCATCTCGAGAATTTTTACCTGCCACGGGCCGTCTTGTCCGCTATCAGCTGCCTCATGAGAGCACTGGAGTTCGCGTCGATTCCGGCTTCGAGGCGGGTGACACGATTGGAATTAATTACGATCCGCTCATTGCCAAGCTCATTTGTCATGGTGTGACGCGCGATGACGCACTGGAAAAAATGCGAAATGCGCTGGACGCATATTTAATACGTGGCATTTCACATAACTTGTCGTTCCTCACAGCGGCAATCACGCATCCAAGATTTGTTGGCGGAGAGTTTACAACCGGATTCATTGAAGAAGAGTTTCCAACTGGTTTCAATCCGGCGGACTCCATTCACGAAGACATATCATTGCTGGCGGCGCTGGCTGGTGTGGTTCATTCGCGCGTGTGGCGCCGCTCCGATGAGTTTGCATGCGTTGCGGTCACGGCGGGTCATAGAGTTCCCATGATAGTGCGTCCGTTAGAGGCGGAAAAATCAGGCTGGTCAGTGATGACGCCTACGCGGACTTACGCGTTTACCGGCCATTGGCAAGTGGGTCTCTTACTTTTCAAAGCGTGCGTCGATGGTGTTGAATTATGTGTCCAGGTTGACCGTGAAGGCGATCGTTGGCGCCTAACGCAGGGAGGCTCCTCGCTTGTCTTTGCCGTATTGACGCCACGAGCGGCCTGCCTTGCCCAGTTCATGCTTGCTCGACCATTGCCTGATTTTTCGCGGCTTGTTCTCGCGCCGATGCCAGGTCTTCTTGTTAGTCTTGCCGTTCGTGAAGGCGCGGAAGTTAAAGCTGGCGAAGAAATCGCTGTCATCGAGGCGATGAAGATGGAAAATCAAATTCGAGCGGAACGCGAAGGTACTATTAGTGTTGTTCACGTGGCTCTGGGGGACCTCCTGGAGGTAGACCAGCCAATCGTCGAGTTCGAGTAGTGGGTCAATCCGATCTGGAAGTTCAGAAGGTGAGAGTTGTGAACGCCAGAAGAGTCCAGAACGTTTGGTTCCGTGGATGGACCGAACGACGGGCTACGAAACTTGGCCTTGATGGTTGGGTTAGGAATCTGCGCGACAGCAAGGTTGAGGCGCTGTTTTCGGTTCAGCAGAGGCCGTTGCCTCAATGCTGGACGCATGCAATGAGGGTCCGTCCGCGGCAAATGTTTCAAGCGTCGAGCGTTTTGCCGCCAAGCCGCCGATAGCGGATGGATTTAGTGTGTTACCGACCGCTTGATGAGTGTTAGTCGACTTTTTTCGTGGACCGTTGAAATACGGCTTCGAACGTTTCCATCAAGGCGACGTCCACGTCCGTCATAGTTATTGGTAAGCCGAGGTTGACGAGAGACGTTACGCCAAATTGCTCCCCTTCAATGCCACAGGGAACAATCCCAGCGAAATGGTCAAGGTCTGGTTTAACATTGAGCGACAAGCCGTGATAAGTGATCCAACGCCGAATACGGACGCCAATGGCGGCTATTTTGTCTTCGTGAGGAGCCGTGTCGGCTTCTCTTCTATCTGCGGCGACCCAAATGCCGATGCGGTCGGTACGGCACTCACCTTTCACGTTGAACTGAGCTAGCGTCGCGATAACCCAGTTCTCAAGATCATGAACAAAGCTGCGTACGTCGCGCCCACGCCGTTTGAGGTCGAGCATTACATACGCGATCCGTTGTCCTGGACCATGATAGGTAAATTGTCCGCCGCGGCCGGTTTGATGGACGGGGAATCGATCAGGATCCAACAGATCTTCGTCACATGCACTTGAGCCAGCGGTGTAAATCGATGGGTGCTCAAGCAACCAAATGAGTTCTCGCGCTTCGCCGCTGCTGATTTGAGCAACACGCTGCTCCATTTCCTGAACGGCGGGCAGGTAATCCACAGGCGCTTCACTGATGCGCCATTCAATGGCGCCGAGTGTGGAGATTTCGTTCATTAACCCCGTTCCGCTTGATCGCACGTGGGGTATTTGCTATCCCCGGACGCGCGGTTGATCTATGTGTAATCAACCTTATGAATATCATAAATCGGGCTTGGATATGGTGGAAGCGGTCGTGGCGGAATTGGTAGACGCGCAGCGTTGAGGTCGCTGTGGGAGAAATCCCGTGGAAGTTCGAGTCTTCTCGACCGCACCATCATTCAGGCCCGCTTGATCGGCGGGCCTTTTTTATTGTGATAGCCTGAGAATAACGTCAAGGCGAACTCTGAGAGGAATGTCAGAATATGGCAGATAGTGACATTTGGGAAGACGCGATTGCGTATCACCGGGCCTATCCGACAGGCAAACAGGGATCGTTGCGACCAAGCCGCTGGCCAACCAACGCGACCTTGCCCTCGCCTACTCGCCGGGCGTCGCGGCGGCATGCGAGCTCATCGTCAAGGGCGCCAGCGAAGCGGCTTCGATGACGGCGCGTGCCAATCTCGTGGGTGTCGTCACTAATGGCACGGCAGTCCTTGGTCTCGGGGCGATTGGGCCGTTGGCGTCGAAAGATTCGTTAATATTGTTGCTCTTGGGGCGCCATTTGGTGGCATTAACCTTGAAGACATTAGCGCACCTTCGTGTTTTGAAATCGGGGCGCAGCTTCGGAAACGCATGAGTATTCCCGTATTTCATGATGATCAGCACGGTACAGCGATTGTTGTCGGCGCTGCGATGAGGATTTCAAGAACGCGACACCGTTGATTGGTGAGTTCTGTCGTGCTGCACGGCCGGCAAATACAACCGTTGCATCGCCGCTAATGGAGGCACGCATGAAGATTGAGATCGAAGTGACGGCAAGAAAGTCTGCCAAGGGTGGCAGCTGATGCCGACAATTCTTATCACTGGCGCTGCGCGGGGGCTGGGCGCGGAATTTGCCCGTCAGTTTTCGGCAGATGGATGGCATGTGATTGCAACGGCACGCAATCCGGCGGATATCGATGGTCAGGCAGGCTATCGGTGCGAGCAGCTCGACGTATCTGACGACGCCAGTGTCACGGCGCTTGCTGCTGCGCTTGGCGACACAGCGATTGATGTGTTGCTCAATAATGCCGGCATCAATCTTTCGCTGGGGGTCAAATTTGGCAGTCATAAATACAACGATTGGCTCGAAGAGTACCGGATCAATACGCTTGCACCGCTCAGGGTCGCCGAAGGGCTGGTCGAGCAAGTTGCTCGTTCGGAGCGTAAACTGATGGTGTTTATTTCCTCGCAAACGGGCAGCAATGAGCGAAACACATCCAGCGGTTCGCCGGGCTATCGGGCCTCGAAGGCAGCGCTCAATTCAGGGGTACGCAGTGCTGCCGTCGAACTTGTCCCACGGGGCATCACTTGTGTCCTCATGCACCCCGGCTGGGTACAGACCGATATGGGTGGTTCAGAAGCCGATCTTGACATGCCGACGAGCATTCAAGGTGTTCGAGAGGTGATCAACAACCTCACACCAGTCGATAACGGTCGCTTCCTCAATTATGACGGAAGCGAAATTCCCTGGTGAAAACTGTTGGGAAGACTGACGTATGAGTATGGATATCGAGTTCTATTTCGATTTCTCTTCGCCTTATGGCTATCTCGCGAGCTGTCAGATTGATGATCTCGCATTGCGCTACGGGCGCGGTGTTTCTTGGCGACCCATGATGCTTGGAATTGCGATGAAGCAAACGGGCAGCCAGCCGCTCGTCCACATTCCCCTCAAAGGCGACTATTCACGCCACGATCTGGCGCGCACGGCGCGACAGCTCGATATCCCTTTCGTGATCCCCGAACAATTTCCTATTATGGCGCTGGCAGCGTCACGTGCATTCTATTGGATCGATGACGAAGATCATGAGCGAAGTAGCAATTTTGCTAAAGCCGCCTTTCGGTCATTCTTTGGCGAAGGCCGCGATATTTCGCAACCGGCGGCGATTGCTGATATCGCGGAGCCACTCGGCGTGGATCGTGAAGCGCTGCTGCGGGCTATAACGGATCCCGTCGTGAAAGGTCGCCTCAAGACGGAAACCGATACGGCCGTGGAACGCGGTGTATTTGGGTCGCCTTTCATTTTTGTCGACGGCGAACCTTTTTGGGGTGCAGACCGGATAAGTGATGTCGGGCGCTGGCTCGAGACGGGTGGCTGGTAGTGTCCCTATCATGACCTCAGATGAAGACGGTGGCGCCGAGGTAGACGCCCATGTACATGACATTCCTATTGGCGATAGTTGGCACTTCGTCGACAAATTCATCAGCGAAATTGAGGGCCGGATTCAGGGTTGGCTTTTTAAGGCCGACACGCTCTGCCTCTGGTATATCGATTCTCTACAAAAGGCGAATGATGTTCGTGGTGATCTCTGCGAAATTGGCGTCTATCACGGCAAATCACTATTGCTGATGGCCAACTTTCGACGATCGGAGGAGATCATTTATGGCTTTGATGACTTCGGTGACGAAAAGGATCGGATCGCCCGCGAGTCACTCGAGCTATATGCATACAGCACGGAGCAGGTGCAGCTGATCGCCGGCGACACCCAAAAACTTGGCACGGAAGAACTCAAGGCGACCATATCATCGCCGATCCGATTTCTTCATGTTGACGGTGGGCACACGTATAGCGAATGCATGCACGACCTCATGACATTCGCGCCTCTCTTGGGAAAGGGCGCGGTCATTGTCGTCGATGATTATTATGATCGCGAATATCCCGGCGTTGGTTCGGCGGTGAATGCGTATTGTCGGTCTAACCAAGGGCGTGCATTTCGGCCTTTTCTGGTCGGTCAAAATAAACTCTATTTGTGTCAGAATTCCATGGTCGCGCAGTATCAACGGGGTTTTGTTGAGAGCGCTGCCTTTAATCGGCAGCTTGGTGCGGAAACCATGCAGGATGGAGTCGTTCTCATTCCCTTTAGCCGTTACCCCTTGCCCAAGGAAAAAC
>CAVOAK010000042.1:0-20369 GCA_963693665.1 Alphaproteobacteria bacterium | reverse complement strand
ATCTTCGTCCCGCTCAGCAACGAGATATTCAAAATTTTCATCCATTGCTGCGAAGACACTTTTCAGTAGTTCGAAATTGGCATCTCCATATCGCTCACGAATTGTAGCGAGACCGTCGGTTGTCTCCATTGCGTTACGCAGGTCTCCGTACAACGTACCCCACAACATATGAAATTCCATGTTGCCTAATCGCCAGCCGCGCGCAGCTCCTGTTTTATCCGGGGGCATGTGGCTCTCAATGAAGTCTTCAAACCAATATCGGCGTTTCTCCACATTGGTAAAGTAACGGCTGATGTAGACTAAGACGTCGTTAACGAGGATTTGGCTCGTCGGATCAGAGTAGATATGATCCCAAGTGAATGAATCACCTTCAGCAGCGCGGATGCGATCGACCAATTGCTGACAATTCTCTTCGTACTGATCGAAAAGCTCTGGTCTCATCATGTGATGGAGAGCTGTAAGGAACCTCTGAATCACGCGCCTGGATAGCGTTCTCCCTGCTACTGCCAGCTTACCTCATGGCGCCCGCAATTCGGAGAAATGCTTTACAAGCAGGCGCTCCATGGGGTGCGTTCGATCTTTTTCCCAAGATAAAATCTCGTAGGCCTCAGCGCATTCCTCCCAGGCAACGTGGTAGTATGAAATTACTGCCTGATGGGGCTCTTTCTTGAAGTTATCAATAATATTATGAATTTCGTCATAGGATAGGGGTCGACCTTTCTCCTCGATCGAATTGCGCAGCCGCCCCGATAGGAAATCGATGGCATCATTGACGACGGATTGAATTTTTTCCGCCCCAAGACCTGACTGCGGATTCTCGTCGTCCGCCATATTTTTATCCCCAACTGCGTCTCAGAAACGCTAAAAGGCGATTCCAACAAACACTTTAGAACGAAATTGTTTAGACCTAAGTCTGTTCGTCGCCCTTAGCCGCCTTGTCGTAGAAGCTTGATTTTTTGTCTACGGTGAGGATAGTCCGCGAAGTTGGTTGTAGCCAACACTCCGCTAAACAACCGTGTAAATGACAAGTCTCTTAGTGTTTCGCAGCGGCTTAGATGGCAAAACCGACATTTAGACAAATTCCGGTATAATTGGACCCATGACCGATCAACTAATCATTGCCCTCGCGCAGATTAATCCCACAGTTGGTGACCTCGATGGCAATGCCAAGTTGATTCGAGACGCCCGGCACGAGGCTGCTGAGAACGATGCAGACATCGTTGTGTTCTCCGAGTTAGTAATCTGTGGCTATCCGCCGGAAGACCTTGTCCTCCGGCCTTACTTTCAGGAACAAGTTAAAGCGATAGTCGAGAGCCTTGCGGCAGATACGGCGGATGGCGGTCCAGCGTTGCTCGTCGGTGCGCCCTGGATTGATGAAGGCGTGCTCTACAATGCCGCACTGTTGCTGGATCGAGGGGAAATTGTCGCCGTCAGGTTCAAACATCGTATGCCGAACTATGGCGTTTTCGATGAAAAACGTATCTTTGCTGCCGGACCGCTGCCTGGTCCCATCAATTTTCGCGATGTGCGTCTTGGTGTCATGGTTTGTGAGGATATGTGGACATCGGAGGTTACTGAATGTTTGCAGGAGTCCGGCGCAGAGTTGCTCGTTGTCCTCAATGGATCGCCATTTGATATTTCCAAAAGCGACGTAAGACAGCAGCTGTCAATTGCGCGCGTAACTGAATCCGGCTTGCCACTTATTTATGTCAATCAAGTGGGCGGTCAGGACGAATTGGTGTTTGATGGCGCATCATTTATTCTTAACATAAACTGTAGTATCGCCGCGCAACAGCCAGGCTGGGAGGAGCATTTCGTCGTCACACAATGGTCGAGACTGGACGAAGGTTGGACCTGTGACGTCACGGACCGCTTCTCGCTGAGCGAAGGTCTGGAGGCGATCTATCGTGCGATAGTTGTCGGGCTTTCTGACTACGTTAGGAAGAATAATTTTCCCGGCGTCATCCTCGGGCTTTCCGGCGGTATCGATTCGGCTCTGAGCGCCGCAGTTGCGGTAGATGCACTCGGAAAAGACAGAGTACATTGTGTCATGATGCCGTCACCATACACAGCTGCAGAGAGCCTTGCGGATGCAAGCGAGACTGCAGAGTTTCTTGGTGTGCGACTGGATACAATTGATATTGAGCCAGCGATGAAGGCCTATGGAGGGATGTTGGAGTCATTGGCAGATGGCCCGCCAGTCGACAGCGGCACAATGGCTGAGAACATACAATCACGAAGCCGGGCCGTCATCCTCATGTCGCTGTCCAACGCCCTTGGTTCGATGGTTCTGACGACCGGCAACAAGTCGGAAATGTCAGTTGGCTACGCAACGCTCTATGGCGATATGTGTGGCGGATATTCGGTGCTTAAGGATGTTTATAAGACCGACGTGTTCCGTCTTGCGCGGTGGCGCAACCAGATGACATTGAATGTGCTCGGAGGCCCCCCGGGTCGCGTCATTCCAGAGCGTGTAATCACGAAAGCACCGTCCGCAGAGCTTAAGCCGGACCAGACCGATCAGGATACTTTGCCCCCTTATGAGGCGCTCGATGATATTCTGGGCTGTCTTGTCGAGGGTGATATGGGAATAGACGAAATCACAGAACGCGGCCATTTGCCGGAATTGGTCCAGCGCGTATGGCGCATGCTTGATACGGCTGAATATAAACGCCGGCAAGCACCGCCCGGCGTCAAGATCACGAGCCGCGCCTTTGGCCGTGACAGGCGCTATCCTATAACCAACGCCTTTCGCAAGGTCATTTGACAATGGAAACGCGCCTCCGATTCGCGCCAAGCCCAACTGGACGTCTTCATGTTGGCAACGCTCGAATTGCGCTGGTCAACTGGCTCTTTGCGCGGCAGGCGAAGGGCACGTTCTTACTGCGTCTCGACGACACAGATGCGGAGCGGTCGAACTCCGAGTTTGCCAGGGGTATCGAGGAAGACCTGCGTTGGCTTGGTATCGAATGGGACGATTTTGCCCGGCAATCCGCTCGAATGAAGAGATACACCGCGGCTCTTGAGCGGTTAAGGAAATCAAATCGATTGTATGCTTGCTACGAGACAGCCGAGGAGCTTGAGAACAAGCGCACCGTTCTCATGTCACGTGGTCTGCCACCTATTTATGATCGTGAGGCACTCGCCAAAACCGTCGATGACCATGCGGTGTTTGCCGCCGAAGGCCGGATACCTTATTGGCGCTTTAAGCTTAATAATGCAGCAATTGTGTGGAATGATCTTGCGCGCGGTCATGTCGCATTTGAAGGGCGTGATTTGAGTGATCCGGTATTGGTTCGTGCTGACGGCCGACCTCTCTATTCGTTGAGTTCAGTGGTTGACGATGGAGAATTATTTGTCACTCACGTCATCCGAGGTGAGGATCACGTTGCAAATACTGCGGTACAAATTCAACTCTTCGAGGCACTTGGCTATCGGTTGCCGGCATTCGCACATCTACCTCTTTTGGCGGATGAAAAAGGTCAGAACCTGTCCAAGCGCTTGGATAGCGCAAGTTTGGCAGGGTTGCGTGATGATGGCATTGAAGCGCTTGCGGTTGCTGGATATTTGGCTCACTTAGGAACGTCGCAAGCGGCGGACGGCCGCGAAGATCTCTCAGCACTGACAGAAACGTTTGATATCAATGCGTTTGGGCGAGCAACCCCGCGATTCGATGCCAGTGAGTTGGAACGTCTCAATGCACGTGTTTTACATCACTTGCCTTTCGAGTTGGTTTCCGAGCGCTTCGCGTCAATGCAACTCGACGCTGCCGACGAGGAATTTTGGCTTGCAGTCAGGCCAAATATCACGAGATTTACCGATGTGGCGGAGTGGTGGAGCATCTGCCACGGCTCGGTTGTACCAGTAATCGAAGATCGTCCATTTTGCGATGCCGCTGCTGAGTTGTTGCCGCCGGAACCGTGGGATGACTCTTCTTGGTCGAATTGGACGAAAGCAATTGCTGCGGCAACTGGACGAAAGGGGCGAGAACTCTTTCATCCCCTACGGCTCGCCTTAACGGGTCTCGATCATGGCCCGGAACTAAAACGTTTGTTGCCGATGCTGGGACGCCAGCGTGCAATCCTTCGTCTAAACGGAAATGCGGCTTGAATCATACTCTGATTCGAAGAAAAATTTAAAATGCTGAAATTTTTCAACACATTAACGCGCCGCAAAGAGGTGTTTGAGCCTCTCGACCCCGCCCACATCCAGATGTATGTCTGCGGTCCGACAGTCTATGACTTGGCGCATATCGGAAATGCACGTCCGGTCATTGTCTTCGATATTCTCTATCGCTTGCTGCAAAGGCTTTATCCCAAAGTTACCTATGTCAGAAACATTACGGACATTGACGACAAGATCAACGCACGGGCGAAGGATTCTGGCGAAGACATCTTTAGCCTCACCACTCGAACTGCAAAGCAGTACAACGCAGATATGGCAGCGCTCGGCGCATTGATGCCCGATCACCAACCTCGCGCAACCGATCATATTGCAGAGATGATTCAGCTTATTGAGCGGTTGCTTGAGCGCGATTGTGCATACGTTGCAGACGGTCATGTGCTGTTTCACGTTCCCGGCAAGGACGGCTATGGGCAGTTATCTGGAAACACGCGCGAGGATCAAATTGCAGGTGCGCGCGTTGAAGTTGCTCCTTACAAGCGTGACCCGGCGGATTTCGTCCTTTGGAAGCCATCGTTGGACGACGAGCCGGGCTGGGATAGTCCCTGGGGCCGTGGGCGACCCGGCTGGCATGTCGAATGCTCGGCGATGAGCAGCAAATATCTTGGTCTCGATTTTGATATCCACGGCGGCGGACAAGATTTGGTTTTTCCGCATCATGAGAACGAACTCGCCCAATCAACCTGCGCCTACCCTGACCATGGATTTGCAAAATATTGGTTGCATAACGGGCATCTCACAGCGGATAGCGAGAAGATGTCCAAGTCGCTGGGCAATGTCGTTTCTGTCCAGGAACTCCTAGACGAACATCCTGGTGAGGTCGTTCGTTTGGCGATGTTGTCGAGCCACTACCGTCAACCACTTGATTTTACAAAATCCGGGTTGGATCAAGCGAAACAGACCTTGAACAAAATTTACGGTGCGCTTCGATTGATACCGGAATTGCCGATTGAAAATCGGGTGGCTGAACAAAGTCCAGCTCAGGCGGTATTTGAGGCTCTAGAGGATGACTTAAATACGCCGCTTGCGATCACTCGGTTGCACGAACTTGTGGGAACCCTGAACAAGTTGTTAGCTGGCAGCGAACAGACCGAATTGGCAATCGCCATACGCGACGCAGGGTCAGTCATGGGGTTGTTACAACAATCGCCGGAAGAATGGTTCAAGCGCTTCTCGTCCGGTGAGCGGGAAACGGTTGAATTAGATGTCGACCGTATGATCGTCGATCGTAAGGCTGCACGGGAAGCCAAGGATTTCGTTGAAGCAGACCGAATTCGTGACGAACTCGAAGGGCAGGGAATCGTGCTTGAAGATGCCGCTGACGGGACCATCTGGCGACGACGCTAGGATTCGACAGGACAGCCGTGCAAAACTGACCCATGGATGGGCGAACAGACATAGATTTGGCTGAACTCACCAAGCGCCTCTCAGAGCGCCGTGATGAACTCTTGCGCCTTGCGAATGCAGGTACAGCGGAACAGGGACCGGTTGAACTCGACCAGAGTCGCGTTGGACGTCTATCTCGAATGGATGCAATGCAACAACAGGAGATGGCGAGAGAGATTGGTCGCCGGCGAACATTGGAAGTCAGCCGTGCAGATGCAGCCCTAAAGCGCATTGCAGACGATGAATATGGATATTGTCTGAGCTGCGGAGAACCGATTGCCGCCAAGCGCCTCAACCTCGATCCTACGGCACCGATTTGCATTAAGTGCGCCCAGCAGCGAGAGCGAAAATAGTTGATTCAAAGGGCGCGCATCGGCCCATCTGAAAAAGCTCAAAAAATGAAATGCCATTTAGTATGAGTAAGGCGCCGCCGTCATTGGCGCCAAATCGCGGTGTTGCCTGCATCATATGTGGAAGCGCGTTACTGACGCTCAATGACACCGTTATGAAAGGGCTGACGGCTGACTATCCTGTCGGCGAAGTTCTCAGCTTGCGCGCATTTGCGATACTTATTCCGGTGTTCGTTCTGGTCTGGCGTGCCGGTGGGTCAAAGGCATTGCGGGTTTACAATGTGCGGGGCCAAACCCTCCGCGCGGTCTTCGTCGTCGGTACAGCTGCACTCTTTCTTACAGGTTTGTCTCTCTTACCGCTTGCTGACGCTGTTGCCCTTACATTTGCGGGGCCACTTTTTACGGTAGCGTTGGCGGGATTATTTCTTGGCGAACAGGTGGGTTGGCGGCGCTGGCTAGCGGTGTCTGTCGGGTTTGCGGGCGTCGTGATTATGCTTCAGCTTGGAGCAGATACACTGCGATTGGCGGCGTTTATTCCGTTGTGTGCGGCAATTTTTGGGGCTTTACGCGATATTGTTACGCGCCGTATCAGCACCAGTGAATCATCTGTTGCCGTTCTCTTCTACTCGTCCTTTGCGGTCGCTCTTGCGGGCTTGCTGACTTTGCCGTTTGGCTGGCAGTGGTTGACGGCTACTGATCTGATGCTGGTGATATTTGCAGGTATTCTGCAGGGCAGCGCCCACTACCTGTACATCGAAGCCTATAGGTTGGCGCAAGCAGGGTTGGTCTCACCATACAAATACTCTCAACTTATTTGGGCGCTAATATTAGGATATTTCTTTTGGGACTATATTCCCAATATTTGGATTTTGATGGGCTCAGTGCTCGTCGTCGGAAGCGGGCTCTATAGTTTGCATCGAGATACGCGGCGTAATGCAATACAACCGTCGGTGGCCAAAGAAGACTGAATAGAAACAAACTGTACGGTGATTACGGGAAGTCTCCATTTGGATTGAACATTGAGTAAATTTGTAAAAATTTACTGATAACTAGTAATTCATTGGCGCAGACACTAGGTATTAGTTCTAAATTGGGAGGAATGTTGAGAAATAGGTGCGTCTGCATGCATTGAATGCACGGTTATCGCGCCGCATTTGTTTACATGAGAGAATGCAAAAAGAACTCGTCAAATCACCTAGGGAATTGGAGGTCCATCCGTCTTCGCAGAATCGCAAGAAGGTGGCACACGACCTTTGCGATATTCGCTTGGTGCCCGATGAAAGTTTGAGTGGCGCAGAATCGACGATGTTTTTCGACATCCTTTACACTCTTATACGGAATGTGGAGCTTGATGTTCGCGCAAGGCTTGCCGAGCGACTTGCCGAACGTGAAGACGTTCCTCAGATCTCATCAAATTCCTAGCCAGTGATGAGATAACCGTCGCTTATCCAATTTTGGATTTCAGTGATCTACTAAATGACAATGATTTGGTGTTGCTCATAAGCGAGAAAGAGCGCGAGCATCAACTCGCTGTCACCAAGCGCTACTGGCTAAGTCCAGATGTTAGTGACGCACTGGTTCAGACCGGTGATTCATCTGTCATAGTGTCGTTATTGAGCAATGACGGTGCTTAGATATTTCCGGAGACGGCTGAAAGGCTGATCGGGGCATGTCGCGATCGTATTGAATACCGTGAGCCGTTAGCGTGTCGGGATGATTTGAGATCGGGCCTTGCTGCAAAATTATACGTCTGGGTCGGCGATGTTCTCCGCGAACAGACCGATACGATGCAAGGAAGCCGTGCGTCAGGGTTGCTTCTAAATTATCTTCAAAGTGGTGTTGTACATAGGTTCGAGTAGCATTTTGGTAGTCTCACGGCTCTATCAATTAGCGCCGTGAGACGCGCTCTATATAAGTTGGACGCAGAAGGACTTGCGGTCGCGTGTAAGGGCGCAGGCATCGAACTCGACATATTTGCTGAACTTTATTGGCGCATTCACGGCAGTGGTGCATTTGCGTTGTTTCGGGCGAGCGAAAATTACAAAAGAGAGATGGAGTTTTTTTCAGCTATCGATCCAGTCGGTGCACGTGAATTATTAAATGGGGGGCGAATTGCCCGCCAGATCTGGGATAGATCAGCTCATCGTCGGTGTTTTCAAGTAAAACGAAGTAAGTCCGGCGAGTCTTGTATTGACCGTCGAAGGCGCCTACCTCTTGAACAAGAGGGGTGGACGGTGCAGTTATGCGAAGCGTCTCGGAGAATTCGACTCGCTGCAAAGCAGCCAAGCTGCGTTAAATTATGGAACACGAACTCCGCGAGCTACTTGCAACTCTTGAGCAGCGGTCAACAGGGGCTGATCGCGGCCTATTAGTCGAGCAAATAGGCGACTTATGTTTTGCATGGGATGCAAAACTTGAGACGCGCGAGCTCGAACATGTGTATGCCATTATTGAGACGCTGGTCGGGCAGGCCGATGCCCAAGTGCAGAGTAAACTCGCTGAGCATTTGTCAGCGCGAGAAGACGTACCGCATGATCTACTCATGTGCCTCGCGGAGGATGAAATTGATGTCGCATATTCTGTTCTTGCGTGTAGTAATTTGCTTAGCAACGACGATCTGATTGGCCTTGTTATCAAACATGCGTGCGACCTTCATATAGCGATTGCCCAGCGTGCAAATGTACCGCCGTCAGTCAGCGAGGCATTGGTGCTTACCGACGACATAGAAGTTGTTGTTACGTTGCTGCGCAACGACGGTGCCCAATTTAGCGACGACACCTACGGACAATTGGCTAAAGATGCGGTCTGGGTGCCAGAGTATCGCGCGCCGATTGTGGGTCGAGAGGACGTGAGCCCAGAGATCGCCGGCCGTATCTACGCTTGGTTAGGCGATGCGCTTCAAGCGGCTATCGCAGAACGTTTTGAGTTTGACGGCGCCACTCAGGCCAAACTGGTGGCGGACGCGATTGCAGAAGCGGTTCGTGATGCTAGGCTAGATTCTACAACCCCAAGCCTAAAGTCACTTGGAAAAGCGCGGATTATACGCGCCTCAGATCGATTGTTGGATCTCTTGCGAACTGGACGAATGACTCGCTTTGAACAGGATTTTTGTGCACTGACAGATTTGCCCCACCATGTGGCGTACAGCGCAATGCGTAAATCGGGAGCCAAAGGTGTAGCAATGCTGTGTAAGGCTTTTGGTTTCCAAAGAGAAGTTTTTAGCGAAATGTATTTCCATCTCCACGGTGGCCGCTCAAATGCTCTGTTTCGGACGACGGAGCAATATAGCGAAGCTATAATCTACTTCGATAATTTGAAGGTAGATGAAGCGAGAGAGACGTTGCAGGCTTGGAAAGATGTACCGCCAAACTCCGACGCCTAGTTTTCGGGCGAGGCGAGCGAGTTTGTTTCGTCTCATGACTTATCAATTGGTATTCTAGGGTGGCGACACTGAGATCAACGTGTTGAGTTGAACGTTGCAGTGGCGCATGACGTCGATTTTCATAATGATATTTGTGACGCTGATATTTGTGGGCGCGCATGCCTTCTCTTCCATGTGGCTTGAGCGCGTCACTGGAATTGTGCATTCTCGCGCCCCGCACCCGATTGTGGCAGCCAGGACGAAGTGATGAGTGGCGAACGAATATACTTGTTTGATACGACCTTACGTGACGGCGCGCAGACGCAGGGCGTTGATTTTACCACTGCCGACAAGGTCGCCATCACCAAGTCGCTTGATGCTCTTGGCATTGACTATATTGAAGGTGGTTGGCCGGGCGCAAATCCGACGGACGATGCGTTTTTCGCTGACCCGCCGGCGCTCGATGGAGCAACGCTCGTCGCCTTTGGAATGACCCGGCGCGACGGTCGCAGTGCAGAGAACGATCCTGGTCTTGCTTCACTCGTCAACAGCAAGGCGGGTGCGATCTGTCTTGTTGGCAAAGCGTGGGATTTTCACGTCGATGTGGTGCTGGGAATTTCCAACGAAGAAAATCTCGCGATGATCGCCGACTCCGTTG
This sequence comes from Alphaproteobacteria bacterium, assembly GCA_963693665.1. Taxonomy (GTDB): domain Bacteria; phylum Pseudomonadota; class Alphaproteobacteria; order UBA8366; family CAVOAK01; genus CAVOAK01. Next base: position 10,432 of record CAVOAK010000042.1, on the reverse strand, counting down.
CTTTCGCCAAGGCCCGGAAGGGTGAGGCGATGTATGACGCCGAACACTTCTTCGATGGCTATAAGGCGAACCCGGACTTTGCCCTAGCGTGCGTAACTGGTGCGCTTGAGGCTGGTGCGCGTTGGATTATCCTTTGCGACACGAACGGCGGAACCTTGCCGGACGAAGTGGAGCGCATTGTTAAGGAAGTTGCGCGCCATGTTCCAGGCGATCAATTGGGTATTCATGCCCACAATGATACGGAAAATGCGGTCGCGAACTCACTCGCCGCAGTACGCGCCGGCGCGCGTCAAGTTCAGGGTACACTGAACGGTTTAGGCGAGCGCTGCGGCAATGCAAACCTGATCTCATTAATACCGACCCTGACGTTAAAAATGCGATGTGAAACAGGCGTTGATGAAGGGCGCCTTAAGCACCTAACGCAGATATCAAATATGTTGAACGAACGGTTGAACCGTGGGGCAAACCGTCACGCGGCGTATGTAGGTGCGTCAGCATTCGCCCATAAAGGTGGTCTGCATGTATCCGCGGTCGAAAAGGATCCGCGGACTTACGAGCATATTGATCCCTCATTGGTTGGTAATCGTCGTTCGGTTCTTGTTTCAGACCAAGCGGGTCGTTCTAATATCCTGGCACGTTTTCGTGAAATCGGTATCGAGGTGGACGGAAAGGATAAGAGAGTCGCGCGCCTCGTCGAACTGGTAAAGGAGCGGGAATCGCAGGGTTATGCCTATGATGGTTCTGAAGCGAGTTTCGAATTGTTGGCAAGGCGCATGCTTGGTCAAATTCCGGATTATTTCGAACTCAAGCGCTTTCGTGTCATGGACGAGCGTCGTCTTAATGCACGTGGCGAACTTGTGACCGAATCAGAAGCGACGGTAACACTTGCCGTCGGTGGCAAGGATGTTATGACCGTTGCCAATGGCAATGGTCCGATCAATGCGCTGGACAGTGCGCTAAAAAAGGCTTTGTTGCCGATCTATCCTATTGTCGAAGATATGCATCTTTTGGATTTCAAAGTTCGCATCATGCCGCCGAGTGCCAATACATCCGGAACCGATGCGGTGACACGCGTCATGATTGAGACCGCCGATGGCAATGGCACCCGCTGGTCAACGCTCGGTGTTTCTCCAAATATAATCGACGCGTCTTTCGGTGCCCTATTCGACAGTATTAGCTATCGTCTCTACCAGGCTGGCGTGAAGGCCGCTTAGTTGCCGTCTCAAGTTGTTGAGTAAGATGTCCGACGCAGATTCTAGGCAAGCGACGAGGAACGGGAATAGCCCTGCGGTCATTCTGGTTAATCCGCAGCTTGGTGAAAATATAGGTGCTGTCGCTAGGGCAATGCTCAATTGCGGGTTGACAGACCTGCGCCTTGTTCGCCCGCGTGACCCTTGGCCGAATAGCCAGGCGAATGCGGCTGCATCTGGTGCTGATAGCGTCGTTGATACTGCACGCCTCTTTGAAAATACCGAAGATGCAATAGCTGATCTGCACCGGGTCTACGCGGCGACAGCCCGCCCGCGCGATATGGTTATACCGCTAATGCCTCCGCGCGTAGCTGTGCGCGATATGCGCGAGGCGATTGCGGCGGGGTCGTCAGTTGGCGTGCTTTTCGGTGCTGAGCGCGCCGGCCTCAGCAACGATGATGTAACGCTTGCTGATACGGTCATAGAAATTCCGCTCAATCCGAAGTTCCGATCACTCAATTTGGCGCAGGCTGTGTTGATCGTGTCTTATGAGTGGTTTATGGCGCCTACGCCCGAGTTTGCCGTTGCTGATGATACCGTGGCCGCCGACTGGCGTGAAACTGGCGATACGGAACCAGTCAGCAAAGCTGATTTGCTCAACTTTTTCTCGCGACTTGAGGCGGAACTGGATGACTGTGGCTTTCTTCTACCCATTGAAAAACGCCCGAATATGGTGCGGACAATCAGAAATATCTTCCAACGCACCCGTCTGACAGACCAGGATGTTCGTACCTTGCATGGCATTGTTTCGGGTTTGATCCGCAGGCATGATAGTTAAAATGCACAATTCGATGCTCTATTGTCAGCACGTGGCTTGACAATAGACGTGCAAGCGACATACTGCGCCCCGCTCTTGGGAATGTGGGCCTAATTAAGAGCCCCGCCGCATTGATGGACTACCAGGACAAAAACAACACCGGCAACGAACGGGAATAGAGAATGACGAAGCGACTTGCGTCGAAGTACAAGATTGATCGACGGCTTGGCCTCAATCTATGGGGTCGCCCGAAAAGCCCGGTCAACCGTCGTGAATACGGTCCTGGTCAGCATGGCCAACGCCGCCGGAAACCGTCGGACTACGGAACACAGCTCAAAGCTAAGCAACGCCTCAAGGGCGTTTATGGCAATATTGGCGAAAAGCGTTTTCGTCGATACTACGAAGAGGCTGAGCGCCGCAAAGGTGAAACCGGTGATAATATGGTGGAACTATTGGAGCGTCGGCTTGATTCTGCGGTCTACCGTGCCAAATTTGTGCCAACCGTTTTTGCCGCCCGCCAGTTCGTCAACCATGGTCACGTCACGGTCAACGGAAAGCGTGTCAATATCCCGTCCTATCAGTTAAGCGATGATGACGTTGTGGAAGTTCGCGAGAAAAGCCGCGAATTGCCACTAGTGCTTGATGCAATTATTTCAGCAGAGCGGGACATTCCAGATTACATCTCCGTCGACCATAGCAAAATGACGGCGAAGTTCATTCGTGGGCCAAAGCTCACGGACGTTCCCTTTGCTGTAAAGATGGAACCGAATCTGGTTATCGAATTTTATTCGCGCTAAGCAGTGCAAATTCAACGAATATCGAAGAGCGCCGCATTTAGCGGCGCTTTTTTTTGCGCGTGTTTCAGCCCGTGTACCAACTTGGAGACAGAGTTACGTATCCCCGTCCACATTCTTGAGCGCAGATTTAGATTAGGCATTGGAGATTGCGAGAAGAACGAAGTTCAGTACTCTCGCTACTTATCATGATGCTGAAATTGTTGTTGTGCACATCCCGGTAACGTTGATCGAAAGAACATCTGTACATACTCAACAGGATGTAAAATTTCATGGCCACATCATGAAAACTAACCCTCTCTATGCCCTGCTTGCCGCAGGCGACATAGATGCCAAGATGACGTTCCTGCCAGCAAATGGCTATATCAGCCCACGTATTTTTTCCGAAAAGAAAGTGAGCGAAAAAGTCGTTCCAACCTGGAATTACGTTGCGGCACATTTCGACGGGTCAATGCACCTTGAGGACAAACCAGAGTCTCTCAGAAAAATTTTGGATGTTTAAACAAAGGACTTCGAGGAAATGATCCCCTCAACATGGCAAATCAGCGATGCTCCCAGCGACTATATTGGGACACTTTCGAAGGCTATTGCCGGGTTCTCGTTTAATGTTTCAAGTTGGAATTCCGTCAAAAAAATGAGCCAGAATAAACCGGATGAACGTGCGTCCATTGCGCAGTGGGTCGCCGAGGTTCAGACGCCTTATTCATCGTTGAGTTCTTGGATGCAGGAAGCGCTAGAGAAATAGCCTGCAGTCTTGATTCAGCTGCTAAATTTCGGAGATCCGTAGAGCCCTAACCGCTGTAGACGATAGGAAACTCTTGGCTATCCATGGGATCGCCGGTCTTCAGCAATGGGCTGTACAGGTCGCTTCGCCGTGACGCTGTGTGGTCGTCAAGGAAGTAGGTTGCGTCCCGGCCCGTGTATCTGATCGCAAGACCACGCCGTCGTTGTGCTGCGCTTGTGTTGCCGCGTGCGCCATGCATACCCATGCCATGAAACGCCAAGGCGTCCCCGGGCTCCATGTCCCACGAGATAATCTCATGCTGGTCGCGCTCGGCTTCGAAATCGGGCAACGGTTCGTAATTTGGATTTGGGTCTGGTTGCTCGGCCGCCGCGCCGCCATGCGCATCCGCCTTGAATGGCTGAAACCAACGGTCCCACTTGTGTGAACCGCGGATAAACTCCAGTGACCCGCTATCTTTCGTCACACGGTCAAGCGCAATCCACACAGTCATCACTGACCCACGTACTGGCCAGTACGGTTGGTCATTATGCCAGCCAGTCGCACTGCCAGTTCCTGGCTCCTTCACAAACATTTGGTCGTAGAGCAGGTTAACTTTATTGGTCCGCATAATGTCAGCGGCGATCTTCGGTGCCGGAGAGTCGAAGCAAATGTGCTTGAAGTCTGGATTGTGGCGCCAGAGATGTCGGTAGGAAAAATACTTCTCCTCCCGGGTGAGCTCTTTCTCAATGGCAGCCCGAATCAGGTCTTGCCATTCTGAATCGATCGCATTTATCAGCAAGACAGCGCCGTCTTTTTCGTAAGCGGCAATCTGTTCTGGACTGACTTTGAACGCTTCGCCCATCGTCTGTTCTCCGGAGTTTACGCGGTCTGCTGCTGCTGGATTCCTTTATCTGCGATCAACTGCTGTAACTCACCCGCATGGTACATATCGCGGATGATATCGCAGCCGCCGATGAACTCGCCTTTAACATAAAGCTGTGGAATTGTTGGCCACTTAGAGAATTCCTTGATTCCGTCTCTCAATCCGGGATCTGCCAAGCAATCGATACCTTTGTATTTTACGCCGAGCTGGGTCAGCGCCTGAACGACTGCTGCAGAGAACCCGCATTGGGGAAATACAGGTGTTCCCTTCATGAAAAGCACAATTTCGTTGTCCGAAATCTCTTCTTCGATACGGCCAAACACCGGGTTGTCGCTCATCGCTTTTATTCCTTTGATCTATCAGTCTTCAAGTTCAAGTTGTTTCCAGCACGGAGGTCTGGAGTGCCAGCGCATGCAATTCGTTGCCCATCCGACCACGCAGTGCATCATAAATCATTTGGTGCTGCTGAACGCGTGTTTTGTCCTTAAAAACAGAGGAGCGAACATAGGCTGCGTAGTGGTCGCCGTCGCCTCTCAAGTCATCAATCCGAATTTCCGCGTCCGGAAGGGACTGCTTAATGAGTTCTTCAATTTCGGAAGCTAACATGGGCATCGTGTATTTTCCCTCTGGACACCTAATCTGTTTGCAAACCCCATTACCTATACGTGAGGGTCATTGTGCAGCCATGTAGTCAGGTAACCACGACTCATGGATCATCCGCAACTCTTCAACGGATATGGTGCAACCAGTTCCCGCTGTCAACGAAGAGCCTCCGGTTTTACCGACTATCAGCGCGGGTGCTCCTGCCTCGGTTGCTGCTTTATGGATTGCGCTTTCGTCCTTTGTCGTGATGACGTAGCGCGCCTGATCCTCGCCAAACAACCAGGCATGAAGAGGAACATCGCCTGCCGGTGGTTGAAGTGCCGCTCCGACGTGACCGGCAAGCGCCATCTCGGCAATCGCAACTAACAAGCCGCCGTCTGAAACGTCATGAGATGCGGTTATCAGGTCGTCTGAAATTAGACGGCGAACCAGATCACCGTTGCGGCGTTCAGCGGCGAGGTCAACCGATGGCGGCGCACCTTCTTCGCGCTGTTCTATTTCTTGGAGATAAAGTGATGCGCCAAGCCAGCCCAACGTTTCGCCAATGACGATGATTGCTTCACCGCTGTCTTTGAAGGCGAGCGTTGCTACTTTGTTAATATCCGATAGTAAACCAACACCGCCGATGACTGGTGTAGGCAAGATAGCTGCACCATTGGTTTCGTTATAAAGCGACACGTTGCCTGAAACGACTGGAAACTCCAGTGCGCGTGCGGCCTCAGCGATGCCTTCTATACACCCGACGAGTTGCCCCATAATAGCAGGGCGTTCTGGGTTTCCAAAATTGAGATTATTGGTGAGGGCGAGGGGCTGCGCACCAACTGCTGTCAGGTTACGCCAAGCCTCGGCGACAGCCTGCCGTCCACCCTGAATCGGGTCTGCTTTGCAGTAACGAGGTGTACAGTCTGTTGTGATCGCGATGCCGCGTTGTGAGCCATGAATCCGTACGACACCGGAGTCGCCGCCAGGTATCTGCACCGAGTCTGCCATCACCATGTGGTCATATTGCTCCCAGATCCAGCGACGCGAGCAAAGATGTGCCGATCCCATCAAGGTCTTGAGCGCGTCCATCGGATTGTCGGGCGGTGACGTCTGGCTTGCATCGAGGTATGGAAGTGACGGCGATTTTTCCCACGGCCTGTCGTAGTTCGGTGCCTGCGCGACCAATGGCGCAAGTGGAATATCCGCAACGTCGTTTTCGTGTTGTTTGAGTATCAGCCTTCCGCTATCGGTAATCTTCCCGATCACCGCGAAGTCGAGTTCCCATTTCTCGAATACGGCGCGTGCATCGGCCTCGCGTTCTGGTTTCAGCACCATCAGCATGCGCTCTTGGCTCTCAGACAGCATGAGTTCGTATGGCGTCATGTTCTCTTCACGCTGCGGTACGCGGTCGAGCCACAGTTCAATGCCGACATCGCCCTTGGACGCCATCTCTACTGCCGATGACGTAAGTCCAGCCGCCCCCATGTCTTGAATCGCGATGATTGCGTCGGTTGCCATCAACTCAAGGCAAGCCTCAAGGAGGAGTTTCTCCGTGAAGGGGTCTCCCACTTGAACTGTCGGCCGCTTCGCCTCCGCGTTTTCATTAAATTCGGCTGATGCCATCGTTGCTCCATGGATGCCATCGCGGCCGGTCTTCGACCCGACATAGACCACCGGGTTTCCAGTGCCTGCAGCCGCTGAATAGAAAATTCGCTCGGCATCAGCTATGCCCACAGTCATCGCATTGACAAGAATGTTGCCGTTGTATCCTGCGTCGAACCCGGTCTCGCCGCCCAGCGTCGGAACGCCGATACAGTTTCCGTAGCCACCAATTCCAGCCACGACGCCAGCCAGCAAATATTTTGTCTTCTCGTGATCCGGGCTGCCGAAACGCAGTGCGTTCATATTTGCAATCGGTCGCGCGCCCATAGTGAAAACATCGCGAAGGATGCCGCCGACGCCCGTGGCCGCCCCCTGGTAGGGCTCTATAAAGCTTGGGTGGTTGTGGCTTTCGATCTTGAAAACGGTGGCCAACCCATCCCCGATATCAACAACGCCAGCGTTTTCTCCCGGACCGCAGATAACGTTTGGTCCCTCAGTCGGTAGTGTTTGAAGCCACCGACGTGACGACTTATACGAACAATGTTCCGACCACATTGCGGAAAATACGCCGAGTTCAGTGAAATTTGGTGTACGACCCAATATCTCAACGATGGTTGAAAATTCGTCGGCAGTGAGTCCATGTTCCGCGATTGCCTCCGGCGAAATGTTGCTCACTGCATCAATCCCAAGAAGCCTTCGAACATCGCCCGGCCATCGTCTCCACCATACAGTGGGTCCATGGCGCGGTCCGGGTGCGGCATCAGGCCGAGTATTGTCTTTGTCTTGTTGAAAATGCCGGCAATGTTTGCAACTGAACCATTCGGATTGCTTTCGTCAGATGCTGTACCGTCCGCCGAGACATATCGAAATGCAATTTGTCCGTTGTCTTCAAGCCGCGCCAGCGTCGGTTGGTCTGTGAAGTAATTTCCATCGTGGTGAGCGACGGGAATACGGATGATTTGGTCGGTTTTATAACCGCGCGTGAACATCGATTTGGACGTCTCCACGCGCAGATGAACATGCCGGCAAATAAATTTTAGTCCCGCATTCCGCATTAATATGCCGGGGAGCAATTGTGTTTCGGTCAGCATTTGGAAGCCGTTACAGATCCCCAATACGGGCACGCCTTGTTTTGCGGCCGAGGCAACCTCATGCATGATTGGCGAGTGCGCAGCCATGGCGCCAGCACGAAGATAGTCGCCATAGGAAAAGCCGCCTGGTAAGAGAATAAGATCGACTGAGGGAAGTTCAGACTCCCGATGCCATACCATTTTTGGCCGTTTGCCGAAGACCGACGTAACGGCATCCGCAACGTCACGATCGCAGTTTGAACCGGGAAAAACGATGACGGCAGCTTTCAACGTGGGCCCTTCCGTATCCGCCAGCCGGATCGCCGGCAGTTATCACTACTCTTTAGGCCAGACGCGACTGAATGCGCCGGGAAACTGGGTAACGATGCCGTCTGCGTCCACCGCGATCTCCACTACACCACTCCCGTTACCCGGATTGAAGTTGAAGCGGCCACCTTCGGCGCCCAACGGTACTATGCATTCATAATGCTGCAACGCCGGTCGGATTGTGAAGGTTGGTATCTCGAAATGTGTGACCTTAACATCTGCTGATTGACCCTTTCGAAGCTGGAGTCGACGGATTGGCAAACTCTTGGTGAAAGGAGTTGGCGAGATATCTACATCGAGGCAATCTTTGAGCGATTCAAGCTGCAACTCCTCGCTGCCAAACCATTCGCCTTCGCCGTCTGTTTCGATACTGAGCGCGTTGCCGCGCAGGTCGAGGCGCCTAATTGTGGCAAACCGCGCGCTCCAGTCGTCGGTAAAACGAAGCGAATAATTTGCGCTGTAGGGCGCAGCATCAGCGAGGCCGATTATTGTCCCCTGCGCCAGGAAACCGTCGCCATGGCGCGTTAAACAAAAATGCTCGGCATCGACACCGTCTTGCAAAGCCCAAACAACATGACGGACCCATTCAGCCGACGTCTCGCTTTTGTTTTGTGCCTTTAATTTAGTCACTGCATTTCGCCCGTCAGCCTGCAAATGGCGCCCGGCTTGAAAATTCGTCCACTGCATCCTCCATCGCCATAAAGGTGACGTCATGCTGCTTCAATTTTTCGATGAGCCGATCCATCATCATCATCCTGTGCCCTCTGCCGATGATTTGAGGGTGGCAGGTATAGGTAATAATGCCCCAGTCCATGGTTTGCTTCATATAGAGAAAATCATCGTACCAGTTCTCAAGCACGGCGGTTGAGTTTGCGAGCCCTTGTTGAATGGCTGTCGGATGCCGTTGATATTCGAAAACTGGCGAATCGTCGAGAGACCAACTGATCGGCATCTCCACGAGGCGAGTTTCAGGACCGAAGATCACAGGCTGCTCGGGGTCGATGATGTCGCCTTGGCGTACTCGATAGGGCGTATAATCGTTACCCATCAAGCTACTTTCATAATCGAATCCATTATTGAGCAGGACTTCCAACGTATAGTCGCTGAACTCCCATGCAGGCGAGCGGTAGCCGCGCGGATACCGTCCGGTCAGCGATTTGATTGTCTCGCAACCGCGTTTGACGTCAGCCTCTTCCTCTTCGAGTGTCTCGTACAAAGAGGGCATTTTATGAGTCCAGCCGTGATGCGCGATCTCGTGTCCTGCGTCGACGACTTGCTTTGCGGAATTTGGGTAAGTTTCGATTGTCTGACCCGGGGTGAACCAGGTGGATCGAATTTCGTGTTTTTTGAGCAAGGCGAGAATTCGTTGAGCGCCGATTATTCCGAATTCACCGCGCGAACGGCGGCTTGGCATGGTGTAGCCTCGCGCAATCTGTGGAGTCAGACTATCAAAGTCAAATGTCATGCAGACTATGTGCCTTGCCATTGCCGTACTTTCTATCTCGCAGACACAACTGGTGCAGGTTGGACCCGATGAGCAAGGTTAACTGGATTCACTCTTCCAAGTCGATTCGGTAATCTTCGATTACCGTATTGGCTAGGAGCTTCTTGCACATATCATTGATTAAAGCGCGCGCGCGCGTCGGGTCAGTCTCTGTAATGTCGAGTTCGATGTATTTGCCTTGCCGAACGTCACGCACAGCGTCGAAACTCAATGCTGTTAAGGCATTACCGATTGCTTTTCCCTGCGGGTCCAAGACGCCATTTTTCAAAGTGATGTGTACGTAGGCTTTCACGACGTATTCTATTGCACCGCTGTTGGGCCTTCGAGGTCAGCTACGCCACCCTCAGGCAAAATTCCAAGTCTTCGCGCGACTTCCTGATACGCTTCTTCGACGCGGCCAAGATCACGCCGGAACCGGTCTTTATCCATTTTTTCGTCAGTCACAGTGTCCCACAGGCGGCAGCTATCAGGGCTGATTTCGTCTGCCAGCACGATACGGACTTCGCCGTTCTCATTGTAAAGACGGCCAAATTCGACTTTAAAATCAACGAGCTTCATGCCAACGCCGAGAAATAGGCCTGACAGGAAATCATTTGTTCTGAGCGCTAGGGCAAGCATGTCGTCGATGTCATGGGGCATTGCCCAACCAAATGCGGTGATATGCTCTTCGGAAACCATAGGATCGTTGAGTTCATCGGACTTGTAGTAGTACTCGACAATTGACCGTGGCAAGACTGTGCCCTCGGCGATGCCCAAACGAGTTGATAGAGATCCTGCGGCAATATTTCTAACGACAACTTCAACCGGCAAAATTTCGACTTCTTTGACGACCTGCTCGCGCATATTGAGGCGGCGCACAAAATGTGTCGGAACACCAATTTCGGCGAGCCGCGTCATTAGATATTCCGAGATTCTGTTATTTAGGACGCCCTTACC
>CAVOAK010000041.1:0-20684 GCA_963693665.1 Alphaproteobacteria bacterium | reverse complement strand
TTGCTCCGACATGCAAACAGGCTGCCAGAACCGGCGCAAATACTCACCGCACGGCGTTCCTGGATCCGTATGGGTCAGTTCGGCATCTTCGCCCGCCGTCTCCGAACGATGGTATCCGTTGAAGGTCTCGCTGTACTTGCTCGCTTTCATAGGCCCCCATTTCAACTCGAACGATAGCGCGAGCCAGCCACCTTGGGAAGCATGTGAATATTCGGAGATACTACAAAAACCCCCTTGATGGGTCGTTCGGTTTCAGCGGAATGTTAGCAATGATATTAGAGCGTGTTGCGCCCGCGCGGCGGATTCTTCGGGCAGGTTTTTGATTTTGGACACCGGATTTTGGACATCGGGCTTCGGACCAGGCGCACTTCACCCTCCCTCAATATCACCCCAACTGCATTGGCGATGACACTGCGGTCCGTAGCGTTGCGGGGGCGGCTAGGTTAATGTTGAACCCTCGGGCGCCACTGCATGGTTGCCGAACGGAAAAATTACGTAATTCGGGAGGAGTGTTATGGCAGGAGATGAAGTGGCGCTGATTGTCGGTGCAGGTAAGGGCCTTAGCGCATCAATGGCACGGCAGTGTAGTGCCAACGGCATGAAGATCGCCTTGGCTTCGCGCAACATCGACAAGCTGGCCGACCTGGCCAAGGAAACCGATGCGCGGGTCTATACCTGTGACGCCAGTCAAGCAAGCGATGTCGCAGCCTTGTTCAGTGACGTCGCCGCTGATCTTGGGGCGCCTGATCTCGTCGTCTACAACCCGAGTGGCCGGGTACGCGGACCGGTTACCGAGATCGATCCCGCCGAAGTACAAAAGGCAATCATGATCACTTGTTTCGGCGGTTTTCTTGTCGGCCAACAGGCGGCAAAGCAAATGGTTGAGCGAGGGTCGGGGACGATCCTCTTTACGGGCGCCTCCGCCAGCGTGAAGGGCTATCCAAATTCATCGGCGTTCGCGATGGGCAAGTTCGGGCTTCGCGGTCTGGCGCAAGCCATGGCACGCGAACTTCATCCACAGAACGTCCATATCGGCCATTTCATCATTGATGGCGGCATCGGTGGCGCCGATGACCCTCGGGCCGCCGGACGCGGCGAAGACGCGCTCCTGGCGCCTGACTCAATTGCCGAAACCTACTTCCATGTGCATCAACAAAAACGAAATGCATGGACCTGGGAAATTGAACTCAGGCCGTGGGTAGAAAAATTCTGAATCGAAAGGAAAAACGGCACTTCGCCTGCACCACTCAACAACCAAAAACGCAATGAGTTTGAAAAGAAGTGCTATTCGCGTTACGACTCAATCGACGAAACATGCAGGCACGGAGGCAGATGCCCGCAAAGACTAGGCGTCTATTAGCAGGCGGTTCAGTGGCATTACTTGTGGGCTTCGGTGTTGTACTAACCTCCTGCATGACGGCCCGTCCGGTTCCCTTTGTGTCGCCGGGTCCGCCGCCCATTTTCAAAGCCAGCTTGAAGAGCCCCGTCACGCCTGAACTTGTGAAAGTTGCCGCACTTTCGGCGATTGTCCATTCCGGTAGCGGTTCATGCGTTATTGATCTCCTCTCAGTCGGCCCGGTGATCGCCAAAGGCAATGAGGGCGTGTCGACCGATACAGCGGAACAGCTAGAAACTTCAGAGATACAAGTCGACGACGATGCGCTGGTATCCGAAGTCATCGATGAAGCCTTTCTGGAACGACTGCTGACTGGCCCGCCACTCGAACCGGTCATTGAAGAAATTACCGAAGTCGAAAGCGCAATTGTCCCGCCACCAGGGATCGCATTGGAGGACGAAGCCTCCGATGATGAATCCACCGAACTTGATGAGGATACCGCCGCAGCGACAGAGGGAGGTGAAGATGAGGATGACGAGGAAGTCGCCAGTGAAGAGGAGGAGGAAGAGAGTTTGGAATTTGTGCGCTACCCGCTCGCACAAGCACTTGCGCGGCTACAAGCGCTGACGGCCCCAGCTCAGGATAGTGGGCCGGAGATTGCCGAGGAACCGCAGAGCCAGGAGATTACACCGGCAGAAGCGCTTGCCGCTTTCGAGTGCATTTCTCTGCGCATGCGTGAAGCATACGCTGCCGCCGGGCATCGCCCTGCAAGTGATTTTTTCAACTGGCACCGTCGTAGCGAACCGCCGTTTCGTGCCGTTCGGCTCAATCACCGCTACGTCAACATCTTCGTCAACGAACATGCTTTCAATGACAGCCCGTTTTTGCTCGAACGCCGCGTGCAAGTTGGTGCAGCCCTCGCGCTTCCGGGCTTCATCGTCAACGAAAACGGCGTTGTACAGATATCCCCACTCCTACTCCTGGAAAAAATGCCGCGAGGATTTGATTCGCCACATGGCAACTGGCGCTACACCCAGATTAGCGCTGTTGGGGAAATTGTCGGCACGACCAATGGCAAGGGTGGAGATCTTCTGCAATTCTGCATCGAATGCGATGCCCTTGCAGCGGATGCGGCATAAAGAAGCCTTCTCCATGGCGAAGTCTTCAATTCGGAAGCCGAAGATATCCCTGAATTGGAAGATTTCGACGATAGCGATGAAACTGAATTAGACGAGACTTCTTAAATTTGGCCATCATCACCGGGCATGGATGTCACAAGCGTTAGTTTATCTCAAACATCAGCGCCAGCCACGCTCCTTGAAGTAGCTAATTGCACCCTTGTGAAGCGGCGCACCACTTCTGTCTCTGGCCATGGTCTCTGCGTTGAGTGCTCCGAACACAGGGTGCTGCGCGCGCAGGGCATCTAGGTTTCCAAACACCGACCGCACCAGATACTCAACGACGACATCCTTTACCCGTTCGTTTGTCACTAGAACCGCCCTCAAACCGAAGCTTTTGATGGCCGCGGGACTGTTTACGTAATAGCCGCTGGGGATGGTAATTGCGGAAAGGTCACTTCGGCCTTTCAAGAGCACGTCAATCGCGCGAGGATCGATCGGCACAACACCGGCACCGCACCGCGAAGCGATATCCGTTACGCGCGGTGAGGGGTGTGCTGCGACCAGCATAATGGCATCCGCGTCACCATCGCACAGCGCAGAAACCTGCTCTGTCTCTGACAAGCCCAAAACCGATTCCAAATCGTCATAATTTTGATTTTGTGCCTGGAGAAGCCAATCTGTCAGCAGCCGTTGATAGGTTCCCTGCGGACCTGCATTCACGCGTTTACCGGCGAGCGCCACGGAACTTCTGATGCCCGATGCCTTGCGAGCAAGAATCGTCAGCGCTTCTCCATGTAGTGAGAGTATCGTTCGTAAATTTTCGTCTGCACCCTCATCCTTAAAAGGGCCATTGCCAATCGCCGCCTGACGGACCCAGTCGGATTGCACGATGGCAAAATCAATAGACCCATTACGAAGTGCCCGTAGATTTGCAAACGAGTCCGGATTGCTTTCGACATAACAGCGCGCGGCAGCACTCTGGCGGTTGAACAACTGGCAGAGTGCGCCTGCGGCTGGATAATAAAGACCCGACACGCGTCCGCCGCCGATAATTGTGTAATCAATACCGAGGGTGCCGGCTTCCTGTGCGGATGCGTAATTCAGGCCTGCCAGGGTTGCCACAACAACAACCGTGAATTTTTGAATTAGGCTCATTCTCGGCTCAGCAATGCGCGCGCTGTATCTGCATCGGCAATGGGCCGGTGCATGAGCGTGGCTCCGTCGTGAACCCTTGCAACTAGTGCCGAATTGTTCGGTGCCGTCGTACCGTTCGGCAAAAGAGTATTGTTCTCGAATCCAACTCTGCAATGGCCGTCAAGCGCGGTTGCTGTCAAGGCACACCGCACCTCCTCCGCCCCAAACGCGCACATCGACCACTCCATCGGCACGCTGCCACTAGCGCCGAGGAATGGCAGTAAATCTCGAGGAGAGGATTGCTGATCCTTGGTGTAGCGACCGAGAACGAAGAGTACGAACGGATGTTCATCGGGAATAATACCGCGTTTCTGCAGTGACAAGAACTGCTCGACCTCCTCTGCGGAATACATGATGTACTGCGGCATTATTCGCTCAGACGAGATCCAAGCGAAGAATTTTGCGACTTCAGTTTCGTCGCACCCGGGCGGACATAGTTCACAAATCGCCAGCGAGACTGCTTCCGGGCGCACCTCGCGCACCATCGCCATCTGTTCGTCAGGCCGATAAATACCAACGGCCTCACTTGTAACTTGGATAATAATTCGTTGTCCGACGTCAGCTCGAATAGCGTCGATTGCAGCGCGGTAGCCATCCGCGTCGAGCGAATGACCGCCACGCGCATCACGCACATGGAGATGGATCATCGCCGCACCCTTCTCAATGCAAGACGCCGCTTCGATCGCGAGTTCTCGCGGCTCGATCGGCAGTGCCGGGTGATCGTCTTTCGTCTTTTTTGCGCCATTGGGTGCCACGGCGATCACAAGCGGTGTGACGCGTCTCTCACTCGCAGAACTCATGATATCTGGCGGACTCGAGACACCAACAAATCAACCGCCCATAACGGCGCTAGACTAGATACCGCTATTTGGACCAACGTGCTTCGCCGTTGGTTAGGCTCCACACGACGATATCCTTCAGCGCCTTGCCCAACGCATCATCAAATGCATGAATGATTAAATCCATCGAATTTTCATCCGATTTGACCAAATTTTCGAAGGTCTGCGAGGCAATAATTGAGCGCTGTGGCATCTTAATTAGTTTTGCGTTGATGCGGACGCGCACTTCCGGTGGACTTTCCGGAGCAGTTGTTGCTTTCGCGCTGCCAATCTTGGTGCCATCGAATTCGGCCTGGAATTCCCGGACCTCCGTCTTCAACAAATAGTCCGAGCGCAAACCGATAGCTTCCCGCCCAACACCGATAATTTTACCGCTGTTTTCAAATGATTCGACGAGCAACGACTGTACCATCCGAGGCACAAAGTCTGTCCAGTTTGCAGCACCGATATAATTGAGCTCAATTGGACTGTGACGAGCCGCAATACGCGCCGTGTTTAGGCCCGCCGCTGACACGGGCACTTCGACCAGTAACTGCCAATCAACTGTCGGCAGATTCTCCGGAAACGTGCTCTTCGGGGTGAGGACATACAATCTCGAAGGATCACCGCTGCCGGGCAATTCGACGCAGGCTGAAAGCAGCACTGACAGAACTGCAACAGAAACAAAGCAACGGATCCAACTACTTTTTTCGATCATTTTACCTCCAGACCTTGCTGCGCATTACCAAACAGGAAGCGGGCAGGGTCACGCTCAATTTCGGACGAGATTCGCATCAGTGACGAAACGAGTATGCGTGATTCAGCGAGCAACTGCGTGAATTCGTACAATCCGGACGCAGTGAAATCGGTTACCGCGCCTTGATTGGACTCAAGTATTTTGGCCAGCAGCTCCGATGCTTGCCGGACAGCTGAAAGCGTCGTTTTTGTTTCTCCACCGAGGCCCTGCACTTCCTTATCAAGAATCGTCAGTGTGCCATCAAGGCGTCCGCTCAAATTCTGCGCATCATCGCGAAGGTCAGATGTAAGAGCGCGAATGTCGTCCATTGTTGTGCGCGCTTCCCCCGTAATGAGCGCAACGTTGTCCGTGACATCCCCGACGAGTCCGCGTAGGTCGGTAACCGCGGAACGGGCCTCCGCCGATGCAAGGCGAAGTTCGTTTATTACTTTTACGCTGTCGGAAATCATAGAACCGACATCGTCAGAATTTTCTGCCAGCGTATTGGTAAACGTTGTAATGTTTTGTAGGGTATCGGACACATTCGACTGGTTTTCTGTACCAAGCAAAACGCTCGCCTGTTCGAGTAAGGCGATAAAGCGGTTGAGCACCTCGGGAGCTGCATCGAATACTTCCTGCAGCTGAGACGGCTTGGACTTAATGATAGGTTTGGGTTGACCCAATTGTGGGCGAAGCATGGGCGCGTCCTGGGTCCCGCCTTCAATCTGCACATAGGCGACACCAGTAATACCCTGAAATTCCAAAGACGCAATTGCGTCTTCCTTAATCGGCGTATCGCTGGGAACTTCAATCGTGACGCGGACGCGCTCCACATTATCCTTGTCGATACCCATATCGGAGACGACACCGACGGGAATCCCTCGGTAGCGGACCGGGTTACCGGATTTCAGCCCAGTTACCGAACCTTCAAATAGAATGTCGTAGTAGGTAAATTCCTCATCAAATTTTGTACCCGCCAGCCAAATGACCATAACGACAAGAGCGATAAGTGAGACGAGAACAAATCCGCCGACAACGAGATAGCTTGCGCGTGTTTCCATGATCTATACCGACGCCTTTGTGGCGCCCGCATCGAAAGCAGCGCGAGCACGCGGTCCGTGAAAATAAGATTGAATCCAAGGGTGGGGGTCGTGCAAATGTTCCTCCAGTGTTCCAACTCGGACTTTCTTATCCACGAGCACGGCAATTCGGTCGCAGATCGCTATCAACGTGTCAAGGTCATGGGTCACCATGAACACAGAAAGTCCAAGGCTTTGTTGCAAATCGCGAATTAGTTTATCGAATGCAGCGGCACCAATTGGATCGAGTCCAGCTGTCGGCTCATCCAGAAACAGAATTTCAGGATCGAGCGAAAGTGCACGCGCCAATCCGGCACGCTTTCGCATTCCGCCGGATAGTTCCGAGGGAAATTTCGTCCCGGCCTCACGGGGCAGACCCACCATGCCGATCTTCATCGCCGCCAGTTCGTTCATTAGCGGTTGCGCCAAATGGAGATGTTCTCGCAGCGGCACTTCGATGTTTTCCGCAACCGTTAGGGAAGAGAATAGAGCGCCGTCCTGGAATAAAACACCGCAACGAATAGTCATTGCCTCACGCGCTGCATCGCTTACGGATAGTGCATCTGCGCCCAGAACCTCTATTTGTCCGGCAGCCGGCCTGATCAACCCAAGAATCGTTCTTAGGAGAACCGACTTTCCCGTTCCCGACCCACCAACAACACCGATCACCTCTCCGCGGCGAACATTGAGGTCGAGGCCCTCGTGGATGACCTGTGATCCAAATTGGGTCCGCAGACCAGCAACACGTATGACAGCTTCGTCAGTCATAGCGCAAACCTATAACAATCTATCTGCTGATGGAGAGATGACATCATAGCAATGGCATACCTTCTTCGGTCTGGCATCCAGTTGTTGCGTCTTGGCATCAGATGCCTAGGACCGCAAAGACGATCGAAAATACAGCATCTGCAACGATCACGAGGAAGATCGCCTCAACAACTGACTTAGTCGTCATTCGCCCAACGCTTTCCGCGCTCCCAGAAACGCGTAGGCCCTCGTAACAACCAACCATCGCAATCAAGAAAGCGAAGACTGGTGCCTTCACCATACCGACGAGAAAATTCTTGAGCGATACAGCTTCTTCGAGCTGCCGCATAAACTGCACGATGTTGAGATCGAGTGAAGAAAGCGACATAACCGCACCGCCAAGAAGGCCCGACAAATCAGCAATGAAGGCGAGCAGCGGCAATGTGATCAGTAGCGCGTTTACGCGTGGCAGAACCAAGACTTCAATGGGGTCGAGGCCCAACGTCTGCATTGCGTCGACCTCTTCATTGACTTTCATCGTGCCTATCTGAGCAGTAAAGGCGGAGCCTGAACGCCCGGCGACCATTATCGCTGTCAACAGAACACCAATCTCACGCAAAACTGAAACCGCCAATAGATTTACAGTGAATATCTCGGCACCAAACTGGCGAAGCTGATCTGCCCCCTGATAGGCCAGAACAAGGCCGATAAGAAACGACAGAAGTGCGACAATGGGCACAGCATTGAGGCCGGTCTGCTCGATTTGATACACGAGGGATACGAACCTGAGCCTACGTGGATTCTTGAATGCCTGTAAGAGCTTCACAATCGTCATGCCGAAGAAATTGAGCAACGCTGTGCCCTCGGCCAATGCCTCGAACACTGATTTGCCGACCCGTTCAACCATCAAGACGAACGTATTTTCTGGCGGTAACTCGACGTCGTGAGGTTCGCGCTCAGCGGCTTCAACAAGCTGGAGCAATGGCTGGTGGGATTCGGATACGCCTGTATACGCGACCTTGGTACCCTGGCTCTCAAAGGCCTTAGCCACCCGGTAGAACAACATCGCGCCGGATGTATCGAGTTGCGATACTTCGCTCAAATCAATCTGCACGCTGGAGGAAGACACGCTATCGTCGAACTCAGCCACAAGTCGATCCAGCGCGGCGATCTTTGCCACAACCCAGACGCCTCCAGCGCGCAACACCAAACTGTCGCCCTCCGTTGCGCCGACAAGCCAACCCGGCTGCTGCAAATCTTGCGCTTCGGCTACCATAGATATCTCGTCCTCACAGAATTTGACGTTTCGATACCATAGTCGAGTGATTGGAAGAAGTAGGGCTCTTTGCCCGCGACGCACCCGCGTTGCGACACTACCGCAGCGTCGCTAGAGTACGGTCGTTAATTTGAGCAACAAAAAGCCATTGTCGATGAATTTAAAGGATCATATCGCGCATATTCCCGATTTTCCAAAGCCGGGCATCCTATTTTACGACATCTCGCCGATGCTGGCGCATGCTGCCGCTTGGCGGGCATGTGTCAATCGCCTCGCCGAATATGTGGCTCCGCATGCACCGGATGTCCTCGTAGGTATCGAATCGCGAGGGTTTTTGGTTGCCGCGCCACTCGCAATTGAAATCGGCTGCGGATTCATCATGGTGCGAAAGGGCGGCAAGTTGCCGGGTCCGACCGTGGGGCACACGTATGAACTGGAATATGGAACCGACACCATAGAAATGCAGTCCGGTGCTATCGAGCCAGGTCAGCGGATCGTCATATTGGATGACCTACTTGCGACCGGCGGTACAATGGCTGCTGCAATTGCATTGACGCAAAAGCTCGGTGGGGACGTACGCGCCGCCTGCTGCATTATAGAACTGACATTCCTCGGTGGACGTAAAAAGCTGGGTGTGCCTTTTGATGCGCCGCTCGCATACGAGGAATAACAGGCATGGATGTCGCGGGCGAACTTAGGTCGGCACTGGCCAGACATCGTGTGGGTGAATTAGATGCGGCGGAAACGGGCTACCGCCAAATCGTCGATAACGCAGAACATCTCGGCGAACTGGATCAAGAAAACCTAACCGAAGCATTGCATCTCCTGGGTGCAGTTATTCTTCAACGCGGGCAACCCAGAGATGCCGCGGTGTTTATCGAGCGGGCGATAAGCCGCGATAATCTCAATGCCCATTCACATAACAACCTTGGAAACGCGCAGCTTGCGCTTGGGAAGGTCGAGATGGCGCTCGCGAGCTATTGGCGGGCGGTAGAACTAGAGCCCACATTATTCGATGCACATTTTAATCGCGCGACTGCACTGTTGCAGGCACACCGGCCCTCTGAGGCTGAGGCGTCGTTAAAACGCGCTGTGGAATTACAGCCAAGAAATAGCGATGCTTGGTGCAATTTGGGGCTAGCGCTGCGCGCGCAGCGGCGACTTGTTCCCGCCCGCGAGGCATTTGAAGAAGCAATCCAATTGCGACCAACATTTGCCGAGGCACATGCCAACCTTGGCGCCGTCTGGCGGGAACTTGGAAACCTATCAAGTGCAGAAACAGCCCTTCGATTAGCCCTGCGTCATGACCCCACCCTTGGCGAAGCGCATATAAATCTCGGCGACGCCTTCGTCGATGCCAATGACTACTCACGAGCAATCGACTCGTACAGGGCATCTTTGGCGCACAAACCCAGCTTGTCACAGGCGCGAACAAAATTAATCGCGGCACGCCTTATGATTTGTGACTGGGCTAACATCGACGCCCTGCGTAATCGGTTCAGCACTCTTGATTCGAACGCACTCAGCATAGCTTTGCCGAGCTCAAACGGACCATTTGTATCGCTGATGCTTGGCCTCCCGATGCACTCGCAACGACACCTTGCTGATAGTTGGGCAACAAAAATTGGGCGGCGGACTTCAGCCTATCCTCGACGCGATATCCCAGACCGGCCGATGCATGGAATTTTGCGCGTCGGCTACCTGTCAGACGATTTCCGTGATCATCCCGTTGGTCACATTATGCACGGCTTATTCGCCCTTCACGACCGGGCGCAAGTCTCAGTTCACGTCTACTCGACCGGCAGAGACGACGGCAGCGATTATCGACGGTCTGCGGAGCATGACGCGGACCAGTTTCGTGACATTTCGCAATCTTCCCACGCAGTAGCCGCAGATATCATCGCGACAGACGGTATCGACCTGCTCGTTAATTTGCAGGGGCTCACCGCCGGTGCCCGCAGCGAAATATTGGCCCTGCGCCCGGCGCCGATCCAAATTTCCTGGCTTGGATATCCGTCGACCATGGGAAAATCATTGGTCGATTACATTGTTTGTGATTATACAGCTGCCCCCCCTGAGATCGAATCTGATTTCTCGGAAGCGGCGGTAATGCTACCTAATTGTTACATACCCACCTACAGCGAAACTGGACTTTCTACCCAGGCCGGGTCGCGTGCAGAACACGGCCTTCCGGATGATGCCACCGTTTTCTGCTGCTTCAATGCGCCCTACAAGATCGAACCTGCTATCTTCGAATGCTGGATGAATATTTTGCGCCGCACACCAAATGCGGTTCTGTGGTTGCGCGGCGGTCAAGCTGAGTCTGCGCTGAAAAATGCGGCACGAAAGTCCGGAATTGATGAAAACCGCCTCATCTTTACCCGCAACCGCCTGGAGAGATCGGCGCATATTGCGCGACATCGTCTCGCGGACCTGTTTCTCGACACATATTATTACAATGCACACGCAACCGCGCTTGATGCGCTGACCGCTGGCCTGCCTATTCTTTGCTGCCCTGGCCCTTCACTCGCCGGTCACGCTACAGCAAGCATGCTTGCGACCCTCGGCCTCAACGATATGGTATTGCCAGACCTTGCGGCATACGAAGACGCGGCTGCCCAACTGGCAGCCGATCGATTTGTCGGCCTAAAAGATCGCCTTATCGCAGCGCGGGAATCCAGTCCATTTTTTGATCGTGAACTGTTCGTACGCCATCTTGAGGCTGCGTTCAGAATGATGGCTGACAGAGCGACGAGTGGTCAGCCACCGGAGCGAATAGAGGTGAGTCCCTTAAGTAGAACGACACCATCAAAGCAAAAACAGTCTGAACTATGAGGTTCCGCTTAGCGGTGATCAGCGCTCAGTCAACGCAGTTTGACGGGCTTTCAGGATCGGCTTCAGGATATTTCGGAAGCGGAAGCAATCGCCGGTGGCATTGCAGTGGAGGAAGTAAACGATCCGCGACCCCGGCGCGAAGCACCGACACCGCTGGGTAGCCGTGCGCAACCCAAGCCATTTGGAAAATGCTGGGACGAACTGTACAAAAAGTCGGATCGTGTTCTCGCCGATAACCCGGAAGTCGTTTCGCTGGCATTTTCAATTCATTACTGCAACGTCGGTAGTCTTCGCGCGCAGAATCATCCAGATGAAAAACTGCTCTCCAAACAGAATGCCAAATAACGATTAATCTCTGTTTGCTAAATCGACCATAACATCGGCGATAATTTGAGCGCCGGCAGCAAGGTCTTCAGGTGAAGCATTCTCTGCCTCGTTGTGGCTTATGCCCTTCTCGCAAGGCACGAATATCATCCCACTCGGGCAAATGCCCGCCATGTGTCGTGCGTCATGGCCTGCTCCCGAATAGATGTGGCGGTACGGATAGCCGCGGCGACCTACGGCTCGTTCAATTATTTCAGGGACCAGTCCGGTGAAGCGCAGTGGTTTAGCTCTGGATGGCTCGCTTACAGAGACTGTACAACGCTCTACGACGCGTTGGCACAATGGTTCGACTTCATTCCCGAGCCTTTCAAGTGTCTCCTGCTCAGGATGACGGAAATCAATACTGAAACTGACGCGCCCCGGTACGACCGCAAGTGCCCCCGGAAAAACCTCAAACTGGCCGATCGTAAACCGTACGGTGTCGTCCGCATCATGAAACAATTCATGCAATGCATTGACGATTGCGACAGCTTCGACAAATGCGTCCCTACGATGTCGGCGCGGCGTAGTTCCGGCATGCGCCTCGTCACCCGCAATCTCAATTGAAAATTTTCGTGTCCCTTGCATGCCAGTTACGATGCCGATCGTTTCGCCAGCCACTTCGAGCTCCGGCCCTTGTTCAATGTGCGCTTCGATAAATGCTGCAATCGGCGAACCGAGTGGTCGATGTGCAGCGTTTGGAAGTGCTGCCTTCAAGGCTAATACGGCACTCCCCATCGTGATTCCATCACTGTCCGTTGCCGCCAGCATAGAATCCAAGGCCACACTACCAGCATAAATTGCAGAGCCCATGTAGCTCGGTGTAAACCGGACACCTTCTTCATTATTCCAAACCGCAACTTCTAGCGGACGGCGCGTGACTAAACCCGCCTCTTCAATAGAAACAAGCGCTTCCAACGCTGCGAGGACGCCAAAAATTCCATCAAAACGACCACCTGTTGGCTGAGTGTCACAGTGTGAACCGCTTGTCACTGGAGCAGCTTCCGGGTCGCTTCCCTCGCGCCTCATGAACATGTTGCCAGTATCGTCAACGAACACTGAAAAGCCCCGCTCACCCGCCCATTCGGCGAGAACGACATGGGCGTCGATATCGACTTGAGTTAACGCGAGGCGGTTAACCCCGCCCCGCGGTGTTGCGCCATAACGCGCCATTTCAACATGACGGTGCCAAAGGCGATCCGCATCGATCAGCGCGTATTTACTGCCCTCTGACGTTGAATAATCAATCGCCATCACAATTTCTCCGACTCTTGCTGTTTTGGGCGGCACAACCGCGTCACCAGATGCGGTCAACGGTCGACTGTCAAGGATTCAGCGCAGATGACCAACCAACCTAGTGCTTAATCACTCCCCGACACGCTTGCTCACGGTGCAAAATTACGCAGAGCACATATTCAAATTTTTAGAGGGTTTTTGAGCCCGTCGGCGCTGACATTGATTTCATTGGGACTATCCGAGCCGTAACATTGACTGAGCCCCCTGGGCCACCGCCTCTGGAACTAACCTTCAGAGACTAACCCTCTGGCGGTGCATCACGCCACGATTTGAGAACATGGCGTGCGCGAATTGGATCGACATGATGAAAGTACTTCATCGCCTCCCGGTACTTGCTTGACGTCCGAAATTTAGGGTTCGATCGCCCACCGTGCAAATGGAACAGGAGTTCGCTAAATGTCATGCTGTCAAAACCCAGCGCCTTGCACGCAATCGCAAGCCCTTCCACTCCAGAATGATAAAGGACGCGCCTGATTGCGCTCGGCAGCAACGATGCAAATCGACCAAACTGCCCCTCGAAGCGCCTAAACTCCTCCCCACGAAGAAGATTTATCAGAAGACCTGACGCTCGGCTGATCTGCGATTGGCTCAGCGCTGCGACGTCATGTGACCGATCACCCACATCAAACTCGTACTCCTGCATTGCCTCGGTCATAGCACTGGCAATGGCGTCTTTCACGTCGCTTGGATCAAGTTTATATGCCGATACAATATACTGGCGTAATGCATCACCGACCCAGGCGTACATCCGTTTCGCAAGGTCAGGCGTCAGATCTTGACGCCGCACAAGTGGCTCACGATAGGCGCCAGCGTTGCGGCTATCTTCGACCAACCGCGTCAATAATTCGGGCGAATTCTCCGCGCCGTCGTTCCGCAGTAATGACGCAATTACGATCGTATCGTTGGTTTGCACAAGAGCTTCGCTTATTACCGGCGAGAGCGATTGTCGTTGCGAGATGGACAGTCGATGCTCTTGCGAGTGCTCTGCGATCAACTGCAGCAAGTCCTTATCGTGCAAAACATTGTTCTTAACAAGTACCGGGAAGGCTACCTCGATTGTGTCATTCGCCAGGGCAATGATGAGTTCGTGCGGAGGATCGCTGCGCTCACTCAAATGCTCCGCGAGTGTACGGCGAACATGCATTTCCACATCGCCAACGAGCGCGCGCAGAATATCGAATACGTGCGCCAACTCACGCTCGGTCAAATTTGCATTTTCTGAAAAGCACAGCTCGCAAATATTTTCGGCGAGCTCGTCCCGATTGAGACGGCTTCGCTCTCGCTTGACATCCTCAAGCAAGATCACCAATGCTTCTTGCATTACTCGACAATCCCTCCAAATATTGCCGAAAGCGCACGCACCCTATGCCGGCGGCCCACTTCTGTACCGGCCCCTGTTGAGCGCCCCAACTGGTAGAAGACCTCTACAAAAAGCCTAGTTGACGTGGGAATACAGTGATAGGCGTCACAGTCCATGTTGCTTACTCGTTAAATTTTTTTTGCGCAAAATTTAGGAATGTGAAGGAGACCACCTAATTTGAGTGGTTTATTCCAGGCAGCCGAGTCGAAGCACTGTTGTTGCACGGATATTTCGATGAAATACGTTGATTTATCGCGCAAACACTGGAGGTATTTCAACGAAAACTGATCAAATCAACGCCGCTGTTTTGGTGATTAGTAAATCAGTTCATCGTCACCCTTGCCCTCGGAGATTATAATTTCGCCGCGCGCAGCAAGATCCTTGGCGAGCAGGACGATATCCTGTTGCGATTCATCGACGTCCTTTAGCCGCACCGGCCCCATCGCCTGCATATCCTCACGCATGATCTTGGAGGCCCGCTCCGACATGTTGGAGAAGAACAGATCGTTGAGCGTTTCCAGTGCTCCCTTCAAGGCAATGGCCAGCTTGTCCTTATCAATCGCCCGCACCGCCGGACTCCATAATACGGTAAGCACCTCAAGGAGCAGCATTCGGTCCGATGGTGCGGCATGATCACTAAGATAGGTACCCGCAAGCTCCCCCTGCGGAATCCCATCCGACCGGAGCGTGCTGCCAGAGGCATTGAGAAGTTGGCCTTCCAGCGTAACGTCGAGGGCAAAATCATCTTGTGGGGCCGACGGAGCGGCACCAAACATCGGAACAAAATCGCCTGAAGCTGTCACTTTCGATGATCTCCCGCGCTGCAGCGCTTATCCTGCAATACTAATGTACGCCAAGGAACGACCGAACTGAAATCACCACTATTCGCTCGCCCCGATGCGTAGTGCAGTAACTTGCGTTCTACGGTATCCCAAACGCGGCGCACCAAACTTTGAACACCAATCCGAATCATTCAAATGTGGCTTCTCATAGGCCATTGTCAACTCAGCCTCGGGAGAGATGCACCGCTTCAAGCAAAGCAGGCACCTCCGGAATGCTCAAAATGATATGGTCCGGACGAACAGCATGATTGGCTGGCAGACCATTGCCCGCATGGTCATGCCAAATACTCCAAATACCAATCCGCTGCGCTGCTGCCATATCGAGATCAAGGTTATCGCCAACCATCCAAACCTCTTCGGCTGACAACTCAAGCACATCCATCACGTTTTGAAATGCAGCCGCGTCCGGCTTGCCAACTCCAAACTCTCCTTGAACCTGAATATAGTCGAAATATTTTGCCAAGTTGAACCGTTCGATTTTCTTGCGCTGTGTATCGCTGTCGCCATTTGTGAGCATCGCCAGCCGGACACTTTGTTCGCCTAATTGCTCGAGCGATTCTCTGGCGCCAGGGAAGAGCGCGAGCGTGGTTTCCCGACTGGCAACAAATGCAGAGGTCAAATCTTCCATAAGATCAGCATCATTCAGTCCAACACTGAGTAACGCCTTCCTTAACAGGACTAAACGTCCCTCCGGAATTCGGAGACCCCATTTTCGATTGCATTTCGGATCCGCCCAAAATTCCTCAGCTGTATCGGCGATTGCAGTCGCGACTGTATCCGCATCGCGTCCCTGCAAACGTTGCGCGAAACCACGCACAGTCTGATGCCAGGCCTGCCGACGGTTGCTGTTGATAAGCGTATCATCGAGGTCAAAAATTATGGCCTTAGGGACCACATCCTGGTGACGAGAATTCACGTCTCCGACCATCGTTTGTCGAACTCCCAGACCGCCTCAAACCCCATCGTCTCGTTCATTTGAGAAAGCGTGTTTAGGGGTTGCTCCATATCCAGACTGGTTCCGTGCTCGCGGAGATGGCTGTATACTTGAGACAACGTATGCGCCGCTGCCATAAACGCCGTCCCCGGATAAAGCGCAATGGCGAAGCCGAACTCTGTCAGACGTTCTGGGCTCAGTACAGATGAGCGCCCACTTTCAACCATGTTGGCGAGAAGTGGCGCGTCGATCGATTGACCGATGCGTTCAAATTCCGCCTCATCTTCCGGCGATTCGACAAAAAGGATATCGGCGCCTGCGGCGCGATAGGCATCTGCCCGGCGCAACGCCTCATCGAGACCCAGTGACGTGCGCGAGTCGGTGCGCGCAATGATGAGAAAGTCGGGGTCCTTCCTGCTGGCAACCGCGACTTCAATTTTCCGCACCATGTCGTCCAAAGAAATAACCCTCCGGCCTTCAGTATGGCCACATTTCTTCGGAAATTCCTGATCCTCGAGTTGAATTGCAGCGACACCAGCCGCTTCGTACCCTCGGACAGTACGCTGCACGTTTAAAAGACCTCCATAACCAGTATCGGCATCTGCAATCAGGGGTGTCGTTGTTCCTGTAGCGATCATCCGCGCCCGCGATTCCATCTCAGTGTACGAAGCTAGCCCCGCATCCGGTAGGCCCAAGTGCGAGGCCGTCACCCCGTATCCAGTCATGTAGATCGCATCAAATCCAAGCCCGTCTGCGATCCTTGCCGAGATCATATCGTAAACGCCTGGCGCAATGGTCAACGTGCGAGCCCGAACCCGTTCTGCAAGTCGTGATTTTCCGTCCATTTTCTCTTCTCCTAACCGCACGCTCATGAGCCCATATTTTATGCCTGAGCCTTGTTACCATTCACTAACGAAAACACGCCGCAGAGGCAATTACTGCCATTTACATTCCCCCACCATGTATCTGAACTCGCATCCAACTTTCATCGATTTTAGACTGTCTCCATGGAGCCGGGAGAAATCGCGGAGGATCAGGGTCCAGTAATGGATTTTCTTGCGGATCCCGCAAGCCACGATGAATGTGCCGTTAAGCGCATCGACACACATGGCGCTGTTGTTTTTCTCGCTGGAAACCTTGCCTACAAGCTAAAGCGTGCCGTGTGGTTTCCATTTCTTGACTTCACCAGCGCCGCCAAACGTCGCGATGCCTGTGAGGCTGAAATCCGTTTGAATCGCCGAACAGCAGCCGACCTCTATATCGGCACGGTCCCAGTGACTCGTGACGCATTTTGGCCAGCTAGCAATAAACGGCAACGGGGTTTCAATTGGCTGGCTCGTGGTCATGCACCGTTTCGAACAGGATCTACTCTTCGATCAACTCGCTGAGCGCAACGAACTCAGTAGCACGCAATTGCTTGAGCTGACGGATCATGTCGTGGCCTTTCACAAGGATGCAGAAATCCGCAATGACCAAGGAGGTGTTGCCGCGATGCGCTGGGTTGTGGAGGACAATATGGACGAGCTATCGGCCATGTCGGACGTCTTTGCACCGCCAAGATTTGCGACGCTTCGAACGCTCTCAACAGCGGCACTTGAAAATTGTTCTGAGACGCTCGAACGGCGACGTGCCGAAGGATTTGTTCGGCACTGTCACGGTGACCTGCATCTCCGCAATATATGTATGTTCGAAAACAGGCCAACACTTTTTGATTGCATTGAATTCAGCGACGCTATCGCCTGTATCGACACACTTTACGACTTGTCATTTTTGTTGATGGACCTGGACCACCGTGGCCGCCGAGACTTTGTGAATCTTATTTTTAACCGATATATGGCACTTACGGGCGACACATACGGCCTCATGAACCTGCCGCTTTTCCTTTCATGCCGAGCTGCGATACGGGCCAAGATCGCGGCCGTAACAAGCGTCGCCTCCACCGTAGGTACATCGACAACACACGAAGAGGCACGGACCTATGCGGAGCTTGCAATCGATTACTTAGAAGTGGAACCGCCACGCCTTGTCGCAGTCGGAGGACAACCGGGTTGTGGTAAGTCAACGTTGGCACAGGCAATAGCGCCGTTGCTTGGCCCGGCGCCAGGTGCACTCATAATTCGCAGCGACGTTCTCCGCAAACGTCGGTTTGGCCGCGGCATGTTCGAAACCTTGCCGCAATCCTGCTATAGCGCCGATGCGATACTGAAGACCTATGCCGACGTCTTCGAGGATGCCTCGGCGGCACTCAACGCCGGTATGAGTGTTATTGTCGACGCAGTTTTCAGGAACCCTTCCCAACGCGCGGCCATCAAGAAGGCTGCACGCCAAGCCGGTATTCCTTTCACGGGCATTTGGCTCGATGCGCCCCGAGATCTGCGCGCAGACCGTATTTCGGGTCGCGGTCCTGACGCCTCCGATGCGACAGCTGACCTTGTGCTTAAGCATGCGGACATGTAGGTCGGCGTCATGGATTGGTTTATCGTTGACGCTGATCAACCCATCGACGTTTTGGTTGCACATTCGCAAGTTCTGTTAAACTAGAAATGACCAAAGGTCGCACGTAGCACGCCATATGGACGTGTTGATGCGCAAATTGCTTAATATATGTATTTTCAGTGATATCTATCCGCCTATCAGCGGCGCTGCGCTATTATATCTTTCCAAAATGTTACTATATAACATTTCGCTCCAAACCAATTGGTATTGCCGGACATATCATGGACGATCAATCGATCCCACCGCTCATCGACGTGCAGAATGTCAATCTCCGCTTCGGTAACGTGAGTGTGCTCACCGACATCAATCTTGCCGTCCAGGCTGGTGAGATCGTCACACTGATAGGACCAAACGGGTCGGGCAAAACGACTCTTACCCGCATAGTATTAGGACTTCTCGCCCCCGATCGTGGCCGTGTTGTGCGGCGCCATGGGCTTGTCGTGGGCTATCTGCCGCAACGCTTCTCTATCGATCCGGTATTACCATTGACGGTCAGTCGTCTGATGACACTGACGCACTCGTGCTCACGAGCAAAAATATCCGATGCGCTGACCATGACTGGTGTTTCCAAACTCGCCGACGCGAACGTGTCCGAATTGTCTGGCGGCGAATTGCAACGCGTTTTACTTGCGCGTGCACTGCTCCGCGAGCCGCACCTACTCGTTCTCGATGAGCCTACGCAAGGCGTCGATTTTGCTGGAGAAGCAGAACTATACGGCCTCATATCGACGCTGCGGGATGAGCTGCGATGTGGCGTATTAATGATTTCGCACGATCTTCACATGGTTATGTCATCAACGGATCAGGTCATCTGTCTTAACCATCACATTTGCTGCTCTGGAAAACCGGAAGCAGTACGGTTGAACCCTGAATTCCGTGCTTTGTTTGGCCCAAGCGCTGTTCAAAACATCGCGCCCTACACTCATGATCATGACCATACGCATGATGTGTCTGGTGCGGTCATCCCTCTCAAAGACGATAGAAAAGGACACGTTCATAACGATGTGCACGGGCATGAGGAATATTCTTCAAACGACAGCCCCACGGGGAGTCCGGACTGAAGATGGACGATTTTCTTATTCGGGCACTGATTGCCGGTTTGGGTGTCGCTGCCGTAGCGGGCCCGCTCGGGTGCTTCATCGTTTGGCGGCGCATGGCATATTTTGGCGACTCTATGGCCCACTCCGCGCTCTTGGGAGTCGCCCTCGGTCTGCTGACTGGCGTAGATGTAACCCTTGGTATTGTCGGGACGGGAATTGTCCTCGCAGTAATTTTGGTCCTTCTCCAACGTCAACGCCGCTTGTCGACAGATACCCTGCTCGGAATTCTTTCGCACGCCGCATTGTCGCTTGGCCTGATTGCTATCAGCCTTATGGAGTGGTTGCGTGTTGATCTTTTAGGATATCTGTTCGGCGATATCCTCGCCGTAACAACAGTCGATATTTATTGGATCTACGGTGGAGGCGTTGCAACCTTGGCATGTCTGGCGATGCTTTGGCGATCGCTCATCGCCATGACAGTACACGAAGAATTAGCCGAAGCTGAAGGCGTGCACGTTTTACCAGCACGACTCGTCTTTATGCTGCTGATTGCACTTATCATAGCCGTATCAATCAAAGTTGTCGGTGTCTTGCTGATCAGTTCTCTATTGATAATTCCTGCAGCCACCGCGCGGCGCTTTGCGCGAACGCCGGAGACAATGGCTGCCATCGCCAGCCTCGTCGGCGCGCTCGCCGTTTTCTTTGGCCTTGCTGCGTCAATTGAATGGGACACGCCATCGGGACCATCGATAGTGATCGCGGCAACAGCCCTGTTCGCCATCAGTTTTGTCTTAGGCCTCGGTCGGCATCTGCTTCGATTCCGAGCCCCTAGTTGACAACTTCGAGAGCCTTTTCAGAATGATTCGCCACATCAGCTGCAGCCTCAAGCATCGCCGCCTGCAGCTTCTCAAATGCGCGAACCTCAATCTGACGGATGCGCTCGCGCGAGATACCATACTCCTCACTTAAATCTGCAAGCGTCGGCGGATCTTCCTGCAAGCGCCGCTCGCCCAATATATGACGCTCGCGATCACTAAGTTTAGCTAGAGCGCTCACCAAAAATGCGCGGCGATTTGCAAACTCTTCATCATCCCCGACGCGGCTTTCTTGGTCCATACTAGGGTCGACGAGCAAATCCTGAAACTGCTCTTCTGAATCCAGACCGACGGTCGCGTTCAGCGACCGATCTCCCGCTTTCAAACGCTGATCCA